>CAZUGY010000004.1:12075-51324 GCA_964620265.1 uncultured Alcaligenaceae bacterium
TGCCCGTCCTGCACGGTGATGGAGAGGTCCATCGCGCGATCGGCGAGCGCCGCCAGCGCACCGCTCGCCGCCGGCGGCACCTCCACCACGCCGAGCGCGGGGAGCCGCGCGAGATCGGCCCGGTTCGCACCCCACCACACGTCCACCGCCCGGCCGCCGTAGGCCAGCACGTGCACGTTGCGCGCGCGTCCGCTCGCCTTGCGCAACGCCCGCACGTCGGGCAGCCCCACGTCGATCCAGTCGACGATCGCGCCGGTCAGGTCGCGCTGCCACAGGTCCGGCTCGTCGTCGGCGCTCAAGCCGCGCCCGAACTCCAGCGCGTCGTCGGCATGCAGCGCGAACGCGAGCAGCCGCACCATCATGCGCTCGTCGGTCTCCGACGGATGCTGCGCGATCCGCAGCACGTGGTCGCGGTAGTAGCCGCGGTCGATGTCGGCGATCGCGAGCGTCGCCTTGAAGATGGTGGAGCGCAGGGCCATGGGACGCGAGCGTAACAGGCACGCGCCGGGGGCCGCCCCGACAACGCGTCGCCCGCCGGCGCGAGGCTACGGCTCCGACGTGTCGCGCAGCTCCCGCGTGGTCTCGCGCAGGCGTCCCGCGAGCATGCGGGCCAGCGCCCGGTACACCGCCACGCCGAGCTCGGGGTCCTCCTGCGCGAGGACGCGCAGGCCGGCACGCGTGATGCGCCAGGTGACGACGTCGGTATCGCATCGCGCCGTGGCCGTGCGCACGCGCGACTCGAGCACGGCCATCTCGCCGAACACCATCCCCGGCCCGTAAGTGGCGAGGCGCCGTCCCGTGCGGCCATCGTCGCGCTCGAGCACCAGGCTCACGCGCCCATGCGCGAGAAGGTGGATCTCGTCGCCGCGCATGCCCTGCCAGAAGAGGCGCGTGCCCGAAGGGAAGACGCCCCGCAGCGCGCGGGCCTGCAGGGCGGCCACCTGCTGCGCATCGAGCCGCTGGCAGAGGTCCATGCGGTCGAAGGCCAGCTCCTCGCGGAACGTGGTGTCCACCGTGAGCTCGGCGAGCGCCTGGTTCTCGCACCACTCGAGCGCGCGATCGGCGTCGGGAAAGAAGGCCCACGGATCCTCGTCGTCGGGCACCGTGAGCACGGCGCGCGTCTGCGTGCGCTCGCGGCACCCCGCCAGCAGCAGCTCGCCGCCGCCGTTGCGCAGGTGCGCGCGCAGCTGGCGCAGGAGGTGCGTGCCGGTGGCATCGATCGTGTGCACCCGCGTCAGGTCGACGATCGCGAAGCGCGCCGAGGCGGCGTCGCGCAGCACGCTCTCCGCGAGCGCGGACGCATTGCCGAAGAAGAGCGCGCCCTGCAGCTCGAAGAGCGCGATGCGCGCACCGGCGTGATCGAGGCGCCGCGACTCGAACTCGCTGCGCTTGCGCATCGAGCGGCGGAACGCACCTGTCGTGTAACGGCGCACGATGGTGGCGCTGCTCGCCACGACGAAGAGGATGGCCGACACCACGATGCCGGTCAGCACGCCGACCACCACGCCGAAGAGCAGCGCATCGAGCGTGACCACCGCCACCACGAGCAGGTCCTGCACACGGCTCTTGCGATGCGCGCCGGGACGCAGGACCCCGCGCACGAGCGCGGGCGTGTCGCGATCGAACGTGTCCCAGGCGATCATGACCATCACGGCGGCGAGCGCCACCAGCGGGATGCCGGCGATCGCATCCTGGAGCACGAATGCCGCCCCACCCAGCACCAGCGACGCGACGATTCCCGCCAGCCGCGTGCGGCTGCCCGCGCGCTCGAGGGCCTGCGACTGCGCGAGCGAGCCCGCCACGGGCGCGCCGCCCACGAGCGCGCAACTCACGTTGGCCAGGCCCTGCGCGCGCAGGAGGGCGTTGCCATCGCTGCGGGCGAGCGGCGACTCCTCGATCGCCCGCGCGGCGAGCAGCGTGAGCACGGCGCCCACCAGGGCCATCGACAGCGCGCCGCTGGCGAGCGCAAGCCACGCCTGCGCGCCTTCCGCCGGCAACGCCGCGGTCCATCGCCACACGCCCGCGAGGTCCTGCACACCCGGCAGCGGCCCGATCACGGATCCCGCGCCCGTGAAGCCGGCATGGCGAAGCAGGTAGTACGCGCCGGTGGCGGCGAGGATGCCGGCGAGCGGCGCGAGCGCCACCGAACCCAGAAGACGCGTCGCGATGATGGCCAGCACGCCGACGAGGCCGGCGACCAGGTTCCATGGCAGCCAGGCATCGGCGAGGGCCGTGAGGTCGTACTGGAACAGCGTGCCCGATACGCCGAGGAGCACCGGCAACTGCCCGAGGAGGATCAGGAGGGCCACGCCATTGCGGAATCCGGCAAGCACCGGCCGTGGCGTGAAGTCGACGATGCCGCCCAAGCGCGACGCGCCGAAGACGATCTGCAACAGGCCACCCACCAGCATGGCGGCGAGCGCGGCGGTCACCGCCAGCGGCAGTCCCCCGGGTCCGGGCTCGCGCCACTGCGGCACCGCGAGCAGCGTGGTGAGGATCGACGCCAGCACCAGCGCCATGGCGGTCATCGGCCCGGTGCGCAGCCGGGGATGGGCGCCGCGCCAGGCGCCGACGATGCCCCCTACGACGGCGCCGGCGAGTCCCGCTGCCGCGGCGAGACCCGTGAAGCCGGATCCCAGCGGCGCGAATGCGAGGGCGCCGACCGGCACCGCGATCGCGAACAGGAGAAGGGCGCCCACGGCGCCCGCCAATGCCTCACGCTTCCAGTCCGGCGCGCGCTGCGAACCTCGAGGATCCGCTTCTTCGTCAGGCAACCATCCTCCGACCACGTCGACCCATTGCGTCAGGCATTGCTCGATGACGAGCACGCACGCGGACGCGCGTCACGCCAGCGGCAGGCGCCGCACCTTCATGTTACCGAAGAACGCCGTGGCCAACGCGAGCTGGCCGCTGCCGCCGTGGTGGCTACCGATGCTGCGTTGGTGGCTACTCCGTGGCTTTGGCGTCGCTGGCCGACTTGGCGGCGGCGCTGGACCCGTCGCCACCCGTGGGCTCGGGGGCACCACCGGTCGTGGTGGAACCACCGGCCTTCGCCGCAGCGGGTTCCGTGACGTTACCGGGTGCGGTGCCGCCGAGCGCGCTGCCCGCCTCGGCGGGGTGGCTCGTCATGCTGCCCTTCGGCGCATCGGCAGGCGCGGTCGTGACCGCAGGCGGGGCGCCAGCGGTCGACGACGGCGATGGTGCCTCTGCGGCAGAGGACGTGGATGGAGACGCTGCGGTCGGGGGCTTGCTGTCGCACGCCATCAGCCCCGCAGCGACGCCCGCACACACAATCGCAATCACAATCGTTCGCATCACATTCTCCGCTTTCTGGTCATTCGACGACTGGAAATCGCATCCTGCGTAGCTCGCAGCGATCATGGGGAATCGTGGCCACCGGCCATAGCAGGCAAACGCGCAATGTCGCGTCGGCAAAGCGCCTACGCGATGCTGCTTGCGGCAGCGCGTCATCGACAACGAATTGCCAAGGCGAGGCTTCACACCTATATTGCAGAGATGTCGCGCCGTGTACGGAGGTTTTTCGCAGCGATGCGAACGGGGCGGATCGAAGCATCCGCGCGACGGTTTCATCTTTCGAAAGGTACATTCGACGATGGACATGAACCGTAGGCAGTTCTTCAAAGCCTGCGCAGCGGGGCTCGGCGGTTCGAGTCTCGTGTTGCTGGGCTTTTCCGCGCAGGACGTCCTCGCGGAGGCGCGAACCTTCAAGCTCGCGCGCTCCAGGGAGACACGCAACACCTGCCCCTATTGCTCCGTGGGCTGTGGCTTGATCCTCTACAGCCTGGGCGACGGCGCCAAGAATGCCGAGCCCGCCGTGATCCACGTCGAGGGTGATCCCGACCATCCGGTGAACCGCGGCACGCTGTGCCCCAAGGGTGCCGGGCTCCTCGACTTCATCCAGAGTCCCCATCGCCTCAAGTATCCGGAATACCGCGCGGCCGGTTCCAACGAGTGGAAGCGCATCTCCTGGGACGAGGCCTTCGATCGCGTGGCCAAGCTCATGAAGGCCGACCGCGACGCGAACTTCGTCAAGACCACCGCCGACGGCAAGGTCGTCAATCGCTGGCTCACCACGGGCATGCTCGCGGCGTCGGCCTCCTCCAACGAAACCGGCTACATCACGCACAAGTTCGCGCGTAGCCAGGGAATGCTCGTATTCGATAATCAAGCGCGTGTCTGACATGGCCCGACGGTGGCGAGTCTCGCCCCGACGTTTGGCCGTGGAGCAATGACCAATCACTGGGTCGACATCAAGAATGCCGACGTAGTGCTGATCATGGGTGGCAATGCCGCGGAGGCGCACCCGTGCGGATTCAAGTGGGTCACCGAAGCCAAGGCGCACAACAAGGCGCGCCTCGTGGTGGTCGATCCGCGCTTCACGCGCTCGGCCGCCATGGCCGATTACTACGCGCCGCTGCGCGCAGGCAGCGACATCGCGTTCCTGGGCGGGGTGATCAACTACCTCATCACCCACGACAAGATCCAGCACGAGTACGTCAAGCAATACACCAACGCCCCGTTCCTGGTGGGTGAGAAGTATTCGTTCACCGACGGCATCTTCAGCGGCTTCGATCCGGAGCGCGGCGCCTACGACAACTCCAGCTGGGCCTACGAGATGGGCGCGGACGGTTTCGCGGTCGTGGATCCCACGATGCAGCACCCACGCTGCGTCTACCAGCTCCTGAAGGCGCACTACTCGCGCTACACGCCGGAGATGGTGAGCAGGACCTGCGGCACGCCCACCGCTGCCTTCCTCAAGGTCTGCGAGTACATCGCCTCCTCCGCCGCACCCGACCGGGCGATGACCGTGATGTACGCGCTCGGCTGGACGCAGCACACCACCGGCTCGCAGATGATCCGCACGGCTGCGATGATGCAGCTCCTGCTCGGCAACATCGGCATCGCCGGCGGCGGCATGAATGCGCTGCGCGGCCACAGCAACATCCAGGGCCTGACCGACTTGGGCCTCCTCACCAATCTCCTGCCCGGCTATCTCACGCTGCCGGCGGAGCGCGAGCAGGACTACGAGGCGTACCTCAAGTCGCGCACGCTGAAGGCCCTGCGTCCCAACCAGATGAGCTACTGGCAGAACTATCCCAAGTTCCACGTCAGCCTCATGAAGTCCTGGTTCGGCGCCGCCGCCACGAAGGAGAACAACTTCGCCTTCGATTACCTGCCCAAGCTCGACAAGGGCTACGATGTCCTGCAGGCCTTCGAGCTCATGGACCAGGGCAAGATGAACGGGTACATCTGCCAGGGCTTCAATCCACTGGCCTCGTTCCCCGACAAGGCCAAGATCGTCCGGTCGTTGTCGAAGCTCAAGTTCCTCGTGATCATCGACCCGCTCGAGACCGAGACGGCGCTGTTCTGGAAGAACTTCGGTCCCTACAACGACGTCGACCCTGCGAAGATCGACACCGAGGTGATCCGCTTGCCGTCCACCTGCTTCGCCGAGGAGGACGGCTCGCTCACCAATTCAGGACGCTGGCTGCAGTGGCACTGGAAGGCCGCCAATCCGCCGGCGCAGGCGCGCGGGGACAACGAGATCATCGCCGGCATCTTCGCGCGGCTGCGTGCGGCCTACGCGAAGGACGGCGGCGCATTCCCCGATCCCATCGTCAACCTCACCTGGCCGTACAGGATTCCGTCGGCGCCGTCGGCCGAGGAACTGGCGATGGAGTACAACGGCAAGGCGCTCGTCGACCTCATGGATCCCAGGGATCCGACCAAGCTCGTGCTCGCCGCCAACACGCAGGTGCCGGGTTTCGCGGCCCTGCGCGACGACGGCAGCACGGCGTGCGGATGCTGGATCTACGCGGGGGCGTGGACCGCTGCCGGCAACCAGATGGCGCGGCGCGACAACGCCGACCCCTATGGCGTCGGGCAAACGCTCGGCTGGGCCTGGGCGTGGCCGGCCAATCGCCGCATCCTGTACAACCGTGCGTCCTCCGATCCTTCCGGCAAGCCGTGGGATCCGAAGCGCCGGCTCGTGTTCTGGAATGGCAAGGCGTGGGGCGGCGCCGACATCCCCGACATGCGACCGGATGCGGCACCGGAGGAAGGCGTGAATCCCTTCATCATGACGTCGGAAGGCGTGGCCAAGCTCTTCGTGCCGTCGGGCATGGCCGAAGGGCCCCTGCCGGAGCACTACGAGCCGATGGAATCGCCGCTCGCGGCCAATCCGTTCACGAACAATCCCCGGGCGTTCTCCAATCCCGCGGTGCGCGTGTTCAAGAGCGATGCGGAATCGTTCGGCAAGCCGCAGGAGTTTCCCTACGCGGCCACGAGCTACCGCCTCACCGAGCATTTCCACTACTGGACCAAGCACGCGGAGCTCAACGCGATCACCCAGCCGCAGCAGTTCGTGGAGATCAGCGAGGCGCTGGCCGCGGAGAAGGGCATCGCCCACGGCGGCAAGGTGCGGGTCAGGTCCAAGCGCGGCTTCGTGGAGTGCGTGGCGGTGGTGACCAAGCGCATCCCGGTGCTCGATTGCGGCGGAACGAAGGTGCACACGGTCGGCATTCCCAATCACTGGGGGTTCACCGGCCTCACGCAGCAGGGCTATCTCGCGAACACGCTGACGCCGTTCGTGGGGGACGCCAACACGCAGACACCCGAGTACAAGTCGTTCATCGTGTCGATCGAAAAAGCCTAGAGGGAGCGCCGCCATGTCATCGCTGCAGTCCCTCGACATCGTCCGCCGCTCCGCCACGACCACGCCCTCGCCCCAGATACGGGAGCAGATGGACCTGGCGAAGCTCATCGACATCAGCAAGTGCATCGGCTGCAAGGCCTGCCAGGTCGCGTGCTCGGAATGGAACGACCTGCGCGAGCCGGTGGGCCACAACGTGGGCGTCTACGACAATCCGGCGGACCTCTCCGCCGACACGTGGACCGTCATGCGCTTCGCGGAGGTCAGCTTCGACGAGGGCACGCGCCTCGAATGGCTGATCCGCAAGGACGGCTGCATGCACTGCGCCGAGCCGGGCTGCCTCGAGGCCTGTCCGGCGCCGGGCGCCATCATCCAGTACAGCAACGGCATCGTCGATTTCGTGGAGGAGCACTGCATCGGCTGCGGGTCGTGCATCACCGGCTGCCCGTTCGACATCCCGCGCATCTCCAAGACCGACAACAAGGCCTACAAGTGCACGCTGTGCTCCGATCGCGTGGCCGTGGGCCTCGAGCCCGCATGCGTGAAGACCTGCCCCACCGGCGCCATCACCTTCGGCACCAAGCAGGACATGCAGCATCACGCGGCGGAGCGGGTGGTGGACCTGAAGGAGCGCGGCTATCCGAACGCGGGCCTGTACGATCCGCAAGGCGTGGGTGGCACGCACGTGATGTACGTGCTGAAGCACGCCGACCAGCCGGAGATCTATTCCGGCCTGCCGGCGGATCCGCAGGTGAGCCCGATGGTGAGCCTGTGGAAGGGGGCACTGAAGCCGATCGCGCTGCTGGCGATGGGTTTCACGGCGCTCGCCGGCTTCTTCCACTACATCAAGGTGGGACCCAACGACGCCGATGCCGAGGACGGTGGCGACGGCCGCGCGCCGGGCTCTTCCGCCGGGCCGGGCTGACGGGACACGAGAGGACGACCCCATGGACAAGGATCCGCGTTATCCCATCGTGCGCTACACCGACAGCGAGCGCATCAACCACTGGATCGTGGCGATCAGCTTCGTGCTGGCGGCCCTGTCCGGGCTCGCGATGTTCCACCCGGCGCTGTTCTGGCTCTCCAACCTGTTCGGCGGCGGCCCGTGGACGCGCATCCTGCATCCGTTCATCGGGTGCGTGATGGCGGCGGCGTTCCTGTCGATGGCGTTCCGCTTCTGGAACCACAACAAGCTGGAGCCGCGCGACCGGCAGTGGCTCGAGCAGTGGCGCGACGTCGTCGACAATCGGGAGGACCGCCTGCCGGAGGTCGGCAAGTACAACGGCGGCCAGAAGCTTCTGTTCTGGGTCATGGTGATCTGCATGATCGTGCTGTTCGTGACCGGGATCCTCTTCTGGCGTCCCTGGTTCGCCGATGCCTTCCCGATCTGGCTCGTCCGCCTCGCCACCCTGCTCCACGCCGCCGCCGCCACGGTGCTGATCATCGGGATCATCGTCCACGTCTATGCGGCGATCTGGACCAAGGGCTCGATCCGCGCCATGACGCGCGGGACGGTGTCGGCGCGCTGGGCCGCCAAGCACCATCGCGCCTGGTTCCGGGAGAAGACGGGGCAGTAGGCAGCGTCACTGCGATCCATTCGCAGCATCGCCGCCGGCGGGCTCCAGGCATCCGCGCCGGCGGCGATGCAGTAACATCGCAGTTCGACAACGCAGCGCCGTCGTTGCGCGTGCCGCACGAGACGCCATGCAACAGCACAAGATCCTCACCCCCGAAGAGATCGCCGCGCAGGCGGGATCGAAGATCCCGTATCTGCACCTGCCGGAGCGCGGAAGTGTTTTCGCCGATCGCGCGGCGCGCCTCACCACGCTCGCGCCCGGCAATCCGATGCGGGGCTACCTCGAGCTGATTGCGCAGATCGCGCACGCCCAGCACGAAATGCTGGGGGCCATGCCGCCCGTGCGCCTGCCTTCCCCCGAGTCGGTGGACCAGTGCAACGCGCACGGCATGCCGCCGCTCAACTTCGCCACGCATGCGCGCGATCCCGTGTGGTGCGACGTCACGCGCCGCATGCTGCGCGCGCTCGCGGAGCGCACGAGCGGCCGCGCGCGTGAGGTCATCACGGGCCTCGAAGGCGCGCGTGACGAGCTCTACGAGGCGCAGGCGTCGAAGCTCCTCGCCGGCATCACCTTCGGGCTCGACGCCGCCACCGCGCCGCTCATCGCCGCCGGCCTGCAGGTGTACTTCACGCACCTCGTGATCGCGCTTGGGGCCAACGCCTTTCCGCGCATCGACGTGGCCACCGTGTGCCCGTGCTGCGGGAGCCGTCCCACCGCCAGCATCGCCCGCATCGGTGGCGACGAGGCGGGCTATCGCTTCCTCCACTGCGCCCTGTGCAGCGCGCAGTGGCACATGGTGCGGATCAAGTGCACCAACTGCGAGTCCACCAAGGGCATCACCTACGCCGCGATCGACGACGGCACGCCGCCCGACCGCCAGGCGTGGAAGGCCGAATGCTGCGACGAGTGCGGCACGTATCTGAAGATCGGCTACATGGATCGCAACCCGGACGTCGAGCCCACCGCCGACGACCTGGCCACCGTGGCCCTCGATCTGCTGGTGAGCGAGACCGGCAAGGAGAGCTCGGGGGTGAACTTCATGCTGATCCACGGCGACCCGGGGGCCCAGTGATGCGCTTTGCGCGCCCTCATCCGCAGCGCCGGCCATCGCTGCGGCGGAGGTCCTAGGCCTTGCCGTCCGCAGCCGAGTCCACGGTCCGTGGCGCGCCGACGTCGCTGCGCGAGCTGCCGTCGATCGACCGCGTGCTGTCGCTGCCCGCGGTGCTGTCGCTCGTGGACCAGCATGGCCGCACGTTCGTGACAGCGCTTGCGCGCGAGCTCGTCGCGCACTGGCGGGAGCGCGCGCTTGCGGGGGATGCGCTGGCACAGGGCGATGCCGCCATCATCGCGGCGCTCGAAGATCGTGCACGGCGCCGCACGGCCTCCACCTTGCGTCCCGTCTACAACCTGACCGGCACGGTGCTGCACACCAACCTCGGGCGCGCCCTGCTGCCCGAGGCCGCCATCGCCGCCGTGACCCGGGCGATGGCCGCGCCCGCCAACCTCGAATTCGACGTCGCCACCGGCGAGCGCGGCGACCGCGACGATCTCGTGAGCGGGCTCCTGTGCGAGCTCACGGGCGCCGAGGCGGCGACGGTCGTCAACAACAATGCGGCGGCGGTGCTCCTCACCATCGCGGCGTTGGCGAGCAGGCGCGAGGTGCTCGTCTCGCGCGGCGAGCTGGTGGAGATCGGCGGCGCCTTCCGCATGCCCGACGTGATGGCCAGCGCCGGCGCGCGCATGGTCGAGGTGGGCACCACCAATCGCACGCATGCGAAGGACTTCACCGGCGCGATCACGCCACGCACCGGCCTCGTGATGAAGGTGCACGCGAGCAACTATGCGATCCAGGGCTTCACGGCGGCGGTGCCCGAGCCCGAGCTCGCGCGCATCGCGCACGACGCCGGCGTGCCGCTCGCCGTGGACCTCGGCAGCGGCAGCCTCGTCGATCTCGCCGCCTTCGGACTGCCGCGCGAGCCGCTGCCGCAGGAGTCGCTCGCCGCGGGCGCGGACGTGGTCACGTTCAGCGGCGACAAGCTCCTGGGCGGCCCGCAGGCGGGGCTCATCGTGGGCAGCAAGGCCATCATCGCCAGGATCAAGAAGCATCCGCTGAAGCGCGCACTGCGCGTGTCCAAGCTCACGCTGGCCGCACTGGAGGCCACCCTCGCGCTGTACCGGCATCCGGAGCATCTGGTCGCGCAGCTGCCCACGCTGCGCCTCCTCACCCGGCCGCTGCGCGACATCGAGCGGATCGCGCAGCGCGTGGCGCCTGCGCTCGCGCACGCGGTGGGCCCGGCTTTCGGCGTGGAGCGGGTCGCCCTGCAGAGCCAGATCGGCAGCGGCTCGCTGCCGATGGACGTGCTGCCGAGCGCGGGCATCGCGCTGCGGCCCGCCGGCAAGGGCAGCGGCAAGCGGATCGCCGCGCTCGCAGGGCGGCTGCGCGCACTGCCGATGCCCGTGATCGGGCGCATCGCCGACGGCGCGCTGCTCCTCGACCTGCGCACGCTGGAGGACGTCGACGCCTTCATCGCGCAGTTGGCGGCGCTTGCCCCATCGGTGCAGCCGCGCTCGCCATGATCGTCGGCACCGCGGGGCACATCGACCACGGCAAGACGGCGCTGGTGCGGGCGCTCACCGGCGTCGACACCGATCGCCTTCCCGAGGAGAAGGCGCGCGGCATCTCGATCGAGCTGGGCTACGCCTTCGCACCGTTGGCCGACGGCGCGATCCTCGGCTTCGTCGACGTCCCCGGCCACGAGAAGTTCGTGCACGCGATGCTCGCCGGCGCCACCGGCATCGACATCGCGCTCCTCGTGGTCGCGGCCGACGACGGCGTGATGCCGCAAACGCGCGAGCACCTCGCGATCGTCGACCTCCTGGGCGTGCGCGCGGGCGTGATCGCGCTCACCAAGTGCGATCTCGTCGATGCCGCGCAAATCGACGCGGTCACGCGCGACGTGCGCGAGCTCGCCGCCGGCACGGCACTGGCGGACGCACCGGTGTTCGCCGTATCGGCCCGTACCGGCGCTGGAGTCGCCGCGCTGCGCGAGCATCTCGCCGCGATGGGGGATGATGACTACCGGCGTGCGGCCGTCGACGGCTTCCGCCTTGCCGTGGACCGCGCCTTCACGCTGCAGGGCATCGGGACCGTGGTGACGGGCACGGTCCATGCTGGCTGCGCGTGCGTGGGCGACGACGTCGTCGTGCTGCCCGGCGCGCGCAGGACCCGCGTGCGGTCGCTGCATGCGCAGAATCGCGCGAGCGACCAGGCCGTGGCCGGCGAGCGTTGCGCGCTGAACCTCGCAGGCATCGCCCGCGACGACGTCGCGCGCGGTGCGTGGATCGTCGCGCCCTCTCTCGCCATCGAGACCGGGCGCTTCGACGCCCAGGTCCGCTGGCTCGCCGATGCGCCGAAGGCGCTCTTCGCCGGGACCTCCGTGCACGTACACCTCGGCGCGGCGCATGTCCCTGCGCGCATCGTCGCGCTCGAGGATGCCGTCGCGGCCGATCGCGCGATGCTCTGCCAGCTCATCCTCGCGCGTCCGCTGCACGCGCTCCACGGCGATCGTTTCGTGATCCGCGATGCTTCGGGCACGCGCACCCTCGGTGGCGGGCGGGTGCTCGAGCCCCAGGCGCCGGCCCGCTACCGGCGCACGCCCGAGCGGCTCGCCTTGCTCACGGCACTGGCAGCCGACGATCCCGCGCTGCGCCTCGCGCAAGTGCTCGCACTGTCCCCCGGTGGTGTGGATCTCGTGCGCTTCGCGCAGGCGCACAACGTGATCGACATCGATGCGCTCGCCGCGCAAGTCCCGGGCCGCCGCGTGCGCAGCGACGCCACCGACTACCTCGTGGCGGACGGCCACTGGCTCGCGCTCGGCGAGCGCCTGCGCGCCACGCTCGCGCAGTTCCACGCCACGCATCCCGACGAGCTCGGCCCCGAGGCGACGCGGCTCAAGCGCATCGCCCTGCCCCGCCACGACGACGCACTCTTCCGCGCGCTCGTCGCCGACGAGATCGCCGCCGGCCGCCTGCGCCGCAGCGGTCCGTGGCTGCACCTGCCGGGGCACGACAACGCACCATCGCCGCAGGATCGCGCCATCCTCGAGAAGGTGCTGCCGAAGATCGCCGACGGTGCCTTCGATCCCCCGTGGGTGCGCGACCTCGCCCGCGATTGCGCGGAGCCCGAGGCGCTGGTGCGTGCGGCGCTGGTACGCGCCGCCAAGCGCGGCGAGATCTTCCAGGTCGTGCGCGATCTCTTCTACGCCCATCGCGCCGTGGCCCACCTCGCCGCGCTCGCCAACGTGCTGCACGAAGCCGACGGTGAAGTACGCGCCGCGCGATTCCGCGATGCGACCAGCCTCGGCCGCAAGCGCGCGATCCAGGTGCTCGAGTTCTTCGATCGCGTGGGCTTCACGCGTCGCGTGCGCGACGCCCATTACTTCCGCGTCGAGGCGCTCGCCGGCCTCGATGCGGCGATGCCCGCCGACATGTCCGCGCCCGGCCGCGCTGCCGGACGCGAGCTTCGATCATGAGGAAGAGAGACGTCCCTGGTGGGGCGGCCGGGCTTCAAACCCGGTTGGAGGCGCCACGCGCTTCCGGGTGGGTTCGACTCCCATTCTCTTCCGCCAACGCCTACCGGTAGCCCGCCGCCTGCAATTCGAAGAGCTCCGCATAGCGCCCGCCCTGCGCGAGCAGCGCCTCGTGGGTGCCGATCGCCTCCACGCGGCCGTCGGCCAGCACCGCGATGCGATCGGCCATGCGCACCGACGAGAAGCGATGCGAGATGAGCACCGCGGTCTTGCCCAAGGAAAGCTCCTTGAAGCGCCGGAACACCTCGAATTCCGAGCGTGCATCGAGTGCGGCAGTGGGCTCGTCGAGGATCAGCACCTGCGCATCGCGCATGTAGGCGCGCGCGATGGCGACCTTCTGCCACTCGCCGCCCGACAGGTCGATGCCTTCGCGGAAGCGCTTGCCGAGCACCTGCGCATAGCCCGCCGGCAGCTTGCGGATGACCTCGTCGGCGAGGCTCCTTCGTGCGGCGTCCTCGATGCGCGCACGGTCGTCGCGCGCCTCGATGCGGCCCACGGCGATGTTGTCGGCGGCGCTCATGTGATAGCGCACGAAGTCCTGGAAGATCACGCCCACGTTCGAGCGCAGGGCGAAGAGGTCGTAGTCGCGCAAGTCGTGGCCGTCGAGGAGGATGCGGCCCTCGTCGGGGTCGTATAGCCGCGCGAGGAGCTTCACCAGCGTGGTCTTGCCGGCGCCGTTCTCGCCGACGAGCGCCAGCGTCTCGCCTGCCCGCAGCGTGAACGAGAGATGGCGCACCGCCCACCGTTGCGCACCCGGGTAACGGAAGCCCACGTCCTCGAAGACGAAGCCGTCGCGGATCGGCGCTGGAAACGGCCGCGGATCCGCGGGCGACATGATCTCCGGCCGGATCTCGAAGAACGAGAAGAGGTCGTCCAGGTACAGCGCCTGCCCCGCCACCTGCGAGAAGCCGGTCAGGAGGTTCTCGAGCAGGGTATTGAGGCGCCGGAACGATCCGGCGAGGAAGGTGAGGTCGCCGATGGAGAAGTCGCCGTGCAGCGTGCGCCAGACGATGTAGGCATACGCCACGTAATACGCGAGCGTGCCGAGCGCGGACAGCACGCTGCCCCACCCCGCACGGCGCCACGCGATCTTCCTGTTGGCGGCATAGAAGCTCTCCGCGAGCGCGCGATAGCGCTCGATCAGGAACGCATTCAACCCGAAGATCTTCACTTCCTTGGCCGTTTCCACCGAGGCGCCGATCTGGCGCAGGTAGTCGAGCTCGCGCCGCTCGGGCGTGCGCTGGTAGTTGAGCGAGTACACCTGCGCATTGAAGTGCGCCTCGCCGATGAACGACGGGACGAGCGCCACGGCCAGCAGCACGATGAGCCACGGCGCGAAGATCAAGAGGCCCGCGGCGAAGGTCACGACCGTGAGCACGTCCTGGGCCTGGCCGAAGAGCGCGCCGATGAGGCTCGTGCGCCCCGAGGCCTGCCGGCGGGCGCGCTCGAGGCGATCCTGCAGCTCGCTGTCCTCGAAGTCCTCCAGGTCGAGCGTGGCGGCGTGCGCCATGAGGCGCAGGCTCGTCTCGTTGCTGAACTTCTCGGCGAGCATGCCGTCCACGAGCGAGATGCCGCGACCCAGCACGTCGGAGAGCACCGCCAACCCGAGCTCCGCGATCACGAGCAGCAGCAGGTGGTCGAGGTCGCCGCGCGCGTACCATTCGCGCAGCGCATCGCCGGCCTGCGGCGACTGCACGAGGCGCACGACCTCGTCGATGATGAGCTTGCCCACGTAGAGGGTTGCCACCGGCAGGAGCGCGCGGAGGATGCGGAACGTGCCCTGCGCGAGTGTCAGCGCCGGGCTCGTCTGCCAGACGAGCGCGATGAAGGGCGGCAGGTTGCGCAAGGCGCCCACACGCTCGCGCCACGAGCGCGCGGCGCCCGCTGCCGCGGCCGCGGCATCGAATGTAGATACGGGTGGTGGGCTACGCTTGGGCATGCATCGTCTCCTGCGTACCCGCGGGCCGCACGACCTGCGCGAGCGCGGCCTCGACCCCCAGTCGCAGGCGCGCGAGGTAGCCGAGCCAGCCCACGCCCCAGGTCAAGGCCATCGTGCGCGGGAGCGCGCCCGGCTCGTTGCGATGGGCATCGAGCCAGGCACCCAGGGCCGCATGCAGCGCATTGCGCCGCTCGCTCACGGGAGGCGTGGCCGCGAGGTCCGTCAAGGCGGCGGCGAGCGCCGCGTCGTCGGTCACGACACCGCCGTCGAGACGATCCGCGAGGTCGGTGAAGCCCCGCTCAACCACGGCGACCGCCGCGTCGAAGCGGTGCGCGACGGCATCCTCCGCGCGGCCCGCCGGCTGCGCTTGCCGGAGCGCGATGGCCGCGTCGCCGGCGAAGCGGAGCACGATCGGCACGCGCGCGAGCGCCATCCACGTCACGAGGGGCACCGGCTTGGCACCGCGCTCGCCCATGAAGGCCGCCATCGCCACGTCGACCCGCTCGCGCGTCGCGAGCGCCTCCGCGCGGTCGCGGCCAACCTCGTGTGCGTCCCCCGCCAGCGCACGCAGCGCCTGCGCCAGGAACCGGTTGCCGGCGCGCACGCTCGCGGCGATCTCCGCGCGCAATGCGGCCGCCGCTCCGCGTGGCCACATGATGAGCGAGGCCACGAGCGCCACCGCCGCGCCCAGCGCCACGGCCTCGACGCGCACCACACCCACCTCCCACCCTTCGGGAACGATGAGGTTGAACAGCACGACCACCAGCAGCGCGAACATCGCCTGTCCGGCGCCGAAGGAGATCGCCGCCGGGGCATAACCTGCGAGGAAGACGACGAACGGCAGTGCCAGCCACAGGCCCAGGGCATGCCCGCCCAGCACGAGCATGGCGAGCGTGGCGAGCACCAGGCCGCACAGGGCGCCCACGAGCGCGCTCACGATGGTGGCGCGGGTGGTGCTCGCGTTGCCGCGCAGCACCGCGAGCGTGGCGAGCACCACCCAGAAGGCATGGCCGATGTCGCTCACCCTGGCCACGAGCACGGCAAGCGCCAGGGCCACCCCCGCGCGCAGGCAGTTGCGCATCCACACACCGGAAAGCGTGAGCTGCGGCAGGAGTGCGTCTCGCCAGCGCTCGCGCACGGTGGACGGCGCCTGCGGCTCCGGACTCGCGAAGTCGTCGTGCACGGCGACGCTGCGCCGCGCCATCACCTGCGCATCCACCGCCATGCCCAGCACCTGGTAGGAGAGCACGCGCAACGGGAACGCATCGCACGCGAGTCTCACCACCGCGATGCCCGCCTCGCCCCGCGCCATCGCCGCGCGTGCCGCGGCCTCCATGTGCTCGCGGTGCGCGTGGCGCGCGCGGGCGAGCGCCTCGATGGGCACCGCAGGACCGGGCGCGTCGTCGATCGCGGCCTCGGTCACGGCGGCGACGGCCTCGAGCGTGCCGGCGAGGCTCGTGCACAAGGCGGCGTTGGCGGCCTCGGATCCGACCGTGGGGAGCACATGCGCGAAGCGCGACGATTGCACCAGCGCATCCACGAGTCCCAGGAGCGCACGCTGGTGCTCGGGCGGGCCCAGCGGGCGGAATCCCACCGCAGCCTGCGCCTCGCGCAAGCGCGCGATCGCCGCATCGCTCAGCGCGAGCGCCGGCGCCCAGTCGCCCTGTGCCGCCACCTTCTGCGCCGGCGCCCCAGCGGCCTGCCGCGCCACCGCGCGCAAGGTGCCCGCGAGCGAGCGAGCGGAGGCGGCGACACTCGCGTGCAGGTCGCGCCGCTCGTGCCGGGGCCACAGGAAGCTGGCCGCCAGCGCCGAGACGACGACGGCCACGATCCAGCCCGCCACGCGCGACGGCACGGTCGCGGCATCCCCCGGCACCATCACCGCGATCACGAAGGCGAGGATCACCGCATTGTTGCCGAGGGCGAACTGACCGCCCAGCACCATCAGGAACTGGAAGACCACGGCGACCACGAACATCGCCGCCACCGCGGGCATGAGTGTTTGCGACAGCAGCGTCCCGCCGCTGACGAGCACCACGCCCAGCGCGCCGAGGGCGCCGTAGGCCCGCAGGCGCGATACGCGCGGCCCGGTGAAGTCGGCCATCGCCAGCGCGGCGAAGCTGCCGAAGCACGCGAGGAGCGCGAACTGGCCATCGCGCAGCACGAGGAGCCCGAAGGCGAAGAGCAGCGGCGTCACGAGCGCCACCCGCAGCGCCCGGTGCAGGACGGTGCGCCCGGGATCGGCGATCGCGAGCGGCGGCAGGCTGGGTACCAAAGGGCCCGTCATGACTTACACTCGCGCACATTCCGTGGCAACCCTGCCGCGTGGCTTCCAGGAGAAAACGATGGCCCTCGTCGACCGCGTGAAGAACATGATCGTAGCGCCTGCCAGGGAATGGCCCGTGATCGCCGGCGAGACACCCACCGTGGGCAGCCTCTACACGGGCTACATCATGATCCTCGCGGCGATCGGCCCCATCACCATCGCCATCACCTTCGGACTCCTGGGGGCGGGGGTCGGCACGGCGATCGTGAGCTACGTCATCGGCCTGGCGGCAGTGTACGTGCTGGCGTGGATCGTGGACTTCCTCGCGACCCACTTCGGCGGCGAGAAGAACTTCATCCGGGCGCTGCAGCTCGTGGCGTATTCCTCCACGGCCGCCTGGCTCGGCGGGATCTTCCACATCATCCCGCTGCTCGGCTCGCTGCTGGCCCTCGTGGCGGGACTGTACTCGCTGTATCTGTTCTATCTCGGCGCGCCCGTGCTGCGCAAATGCGCGGCCGACAAGGCGGTGCTCTTCACGGTCCTCTACGTCGTGTGCGCGATCGTGGTGATGGCGCTCCTGGGCACGGTGCTCTTCGGCATCGCGGGGGTGGGGCTGTCCCCCATGGGCATGGGCTGACGGCGGCGAGAGGTGAGACGCAGGTGCGGCGTTACTTGACGGCGACCGCTGTGCCGTCACCCTTGCCGCGGCAGCGGGCATCCACCGCCTGGACCTGGCGCTGTGCCGTATAGGCGTCGCGCGCCGGTGGCAAGCCCGGCAATCCGCTGCGCAGGCACGCGCTGACGGCATCGCCCGGCTGCGCGACGAGTGCGCGGTCGAGTGCCGCCCGGGCTTCCTGCGGCTGGCCGAGCCGCGTGGCGAGGAGCGCGATCGACTGCAGGCTCGCCACGTCGGCGGGATCGCGGGCCACGGCTTCCTTGAAGGCGGCCATCGCCGCGGGCGGATCGTCGATGTCGGCATTCACCGCACCCAGGTGCCGCCAGAGCGTGGCGTCGCCGGGGGCGAGCGCCACGGCCTTCTTCGCCGCGGCGAGCGCATCCTCGTACTGGTGCAGGTACACATAGCCGGCGCGCAGCTGGTTCCACGCCGCCGGATTGTCGGGCTCGCGCCGCGTCCATTCCACCGCATAGAGCACGAGGACGTTCCAGTTGCCCGCATCGCGCAGCGCCTGGATCTTGGTCTGGAGCGCGGCGAGCGACTCGGCGGCCTCGGACTTGGCGTGGGCGGCGGGCGTAGCCGCGGCCGCTGCCCCTGTCGCGGCCGGCGCTGCGACCGCCAGTGGCGCCGGGGCGGCGATGGCGGCTTCCCGCGCCGCCTCGTTGCCGAAGATGTAGAACACGCTGACGCCCGCCACCAGCGCCAGCGCGATGCCCGCAAGCGCCGGCGTGCGGTAGCGCTCGAACGCGGCACGGCGCTCGACGCGGCGGCGCTCCGCGGGATCGACCGCGACGGGCGCGGGCAGCGGACGCGTGGCATCGAGCTTCCGGTGGCGATCCATGAGGCGCAGCGCGGTGCCGCGCGCGCGGACATAGATCGCGGCGGCGGCGGTCTTGTCGCCCTGCGCCTGGGTGAGTGCGCGATCCCACAGCGGCTGGTCGACGTGCCCCTGCGCATACTCGCGGCTCGCCTGCTGCGCGTAGGCGTCGATCTTCGCCGGCGGCCCCTTGGCGATGGGCACGGGACGCCCGACCGGCGCGATGTCGATGGTGAGGCTCTCCCGCATCGCGGTGTCGGGGGCCAGGGTGATGTCGTCGTCGAGCGGGGCGGACGGCGCCTTCCTGGCGGACGGATCCTCGATCTCGACGAGTTCCAGCTTGAGCGGCGTGGGTTCCATGCCTCCCGCGCAGCAATTTGAGTGCCAGCTCGCCCGGAGGTGCCCATCGGCCCGGCGACGCGGCCCGCCGCTGCCCGCACGCCCGTGGCCTCCCGCCCCGGTGTGCGGGCGGCGACGCCAGCCACAGCGGAGACGAAAGCCGCACCGCGGATGAGCGCCACCACGCCTGCCGCAGCCGCGCCTCCCGGCTGACGAGGGGCGGCAGCGGGAGGTCGCGGGCGGACGCGCCCGTGTATCCTGCGGGCGACGCCTTCCCGGAACAACGCGCATGGTCCTCATCGTCGGTGCCGGCCCCGTGGGCCTCACGCTTGCTGCCAGCCTGCGCCGCCTGGGCGTGCCCGTGCGCATCGTCGACACGCAGGCCGCGCGGACGGACAAGTCGAAGGCGCTCGTCGTGTGGTCGCGCACGCTGGAGCTCCTCGACATCGAGGCCGACGGCTGCGCGGACGCCTTCATCGCCGCCGGCCTCGAGGGCACCGGAGCGCGCATGTTCGCCAACGGCCGCGAGCTCTTCCACGTCGACCTCGCCGCAGCACCCTCCCGCTACAACTTCGCATTGCTGCTGCCGCAGAGCGAGACCGAGCGCCTGCTCGAGGCGCGGCTCGCTGCCCTGGGCGTGGCGGTGGAGCGACAGGCCACGCTCACCACGTTCGTCGACCACGGCGACGGCGTCACCGCGACGCTGCAACGTGCCTCCGGCGAGACCGAGGACGTGGAATGCGCGTATCTGTGCGGCTGCGACGGCGCCCACAGCACCGTGCGCCACGGGCTCGGCATGGACTTCGAGGGCGACGCGATGCCCGGAAGCTGGCTCCTGGCCGACGTGCACCTCGCCGGCGACGTCGCGCGCCGCGAGCTCACGCTGGCCTTCACCGACGACGGTGCCTTCGCGCTCTTTCCCATCGTGGGCGACCGCTTCCGCGTGCTGGCGAGCGTGCCCGATACCGCCGGCGACGCACCGCCTACGCTGGCGGACGTGCAGGCGATCGTCGATGCCCGCGCGCCCGTGCCGCTCGTCGCGAGCGATCCCGTGTGGCTGTCGCGCTTCCGCATCAACGAGCGCAAGGTGCGCGACTACGGGCGCGCACGCGTGCTCCTCGCGGGCGACGCGGCGCACATCCACAGCCCCGCCGGCGGCCAGGGCATGAACACCGGCATGCAGGACGCGTTCAACCTCGCGTGGAAGCTGGCCCTCGTGCTGGACGGCCGCGCCGTGCCGGCGCTCGTCGATACCTACTCCGCGGAGCGCAGCCCCGTGGGCGATGCGGTGCTGCGCAGCACGGGACGCCTCACCGAGGTGGCGCTCGTGCGCAATCCCGTGCTGCAGGGATTGCGTGCGCTCGTCGCCGCCCTGTTCGGGCACATCCCCGCCGCCCGCGAGCACATGGTCGGGCAGCTCACCGAGCTCGACATCGCCTATCCCGGCTCGCCGCTCACGGGAGCGCGCAGCGGCACGCAGCCCGCACCCGGAGAGCGCGCGGAAGATGTCCCGGTGCGCGATGCGCAGGGGAAGGACACGCGCCTGCACGCGCTGTTGCGCGAAGGGCGCTTCGTGCTGCTCTCGTCCACGCCGGCGGTGGCACCGGTCCCGGAGGAGGTGCGTGGGCTCGTGCAGCCCGCCACCACCGGCAGCGACCGCTACACGCCCCTCCACGTGTTCCTCGTGCGACCCGACGCCTACGTGAGCGCGAGCGGGACACCCGGCGAGGTCGACGCGATGCTGGCGGTGGTGCGGCGCTTCGCGGTCACGGGCGTTTCCCCGGCCTGAGGGCACGCGCTTCCCCGGCTCGAGGGCGCCCACGCGAATTGCGCAGGGCTCACGCGTGGTGCCTTTCGGGCGCGCGAAGGCGGTTGCCGTCGCGCGTGGGCCCGTCGTGCTCCGGCGCGTGCCCGCCATCCACGAGCCGGGTGATGGTGCGCGCCGTGCCCGGGGCATCGGTGAGGCCCAGGTGGCCGTGGCCCACGGCGGCCAGGAGCCCCGTGTGCCCGGGCACGCGTCCGATGAAGGGGACCGAATCGGGCATGCACGGGCGGTGTCCCATCCATCGCCGTACCGGCTCGCCCAGCATCGGAAAGGCCGCGCGCGCCGCGCGGGCGAGCGCGTCGGCGCGACGCCAGTCGGGCGGCGCCGCAAGGCCCGCGATCTCGACGGTACCGCCCACGCGAAAGCCGGTTTCCATGGGCGTCACGAATGCCTTGCGATCGGTGAGGACCACCGTCCTCGTCACCGGCGGATCGCCGTCGAACTCGACGTGATAGCCGCGTTGCGTCTCGAGCGGCAGGCGCAGGCCCGCCGGATCGAGCAGCGCACGCGCCCACGCGCCCGCCGCCACCACCACGCTGTCGCAGGCGAGCGGGCCGCCGGTGGTGTCGAGCGACCATCCTTCGCCGGCACGCGCGAGCGTGCGCACCTCCGTCCGGCGCACCTCGCCGCCACGTTGCACGAAGGCATGCACGATCGCCTGCACGTAGCGGAACGGATTGCGCACCGTGGCGTGGTCGGGGAGGTACATCGCCGTGGTGTAGTGCGCGGGAATGGCAGGCTCCAGGGCCGTGATGCCGTCGCGGTCGAGCCGCTGCGCTGCGATGCCGTATTGCGCGCGCAGCTTCCACGCGGTGGCATCGCCCGCGAGCGCCGCGGCATCGCGATAAAGATGCAGGTGGCCGCGCACGACGACGAGCTCGGGCACACCCACCTCGCCGGCGAGCGCGCGATGCAACGCCACCGCATCCTCGTGCAAGGCGAAGAGCTTGCGCGCGGACGCCGCCACGCGATCGGGTGCGGCAGATGCGACGAAGCGCGCGAGCCACGGCAGCGCACGCGGCAGGTACCGAAGCGGCACGCGCAGCGGGCTCTGCGCATCGAGCAGCATGCGCGGCACGCTCGCGAGCACGCCCGGCAGCGCGAGCGGCGCCACCGATCCCGGGCTGATCGCGCCGGAGTTGCCGTAGCTGCAGCCGCGGCCCGGCTCGTCGCGATCGACGAGCACGACCGCGTGGCCGCGCTTGCGCAGCTCGTACGCGATCGCGGCACCGACGATGCCGGCGCCCACGACCGCGACCGTGGCGGGCGCGCCGAGCGTGCACGCGGTGAGCGTCGGCGACAGCTGCCGGAAACCTTTCAGCTCCACCGTGCGAGCTGCAGCGCGCGCGTGGTCGTGTAGTACTTGGCCAGCATGTTGGGCACTTCCCAGTCGGGAAGCGCGCCTTCTTTCACATACTCGAGGAACGCGTCGGCGACCTGGCCGAAGTGCGCCTCGTGCCCGACGTGATACGCGGCGGGAACCTCCACGACGAATCCCGCCGGCGCGGGCGCGACCTGCACGCCCGGGTACTTCGCCTGGAGCGCAGGCAGCGCAGCGGCCACCGCGCCGTTCCAGGATGTCCGGTCCACGTCCGCATTCGCCTCCAGGTACAGCGTGGGCAGGTGCCGCTCCGCCGCACCCTGGCGGATCACGAGCCGCGCGCGCGAGCCGCGCATCACCGAGTAGTGCGAGTCGGCCGCCCCCGGCGGCGCCTCGAAGTTCCACAGCACCGACACGTGCGCATGCACGCCACGCAGCGTGTAGTCGAGGTTGCCGTTGGCGAACACATGCAGGTTGCCGTCGGCGGCCACGTCCTTGCGCAGGTAGTCGGGCCATGCGGAAAGCCTCGTCACCGCCTGGAACTGCGCGGGAGTGATCACCGTGGCCCAGCGCTTCGCGCGCAGCACGTCCACGTCACGGCGGTAGTCGAGCACCGCGCCCGGAAACGCGCCCCACTGCACGAGGTCCACGAGGTGCGTGGTGATGTCCACGAGCCCCTCGCCCTGCTGCGCGGTGTCGAAGAACCAGGCGGGCCGCACGATGGGCAGGCCCGCGATGAGCTTCGAATAGTGGTGCACGCTCTCCTTGCTGATCGCGGGATCGTCGACTGTCCCCGCGAGCAGCGTGCCGAACACCGGCTCGACGTGCGCGAGCTCGCGCTGGAGGATCGTGGTGATCTCGTGCCGCTCGGTCATGATGTCGTAGAGCAGCACACCGCGCTCGCGCGCCGCGGCGAAGGCGCGCTCGAGCGAGGCGAAGCCCGCGCTGTCGATGGCCATCGGCTTGTCGGCCAGCGTGTGCAGCCCCGCTTGGACGGAGCGCGCGATGTACTCGCTCTTGCGCTGGTTGTTGCCGGAGATCACCACGACGGCGTCCGCCTCGTGCGCCATGGCGTCGAGGAAATCAGGGCCGGTGTGCTTGCGCAGCGTCCAGCGCGTGGGCGAGTCGGCACGGGCATTGAACGCTTCCACGCGACGCACATAGTCGTCGAGGTCGGCGCTTGCGGCCGGCGCATATACGTCAGCCGTGGCCTCCATGCCCGGATACATCTTCTTTTGCAGGAGCGCGGCGTGGAAATGGCCGGGGTCGAGCACGATGAGCTTCATGGAACGGACTCCGTGAGCCGCGTGCGCTTCAGGCATCCGCTCACATCGGCGCGCACATCACGACCTGGTCCGGTCCGTCGCCTTCGGCGAGCCAGCCCTTTGCGACCATCTGGTCGCGCACCGCAGGGTCGACCATGTAGCGGTGATTGGCGTCCGGACGATTGCTGAAGACGCGATAGACGAGGCGCGATTCGGCCGGGCATCTGCCGATCCCGGGAAGGTAGACGAACATGAAGTTGGTCTCCTCCAGGATGAAATCCGGATGCGCAGCGCCGGTCGCGACGCACTCCTTCGTGCCGCGGCCGAAGAAATGGGAGTCGCCATCATCCGGCGGAATGTAGTACCTGCACACCGGCGATGTGCCAGCCGCCATGACGGTGTACACGCGAAATGTGTATCCGGTGCGTCGCCAGATCGTTGGCGTGAGGCCCGCGTCGAGGTTCGCCATCTCCGCGGGAAGCCAGGTGATGAAGTAGTGATCGAGGTCGGCGTTGTAGTACTCGACCACCTCGACGGTCGGGGGGCGCTCGCTGAAGTTGCCCGGAATCGCAAAGCTGAACGGATCGATCGCGCCGCGCATGACCGCGCCGGGAACAAGTCCGACCTGACCGACGGTACATTGTGCGGGGGCAACGCCGGTACATGAGATCGTACTCGGGCTGTAGTAGGCGGAAAAACTGATCGAATCTTCGAAGACGTCGAGGGGAAAGACTCCGGAGAACTGTCCACCACTTGCAGGAAACACGTCGAGAATGAACTGCCCGGCGCCGACGTCCGACAGATAGAGGAGATTGCTGCCGGCGGTTTGGGAGCGCGCCACCACCGGCGACAAGCCCGTGCCCGGATAGACCAGCGTCATGGTGAAGGTGCCACCCGTGCCCGGGGCGTGATCGCTCGCCGGGGTTTCGACGTAGGTGCCGGACAGCGTGCAGGTCGTGGAGCCTGCCTCTGCGACGCACGTGCCAAGCGTGTACCGGCCGGACCCTATGCCCTCGCCGATGTCGCCCAGACCCACGTATTCCAGACCTCCCGTGGCGACCGTGGACTGCCCCTCGAATGCGGCCTGGGTCGGGCCCGTCAACGCGAGAAACATGGCGAAGGATGCAAGGATCGATCTCGACATTCCTGAGGCTCCGGGAGAAAGGGTACGTCGGCCGGCCACTATACGCGTGCCGTCGGTCTCATGGGCGACGGCAACCTGCCGGCGCTCGCGAGCGTCGTAACGAAAGGGGCGTCAGCGGCAATTGACCGGCAGCGCCGCGGGCGGCACGTTGGTGCGGTCGTCGCCGCGCACGCTCATCCCGCCGGGAGGGGTCGCGCCGGCGCATACCCACGCCACCGGCACCATCGGCGTGCCTTCCACCACGGCCGGGCGGAACGTGAGGATCTTGCCCGCGAGCGCGCCGCTCGCATTGTTGCCAAACTCGACGTCGATCACGCCATCGCGCACGACGATCGAGCGCACGTAATTGCCCACGAGCTTGTCGGCAGGCGGCAGGCCCGCCTCCTTGTTGTCGTCGGGCATCGTGCCGCTGCCGGCCCAGTAGGCGGCGACTTTCTTGCGCGCGGCGTCGACCAGGGGTGCGGACTCGATGATCTGGTCGCGCACGAGACCGTTGAACATGCCGGGCAGCGCGAGCGTGGCGACGATCGCCACGATCGCGAGGGCGACGAGGATCTCCATCATCGAGAAGCCGCGCGGGCGGCGGGCACGCGGCGGACAGTGCGGGACCATCCCGCCATTGTGAACGATACCCGCCGAATTCTGCCCTACTTCACCTCCACCTTCACCGTGTTGTCGCTGCTGTCGCGATCGATGAGCTTGTTCAGGGGATCCACGCCGGCCTGCGCGGGGACGCCATCGACCACGAGGGCAAAGCGGTTCTCGCCGCTCCTGACCTCGTGCTTCTCGAAGGCCAGGAACTTGCCGGACGCATCCTGCACGCCGATGTCCATGGCCATGGCGAGCGGCTGCTCCTCCTCGTTGCCGGCACTGTCCGCGCGCGTCTTCCTGCCCGTCACGGTGAGGCTCACCTCGTACCTGCCGTCGGGACGCTTGGAAGCTTCCGCCTTCACCGCACGGCTGTCGAAGAACGTGATGCTCTCGATGAAATCGTCGATGAGGCCCTGCCTGTCGGCGGGCGTCACGCGGCGCAGCTCGGCCACGAGGTCGCGCGACGTCGCATACGGGGGCCCCTTGAAGCGCCAGCGTTCCACGAAGGCCGACAGCGCGTCGTTCATGGCAGCTTCGCCGATCGCGTCCTGCAAGGCGTAGAGGACGTGCGCACCCTTGTAGTAGTGGACGTAGGCGGAGCCGTCGGCCCGCAGCAACGGCTGCTCGCCCTTCTGCTCGGTGCCACGGCCGGACAGGTAGCGGTCGAGCTCGTGCTTCAGGAACCGGCGCATCTTCTCGTCGCCGTACTTGTGCTTCAGCACCATGAGCGCCGAGTACTCGGACAGGCTCTCGGTGATGAACTCGGCACCCTGCACGTTGGCCGGCACCTCCTGGTGCGCCCACCACTGGTGCGCGAGCTCGTGGGCGGTCACGAAGTAGGGATAGTCGATGTCCTTGGGATCGCCGTCGTCCACGCGCGCGGTGAAGCCGATCGCCTCGTTGAACGGCACCGTATTGGGAAAGGACTCGGCAAAGCCGCCGCTGCGCGAGAAGCGCGGAAACTCCACGATGCGCACGATCCTGTGCTGGTAGGGACCGAAGCTCTTCGTGAAGTAGTCGAGCGAGTCCTTGACCCCCGCGACCATGCGGTCGAGGTTGAACTCGTGGCCCGGGTGGTAGTCGATCTCTATCGCCACATCGCCGTGTGGACCCTTCCACACGTCCTTGCGCACGGCATAGCGCGCGGAGACGAAGGGATAGATCGCGGCCATCGGCGAGTCCATCCGGTATTCGATGCAACGCCGGCCGTTCTCGGTCCAGTCGCGCACGACATAGCCCGACGTGACCGGCAGCTGGTCGGCGTCGGTGCACACGGTGGCGCCGTAGTGGATGAAGTCGGCGTCGCGCGTAAGCGCGCTGCGCAGGTGCTGCGCCTTGTCGTCGAGATCCGGCAAACGCGGACGTGGCGGGAGGCCGAACCTGCGGCGGTCGTTGTCGGAGGTGAGCTCGGCGCTCTCGTCGTAGCCGAAGCTCGGGATCAGCGCGCTCTCCGGCGTGAGGCCCGGATTCATGAACGTGCCGTTGGCGAGCACGGTGGGATCGGCGCCGTCGTTGCGGAATCCCACGGCGCCATAGGTCAAGGCGAAGCGGAAGTCGAGCGTGGCTCCCGGCGCCATGGGGCTTTCGAGGCGATGGTGATGCCAGCGCAGCGAGGGCGTGTCCCCGACCAGCTTCGAGGGCGCCGAGAACTCGATCTTCGCGTCGCGGGCGGCGCGCGGATACACGACGTAGATGTCCTCGATCGGCTGGTCGCTGTGGTTGGCGAGCGCGAGCGTGCCGGCGATGCGCGCCCGTTGCTCCTGCGGGAAGATATCGGTGCGGATGTCGGCGGCGGTCACCTTGGGCTGCGGCGCACCCGCAAGGCTCTTGTACGACCGCTCGTAGTCCGCAGCGAGCTTCTGCGTCGCATTGCGCGTGAGGTAGGTGTTGAGGACGTGGGTGTTGTAGTAGATCCACGCCCCCGTGCCCACGAACACGGCGCACGCCGCGCCCGCAAGGGACCACGTGGCGGGCGTCATGCGCGCGGCCGCCCGCCGCCAGCGGGCGCGCCATCCACCCTCTCGCCCACGTGTCCACAGCGCATACGCCAGCACGAGCAGCAGCACGGCAAAGGCGAGCCAGTACACGCGGAACCAGAACACGGCCGGCAGGAAGTGCCCGTAGCCGTTGAGGTCGGAATAGACGACCTCCGGACGCGAGCCGTAGCGATAGAGGCGATCCTCGAAGCCGAAGCCCGGCAAGCGCGACGTCACGAGGAACACGAGCAGTACCACGAAGTGCCCGAGGTACTTGTTGTTCACGAGCGCGTGCACCGTGAGCGCCAGCACGGCGGTGAGCACGTAGCCCGGGAACTGCATCACGACGAGCTCGAAGAAGTACAGCGGAAGCTCGAAGCGCGTGTATCCCTTGGCCACCTGCACGCCGAGGCTGCACACGAGGATCACGGCGAGCAGCACGACCTGCAAACCGAGGAGCGCCACGAACTTGGCGACAAAGCCGAGCCAGGTGGGCGCCGGCGTGCTGTCGGTGATGTCCTCCATGCGCGCATCGCGCTCGCGCCACACGAGCTCGCCGGCGTAGATCGCGGTGACGATCAGCACGAAGAGGCCGAAGAGGCCGCCTACGAGGTCGAGCACCTTGTAGGTCAGCGGCCAGGTGTTCGTGCCGTAGAACGAGCCCAGCGTCCACGCATTGCCGATCACGAGCAGCACGCCGCCCATCACGATGGTGAGAAAGCGCGGACTCTTCAGGATCTCGCGCAGGTACAGGCCGGCAAGGCCGGGAATCATGCGTGCATACGCCCCCGTGCTGCGGTCGAGCCGGGCACGCGGTACCGTGACGGGTCCCTTCGCCGCCGGCGCGTCGTCGGCCACCCGGCGCCGCTCGCGCGTGGAGGTGACCGCCTGCATACGGAACGCCGCGAAACCCGCGAGCGTCACGGCGACCCCGATGCCGAGCCACAGCGCACGGTTCCACAGGATCTCCCCCGCCAGCGGGATCTCCTGCGCATTCTTCTGCGCCACGCTCCAGTAACGCGCGTACACGTCGAGCGCGATGCCGCCCGATGGATCGACGAGCGCGGCGAGCATCTTGTTGTCCATGTCGCCCAGCAGGTTGATGGCGAACATGTATCCCACGAGCATGAGCACGCCGAGCACGTACACCGGCGCCATCTGCCGCGTGAGCGCGGCGAGCACGAAAAAGCACCCCGACAGCCACAGGATGTTGGGCAGCACGAAGAAGAGATACGGGCGGGCGAAGCTCTGCCACGACGGATGCGCCACGATGCGCGCGCTGTCCACGCCGGGCCAGTTGCAGCCCACGACGACGCCAAGGGCGATGCTCGCGAAGACGAGCACCAGCGTGCTCCAGGCGCCCACGAGGCGTCCGAAGAAGTAGTCCGCCCTGGTGATGGGTGCGGTGAAGAAGAAGTGGTGCAGGCCCGCCTCGAAATCCTGCTGCACGGCACGGCCTGCCACCGAAGCGATCACGGTCACGCCGGCAAAGCCCAGGAACGCGATGCCGAAGGCAAGCGCGTAGGGTCCGTTGATCAGCACCTTGTCGCCGCCGAAGCTCACGGACGCATTGGCGAGCGCGCCGCCCGCTGCGGCCATCCACAGGCCCGCGAGCACCGCGAAGAGGACGAAGTAGACCCACGTCGACAGCATTCGCAGGCGACGGGCGAAGTCGAACCAGGCGATGGCGAGTAGCTTCATGAGGTCGCGCGCCCTCGCTTCACGCCGCCTGCGCCGCAGGGGCGAGATAGCCGGCGATCGTGCAGAAGTACACGTCCTCGAGATCCGCTGCCACGGGCTCGAATCCCGGCAGCGCCGCTTCGCCGTAGGCGCGCACGACCGTGCGGCCGGCCGCAAGCCGCGTGGACACCACCCGCACGTCGCGCTTCACGCTCTCGGCATCGGCCTTGTCGACCACGCGCGAGTACATCCGTCCCGCCAGCTCGCGCACGAGCGTCGCCGGCTCGCCCGCGAGCAGCACCTGTCCCTTGTTGATCACGGCGAACTCGTGGCAGAGGTCCTCCACATCGCTCACGATGTGCGTGGACAGGATCACGATCACGTCGCTCGCGATGTCGGCGAGCAGGTTGTGGAAGCGCACGCGCTCCTCCGGATCGAGGCCCGCCGTGGGCTCGTCCACGATCACGAGCTTGGGGTCGCCGAGCAGTGCCTGCGCGATGCCGAAGCGCTGGCGCATGCCGCCGGAGAAGCCGCCCAGCTTCTGCTTGCGCACGTCGAACAGATTCACGCGCGCGAGGAGCGCCTCCACCGCGGCGCGGCGTGACCTGGCGTCCGCGAGACCCTTGAGGCGGGCGAAGTGGTCGAGAAGATCGTAGGCCGACACCTTGGGATACACCCCGAAGTCCTGCGGGAGGTAGCCCAGCACCTCGCGCACGCGGGCCGGCTCGCGCAGGATGTCGATGTCGCCGAGCATTGCCGTGCCCGAATCGGCATCCTGCAGCGTGGCGAGCGTGCGCATGAGCGTGGACTTGCCCGCGCCGTTGGGGCCGAGCAGGCCGAACATGCCGGGCGCCACGTCGAGGGAGACGGCGGCCAGTGCCTGCACGCCATTGCCGTAGCGCTTGGAAAGGTTGCGGATGGTGAGGTTCATGAGGTTCCGGACCAGGAAACAGAACGTGGGTGGACGCGATGCGTGCAAGCACGCGCCGGCGACTGTTGGATGCGGCCTGCCCTCGCCACGGATTCGCGCCTTCGAACAACTCGCGCAATGGCGACCCTCGAGCGGACCGGGCATCCGCCCGCGCGATGAGGTCAGCCCGCCCGACGCGCATCCGCGCGGGCAAACCCGCGCGCTGCGAAGCCCGTCAGCCGTCGCCCGGAACGCGCCCGATGCCGGGGAGCTTCAGCGCCGGACGCTGGAGGTCCACGCCCGTCACGAGACCCAGCACGTTGAGCTCGAGGCCCTCGTCCCATGCCGCCGTCACTCCGACGAGACCATACAGGGACAGTGCCACGCCGGTGTGGCTGGGCGACGGACCGACGGAATCGAGGAGCGAGACGTAATCCTTGCCGATGGCCGTCGACGGCATGGCGAGGCGCAACTCGGGAATGGTGCGCCCGAGGAATGCCACGAAGGTGTTGCTGTTGGGCCCGGGCCACGCGTGGTAGGTCGTGGGCCAGGGATAGTCCGCCACGGCCTGGTCGAGCCGGGCGATCACGGCGTGCGCGTCCGCTCCGCGCAGGTCGCGCAGGAGACGCGGGGCGGCCCCGAACCACTCGGCATCCGGCGCGCGCTGCGACGACACCGACACCACGGAGCGTCCGCCCCCGCCGTACCAGCCGATGACCTCGTAGCGCGTGTAGTGGTCCGCCCCCGCAGGCTTGGCCGCGAGCCACGTGTGGTCGGCGAAGGCGCCGCGCCAGCCGAAAGTGCGGCTGGCATAGACCTGCACGACCGCCTCCGCATGCGCAGCCGGCTCGGGTGCGAGGCCCGCGGACCGATGCGTGGCCGCGCGCCAGTCGCCGCGCATCGAGGCCTTGCCGAAGGCGAGCGTGAGCATGGGGCCGGCCAGCAGCAGGGCCAGCGCGAGGAAAAGCCAGAGGACCATCCGGGCGATTTTGCGGGGCGAGGAAACAGGCGAGGAAAGGGCGGAGTTCACGAGGGCAACGGGCAGCGCGTGCGGGCGCCAGCGGCGTACATGGGTACGGCTATCATAATCCGCAATGGTTCCCGCGACGCTCCCTGCCTCTGGCCGTCCCGTGGTGTGGCTCGCCGCAGGCGTGCGCACGCCCTTTGCCCGGGCCGGCGGCCCGCTTGCCGGCCTTGATGCCATCGAGCTGTCGGTGCCCGTGGTGCGGCACATGCTGGGCGAGCTCGCCGGCGCCGCGCCGGACTTCTTCGCCTGGGGCACGGTCGTGCCCAACCTCACCTGGAGCAATCTCGCCCGGGAGGTGCTGATGGATGCCGGTGCGCCCGCGACGATCCCCGCCTTCTCCACCGTGATGGCGTGCTCCACCAGCATGATCGGCGTGCTGGAAGCGGCCGGCATGCTCGACGACCGCGTGCGCACGCTGGCGCTCGTGGGCGGCACCGAGAGCCTGTCGCGCATCCAGGTGGGCTTGTCGACGTCGCTGTCCGACTGGCTGCGCAAGTTCCGTGATGCACGCTCGTTCGCGGACAGGGCCGCGCACCTCGCGCGCCTGTCGCCGCGCGACATCCGGCTCTACATCCCGGCGGTGGCCAACCGCACCACGGGCAAGAGCATGGGCGAGCACATGGAGATCACCGCCAAGGAGTGGTCGATCGCCCGCGACGCGCAGGATGCGCTTGCGCTCGCGAGCCACGAGCATGCCGTTGCTGCGTGGGAGCGCGGCTTTTTCGACGACCTCGTGATTCCCGTCGATGGCCTCGCGCGCGACACGCTGCCGCGCCGTGATACGTCGCTCGCGAAGCTCGCGGCACTCGCACCCGCGTTCGATCGCACCAGCGGCCAGGGCACGCTCACCGCCGGCAACTCGTCGCCGCTCACCGACGGCGCCGCGAGCGTGTGGGTCGCCACCACGCCCGGCCTCGCGCGCCTGCCCGCGCACCTGCCGCGCGTGCGCTTGGTGGACTGGGAGATCACGGCGGTCGACTTCCGCACCGAGGGCCTGCTCATGGCACCGGCCTACGGCATTGCGCGGCTCCTCGCGCGGCACGGGCTGCGCTACGACGACATCGCGCTCTGGGAGATCCACGAGGCCTTCGCCGCGCAGGTGGCGGCGCACGTCGCCGCGCTCACGAGCGATGCGTTCCTGCGCGATCGCGTGAAGGTCGCCGACGCGTTCGGCCCGTTCCCGCGCGAGCGCATCAATCCGAACGGCGGCAGCGTCGCGCTCGGCCATCCTTTCGGCGCGACGGGCGCGCGCATCCTGTCACAGGCCGTCAAGGAGCTCGCGGCGAAGCCCGCCGGCACGCGCGCCATCGTGAGCATCTGCGCCGACGGCGGACAGGGCAGCGTAGCGCTGCTGGAGGCGGGGCCGGATACGATCGTGACCGCCGCGGCTTAGGTCACAGGTGCTTGCGACCAGGGGGGTCACCGCGGCTGCATCGCGTCCGTGAAGAACTCCTGCATCATGAACGCCTCGAGCTGCGCGGTGTCCTCGCGCCGCGCCGACAGCGTCATGTCGCGCCCCAGCCGCTTCGAGTGCCAGCGGAAGTCGGCCTGCTCGAAATCGCGGATGATCGCGATGATCTTGCGCACGATCGCGAGGTTGATCGTGGCAGCGTTGCCACGCTCCACGTCCACCACCTGGAAGGTGCGGCGGTTGATGTCGCGGTTCCAGCCGTAGAACGTGAACTGCGCGTCCTGGTAGTCCATGCGCCGGATCTGGAACGTGCCGCCGCCGTTCTGCGGGGCGTTGCCGAAGGTCTGCGGATTCAATGACGCGAGGTTCTGCGCCACGATGCGATCGCGCCGCGCGGTGTCGCTCTCCGTCTCCGTCGGCGCATCTCCGGCCTGCCCCCGGGCGGCGCGCTGCTGCTGGATGTACGACGAGAGGTCCGTCGCCGTGGGCGGCGGCGCGGGGGACGGCGGCACCACGAGCGACGGCGCCGGCTCCGGCGGACGCACCGGCTCGGGCGGCGCGATCGGTGGCGCCGGGACCGGCGCGGTGATCACCGGCGGCGGCGGCGTGCGGCGCGGCTGCGGACGCGGCGTGGGACGAGGCTGCGCCACCCGCGGCGGCGGCGGCGCCTCGCGCAGCGTGGCCTGCGGCGGCTGCGCGGGTTGCTGCTGGGGCGCGGGCGTGAGCCGGGCCGTGAGCGTGCGCTCTGTGGCGCTGGCGTCGTCCCCCGGGGTCAGCAACGGCTTGCGGGGGAACCACTCGTATACCGCAATGGCGTGCAGGAGCAGCGAGACCACGATGGTGATCTCGATGCGGCGACGGATGCGATCGCCCTCGCGCGCACGCACGAGGTCCAGCACGATCGTGGCAGTGGACATACCGCTTAGGGACCGGTGCCGCGGGGCAGACGTTCCCTTCCGCTATCGCTTGGCCGGCATGAGGCTCGCGAGCGCCGCGCCGTCGACGATCCGGATCGAATGCCGGGCGGCGAACTCGCGGGCCGTGTCGGTGACCTCGCCCAGGGCGACGTACATCGCGTCCTGCGCTTCCGCGGCGTCGCGGGCGACGAGGAACTCGCGCAGGGGCTCGATGCCGGCGCGGGCGACCTTGAAGCGGCGGCACGACACCACGGCGCGGCGGTACTCCTTGCGCACGGAAAAGTCGTAGCCCTTTCCCGGCGCGGGATCGACGGTGTAGCCGGTGCGGCGGAAGCCTTCCATCAGCTCGCGGGTGAATTCGGGCAGGGCCATGGCCTGTGCCGCGGCGACCGTGCGCTGGATACGGGCCGCGGACGGCAGGCGCAACTGCCGCCATGCCGCGATGCTTCCGATCACCACGAACGGCGCGCCCATGAGCCAGCCGGCCACGGTATACGGATGCGGCAGCAGCGACACGCCGGCCGCCGTGAAGCCGATGGCGAGCGCAAAGCTGATCCACCAGCGCGAGCGCAGCAGCACCGCGAAGAGCGAGTTCTCGTTCATCGTCCACTGCATGTCCGCACCCTTCGCCCGCACCGTCGAAAAACCGCTGCCGAACCAGAAAGCCGCAGCCGAACCCGAAATTATAGGGCATCGGGACCCTGCGTCCGAAGCAGGTACAGTAGGGGCCGGCTTTTCCCCGGAGTCCCCCATGGCCTCACCCTCGCCGCGGCGCTCGCGCGCCCGCGTCCATTCGCCCGGGTTCGCACCCTCGCGCTGACGCCGCCCGACCGAACCACGCATGCCACCGCTGCGCACGCTCGCCGCCACCCGCTACGTCACGCCCCTGCGCGAAGGCGGGTCGCTGCCGGCCATCGTCGAAGCCGAGGACGCGGGGCTTTACGTGCTCAAGTTCCGCGGCGCCGGACAGGGCGCCAACGCGCTCGTCGCGGAAGTGATCGCCGGCGAGATCGCGCGCGCCCTCGGCCTGCGCGTGCCCGAGCTCGTGCTGCTCACGCTCGACCCCGACCTCGCGCGCAGCGAGCCCGACCCCGAGATCCAGGACCTGATCCGCGCGAGCGCCGGGGTCAACCTGGGGCTCGACTACCTCCCCGGCGCCGCGATGTTCGATCCGCTCGCCGACCCCGTGGCTGCCCGGCTCGCCTCGGCCATCGTGTGGTTCGATGCGCTCGTGAGCAACGTCGATCGCACGGTGCGCAACACCAACATGCTCGTGTGGCACCGCGACCTGTGGCTCATCGACCACGGTGCGGCGCTGTTCTTCCACCACGCGACGGCCGACTACGCGACCCGCGCGCACGATCCTTTCGCGCGCATCGCCGAGCATGTGCTGCTCCCGCTCGCGAACCAGCTCGCGGAAGTGGATGTGCCGCTGGCGGCAGGGCTCGATCGCACAGTGCTCGAGCGGATCGTCGATCTCGTCCCCGATACCTGGCTCGACGGCGATGCCCGCTTCGCTTCGGCGGCGCAGCGGCGCACCGCCTACGTCGCGTACCTGCAGGCGCGGCTCGCGGAGCCGCGCGCATTCGTCACGGAGGCGCTGCGTGCGCACACCCTGCACGTATGACTACGCGCTGGTGCGCGTGGTCCCGCGCGTGGAGCGCGAGGAATTCGTGAACGTCGGCGCGATCGTCTCCTGCCCCGCCCACGGCTACTTGGCCGCGCGCATCGAGGTGGATGCCGCGCGGCTCGCCGCGCTCGATCCCACGCTCGACCTCGCGGCCCTCGAGCCGCACCTCGCGGCCATCCCGCTCATCTGCGCCGGCGGCCCTGCCGCGGGCGCGCTGGGCTCGCTCTCCCCGCGCGAGCGCTTCCGCTGGCTCACGGCGCCGCGCAGCTCCATCGTGCAATGCTCGTCCGCGCATACGGGGCGGTGCGACGATCCCCAAGCCCTGCTCGACCATCTCGTCGACACCATGGTGCGCACGCCTGGCGGCACGGTGCGCGGGAAGCTCCCGGGCCCTTAGCACGGTCCGATCACGCACCATGCTCGAGATCGCGATCATCGGTATCGTCGTGGCCGGTGGCTGGCTGCTCTGGGACAGCTTGAAGGCGCGCGAGGCCGCCAACGCCGCGATCCGCCCCGCCTGCCGCGCGGCCGGCTTCCTCTTCCTCGATGACACGGTGGCGCTCGAGCGCATGCGTCCCGCGCGCAACGAGGACGGGCGCATGCGCGTCGGGCGCGTGTATCGCTTCGACTACAGCGACACCGGCGACAACCGGCGCCGCGGGCGCGTGTCGCTGCTCGGCGCGCACGTGCTGCACGTGGACCTGGCCGACGGCGCCGCGAGCGCCGGGAGCAGCACCGGCGCCACGCTGCATTGACCCCGCCTTACACGGCGCTCGCGCGGACCTCGCGCAGGAACGGCACCAGCACCGCGTCGAACGCAGCAGGCGCCTCCAGGCTCGGCAGGTGCGCCATGCCGGGCAGGGGCACTGCCCGCGCTCCCGGGAGGGTGGCCGCCAGATGCTCGCACCGCGCGCACAAGTGCGGAAAATCAAGATCACCCCACACCACCAGCGTGGGCACGTGGATGGCCTCCAGCCGGCCGTAGGCGGGCGACGGCGCGATCTCCTCGCCGCGCGCCTCCGCCCGCAGCGCGATGCCGTTCATCTCGAGGAAGAGCGAGCGCGCGGTGCCGTCCACGCGGCCCTCGGCGCAGCCCGGTCCATCGAGCCACACGTGCGCTTCCATCGCGTTGATCCGGTCGACGTCCGCGCTGATCTCCGCCTCTTCGAGGCGCACGAGCATCGCCTCGATCGCGGGAGGAAATGTGTCGACGACGGGCGCACCGCTCACGGCCGGCGCCACCAGCACGAGCGCGCGCACGCGATCCGGATGTGCGAGCGCCGCGTCGAGGGCGATGCGCCCGCCCTGCGAGCAGCCCACGAGGATCGCGCGTTGTCCGCCGGCGCAGTGATCCAGCACGCGGAGGAGATCGCTCACGTGCGACCAGGTCTCGTCGGCATGCAGCGAAGCGCCGAAGCCGCGGCGGTCGTAGGCGATCGCGCGGAACCCTTCCGCTGCCGCCGTGGCGAGCTGCTGTTGCCACATGCGGTGGTCGGCCACCCCCGCATGCAGGAAGACCACCGGTGCGCCCTCGCCCGCCGCGAGGGTGGCAAGCGCCGCACGGCCCGACGACACCACGTCGCGCTCGAACGCGGTCATGGACCGGCCTTCACGCATTCGTGCTCCGTGGCTTGTTCGCCCTTGCGAAGGCCCGCCGCGCTCACGACAGGACCGCCCGCTCGCGCTCCGCCACCGGCGGCGACACGCGTCCCGTCTCCACTCCACCTCGTGTCCGGTCCTCACGGATCATCGCCGCCGCGCGCTCGGCGATCATCAGCGTGGGCGAGTTGGTGTTGCCCGACGTGATCGCGGGCATCACCGACGCATCCACCACGCGCAACCCCGCCACGCCCAGCACGCGCAAGCGCGCATCGACGACCGCCTCCGCCTCGCCCGCCCGTCCCATGCGGCAGGTGCCCACCGGATGGAAGATCGTGGTGCCGATGTCGCCGGCGGCGCGCGCGAGCTCGTCGTCGGTTTGCGCCGCGGGTCCCGGCAGGATCTCCTCCGGCGCATGGCGCGCGAGCGCGGGCGCCGCCGCGATGCGCCGCGTGAGGCGCAGCGACAGCGCGGCGATGCGCCGATCCTCGGCCGTGGAAAGATAATTCGGCGCGATCACCGGGGCCGTCCCCGGATCGGCGGAGGTGACATGCACGTGTCCCCGCGAGGTGGGTCGCAGGTTGCACACGCTCGCCGTGAAGGCATCGAAGGCATGCAGCGGGTCGCCGAACTTCGGCAGCGACAACGGCTGCACGTGATACTCGAGGTCGGCGCGCGCGACCTCGGGCGAGGAGCGCGCGAACACCCCGAGCTGCGAAGGCGCCATGCTCATCGGACCGCTGCGGCGCAGGGCATATTCGAGCGCGATCCCCATCTTGCCCGCGAGGCTGCCCGCGCGCGTATTGAGCGTGCGCGCGTTGCGCACCTTCATCACCGAGCGCAGCTGCAGGTGGTCCTGCAGGTTCTCCCCCACGCCACGGAGCTCGTGCACGGGCGCGATGCCCGCTGCGGCCAGCACCTCGGCGCGGCCGATGCCCGAGAGCTCGAGGAGCTGCGGCGAATTCACCGCACCGGCGGCGAGGATCACCTCGTGCGCCACGCGCACCTCGTGCCGGCCGTCGCGATCGCGATACGCGAGCCCTGTGCAACGCCGGGCGTCGAGGGCGAGCTTTTCGACCAGCGCGCCGGTGCGCACCACGAGGTTCGCGCGCGCCGCCACCGGTCGCAGGAACGCCTTGGACGCATTCCAGCGCACGCCGCGCTTCTGGTTGACCTCGAAGTAGCCCACGCCGAAGTTGTCGCCGCGATTGAAGTCGTCGGTGCGCGGGATGCCGCTCTGCTCGCAGGCCTGCACGAAGCTTTCCAGGAGATCCCAGCGCAGGCGCTGCGCCTCCACGCGCCACTCGCCGCCGGCACCGTGGAATTCGCCGGCGCCGCGGTAGTGATCCTCGGTACTGCGAAAGACGGGCAGCACCGCGTCCCACGCCCAGCCGTCGTCACCGCTCGCGCGCGCCCAGCCGTCGTAGTCCTCGCGCTGCCCGCGCATGTAGATCATGCCGTTGATCGACGAGCATCCGCCCAGCACGCGTCCGCGCGGATAGAGCAGCGCGCGGCCGTTCAAACCCGGCTCCGCGCGCGTGCGGTAGCGCCAGTCGGTGCGCGGATTGTCGATGCAGTACAGATAGCCGATCGGGATGTGGATCCAGTGGTAGTCGTCGCGGCCGCCGGCCTCGAGCAGCAGCACGCGCACCGACGGATCGGCCGACAGCCGGTTGGCGAGGAGGCACCCCGCGGTGCCTGCGCCCACGATCACGTAGTCGAAGGTCTCCATGGCGACAATGGTACGCGCTCGCGCGCGGCTCCCGTGCGCGAGCGCAGAAGCGGAAGCGCCGGCATGCCATCATCCTCGCTCCCCGTTGCGTGTCCCGTGCCATGAATCGTCGCCACTGTCTCCCGCTCGTCGCGTCGCTGCTGCTGGCCGCGCGTGCACCCATGGTCGCCACGCCTCCGCTCGCACAGTTGCGCGAACAGGTGATCACCGCCGAGCGCGCCTTGGCGCAGTCCAGGGCGAAGTGCACGTGCTGGCGTCCGGCGACCTCGCACAGAGCACCGGCCCGGTGTTCGATCCCGAGGGAAAGCGGATCGCAACCTTCAAGTCGATCTGGCGGCAGGAAGCGCCCGGGGTCTGGCGCGTGGTGTTCGACGGCGGCGAGAGCGTGTGCGAGTGCGCCGCGCCGCGGCAGGAAGGCGTTGCCGGCCACGGTTGAGTCAGGGACGTGCGGATAATTCGCATTGACCCGTGGGGCGCGGCCGCCCTATCGTGATATCACGCCATCGGAGGACGTCCCACCAGGACCGTCAGGCGTGAAGGCGATTCCATGCCCGATAACATCTACTGGCACGAGCCGCTCATGCGAAGCGACGGTGCCGTCCCGTCGATCCTCGCCATCGGCGACTCCTGGTTCTGGTATCCGCTGCCGGGCGGCTCGCTCGCCACTGCGCTCGCCCGGCTCGTGGCGCCGCGCCAGCACACGATCCTCGCCTTCGGCAACAACGGCGCGGAGGCCTTCGACTACGTCGACGGCGTCTACGCCCCGCTCATCGCGAACGCACTGGAGCGCTACGGCACCGGCTGCTCGGCGGTGTTCGTGTCCGGCGGCGGCAACGACTTCGCGGGCTTCACCGACCTCCGCCCCCTGCTCGGCCTCGACTGCAGCGCCTGCACCACCGCCCCCGACTGTTTCAACCATGGCGCGGGCGAGGGCACGGTCGAGACGCTGTTCGAGCGCGTCAAGCAATCGCACATCCAGCTCATCGACCTCGTGGCGGCGCACGTGCCCGCCGCAGCACGCATCTACCTCCACAACTACGACTATCCGCTGCCCACCGGCAAGGCGGTGATCGGCAGCCGGGCGTGGCTCAAGCCGGCGCTGGTGGCGGCAGGCGTCCCCACGCCGCTGCGCGCCGCGTGCGTGCGCTATCTCATCGATGAATTCTCGCGGCACCTGGCGGCGCTTGAGGCGCGCTACGGCGGCCGCGTGATCTTCGTGGACAGTCGCGGCACGCTCGACCCAGCCGACTGGGCCAACGAACTGCACCCGAAGGCGGCCGGCTTCGGGAAGATCGCACGCCGGTGCTGGAAGCCCCGGCTCGCGACGGGCGGCCTCGTATAGGCC
>CAZUGY010000004.1:51424-71438 GCA_964620265.1 uncultured Alcaligenaceae bacterium
CAGGCCTCGTGCAGGCCGCAGGACCTGGCGCGGAACACCGCTGGCGCTTCCAGACGGCCGGGGACAGCGAAGCCCGCGGCCGCCGTGGCCAAGCGCGTCAGGCGCGGGCTTTGGGCAGCGCCCGCTCGAGGCGCTTCTGCTCGTCGAGCACGCGCGTGGCGTAGGCCCGGGTGTCGTCGTACACGGCGCCGTTGTAGAGCTGGAGGCCGGTGGCGATGTCGGTCCCGCCCCGCTTGATGGCATCCTTCAGGATACGCACGCCCACGGCGATGTTGGCATCGGGGCGCAGGAGCCCGGCCACGCCGAGCGCGGCGATCTTGTCCATGTGGAAGCGCGGCACGACCTGCATGAGGCCGACGGCACCCTGCTCGCTCTCCGCCACCGGATTGAACCGCGACTCCACGGCGATCACGGCGAGGACCAGCATGGGATCGATCCCATGGGTGCGCGCCTCCTTCAATACCGCGCCCACCATCTCGCCCGCCGCGCCGCTGGCCACGCGATAACGGCGCGCGACGAGCCGGGCGAGCTCCTGCTCGCGCGCGTTGCCCTCGGCGGGCGCGATGCGGACGGCTTCGAGGCTTGCCGGCGCCGCGATGGCGGATATCCGGACTTCGGAGCTCGAGGGATCGGCGATGGCCGACGCCCCCTGCGACATCGGCATCCTGGGGTGGGATGCCGCCGTGGCGGCGAGCGCCACGGCCAGAAAACCCGCCACGGAAAGGTAGTAGGCGGGGCCAGACTCGGATCGCCGACGGCATCGATGGCGCGACACCGGCGGGCTGCTTGTTCGACTCAACATCATGGGGAGTGCTCCTTCGAGTCGGCCGCACGCCTCGTGGCCGACGGGCCACACGACGCGAAACCTCCCTGGTTGCGGGCCTGGCGCGGTACTGCCGCCGGGCCGGTTACGACTCCTTGCGTACGCCTCCTTGGCCTTTGGACGGCCGCTGCGCACTTCGAATGAACGCCCCCTGCCGCTTGGTTGAAACGACAAGTCGAGGCGAAACAACCAGTTAGTCTAGCACACCCGTCAAAACTGCCGGCTTGGGTCGGCTTGGGGCGGGATCGCTTACAGCGGCGAGCACATCGCCACCGCCTCCGCGCCGTAGCCCTCGGCGATGTAGCCTTGCGCCAGCATCGCGGCCTTGATGGCGGGATCCGCGGTGTAGCGGTGGTTCGAATCGGCGCGGTTGTTCCACAGCCGGTACACCGGCACCCAGTGGTTCGGACACACGCCCGCCGCATCCGGCAAGGCCATGGCGAATGCCTGGTCGGTCTCCAAGACGTAGCCGCTGTAGCTCGGATCGGTGCGGGCCTTGGTCGCCACGTCGGCGCATTCGGCGGAGGACGCCGAGAAGAAATGGGAGTCGCCGTGCTCGGGCGGTATGTAGAAGCGGCAGACGTCGGCCAGGAAGCCCATGGAGATGGGCCACACCGCGAAGGCCTTGCCGGTGCGCGTCCAGCCGCCGATGCGGCCGGAGTCGAGGGCGTCGATGTCGGGCGCGAGATCACTCACGAAGTAATGGTCGAGGCCCGCGTGATGGAATTCCACGGCGGTGACCGGCACCACCGGCAGGCTCGCCTGCGAGCCGCCGAAGTTCCGGGCGCTGTTGTCGCGGATCGCGCCGTCGGGCGCGTAGCGTGCGGAAAAGCCATCGCGCGGCAAGGCGGCATACGTGAAGGGGGCGCCGTCGCCGAAGCGCAGCGTGCCGCCGTCGGCGGGGAGGAAGCGGTCGGGGACCACGTAGTCGGGAGCGACCGCGGCGAACTCGGGAAAGCGGCCGGGCACCGTGAGGTAGCCCTCGGTGGCGACGAGCACGTGCCGATACGCCGTCTGCGGCCGTGGCAGGTCGGTGGGGAACACGAAGGTGCGCGTGCGGCCGTCGCGCTCGACGACGAGCTCGACGCCGGTCAGGGCCTGCTGGCCGTCCTGGCCCTGCGTCTCGACGAGCTCGACGAACTGGATCGCGCCGTCGGCGCTGGAGAACACTTGCGCGACCGCGAAGGTCGGCGTGGCTGCCACGGCGGCGGTCCCGAGCGCAAGCCCGGCCGCCGCCGCCAGGCAGCGTCGCACGAAGCGCATCGGGATCAGGCGCACGCGAATCGGCACGGGGATGCGCGGTGCGCACCCCGCGCCGTGGCGATCAGTTCGTCCAGCGCTCGGACGAAGGCGAGAGCGCGGGACGTGCGCCGGCGTTCCCGCTCGCGTTGGCCGACGCGGGAGCGGCATCGGCGGCGTCCAGGCGCTTCACGTCGCCCGTCACCTCGCCCCCTTCGGCCACGATCAGCTTGCCGTAGCGGATCGTGCCCGACACCCGTCCGGTGCCGTGCACCACGAGGCGTTGGCGCGCGGTGAGCTCGCCCACGAACTCGCCGTGCACTTCGGCCACGTCGATCTGCGCATTGCCCTTGAGCGTACCGGGCTTGGCAATCTCCATCGCCTTGCTGTGCACGGTGGCCTCGACCTGGCCCTCGATCACCAGCGAGTCGCAGTCGGTGATCTCCACGCCCTTCAGCTTGATGTTGATGCCGACGAAGAGCTTGCTCTCCGGCGGCTCCGCGGGCGTGCGGGTGGTCGACGAGGCCGACGACGACGAGGCTTGCGCGGCCCCCAGCGGACGATTGCCGGCATTGTCGGCGGGCGTCCCCGAGGACGAGGTGGCGCGCGGGGCGCCGACGGCGGGCGACTCGTAGATCGCGGGCTTCAGCGCGGGCTTCGCGGTGTCGGCAGGCTCCGCGACCTTGTCGCGGCGATTGAGATTCAGCATGACGCCTCCAAGCGCTTCACGCGCGGTTATGACGCCGTCATTATTGCGCCAGACCGTGGCGAACGCAACAAAGCGTGGCGTACAAATCAGGGATCAGTTGTTCAGGAATCAGGAGTCAGGGTCCGTGGCGTTGCGATAATGCGGGTTCGGTCCGACATCAAGGAGAATCGCATGACAGGTCTCACGCGCCGGGCGCTGCTCGCCGTGGCGATGCTCGCCCTCACGGGAGCAGCATACGCCGACTATCCGGACAAGCCGATCCGCCTCGTGGTTCCCTTCCCGCCGGGCGGCGGCGCCGACAATCTGGCGCGCACCATCGTGCCGAAGGCGTCGCAGATCCTCGGCCAGCCCATCGTGATCGACAACAAGCCGGGGGCCGGCGGCAACATCGGCTCGGCCGAAGTGGCGCGCGCGGCGCCCGATGGCTACACGCTCCTGCAGGGCACCAACGGCACGCACGGGATCAACCAGGCCCTGTATCCGAAGACCGGCTTCGATCCGCTCAAGGACTTCGTGCCCATCGCGCGCTGGACCGTGATCCCGGCGATGCTCGTGATCCACCCCTCGCTGCCGGCGAACAACGTGGCCGAGCTCGTCGCCTATCTCAAGGCCAATCCCGGCAAGGTCTCGTTCGCCTCGGCGGGCAATGGCACCACGTCGCATCTTGCCGGCGTGCGCTTCGCGCAGCTCGCCGGCGTCGACATCCAGCACATCCCCTTCAAGGGCGGCGGAGCCGCGCTCGCCGGCGTGCTGTCGGGCGAGGTGCCGCTCATGATCGACCTCATGGTCAGCGTCTCCGGGCAGGTCAAGGCCGGCAAGCTGAAAGGCCTCGCGGTGACCACGAAGCAGCGGGTACCCACGGTGCCCGACGTGCCCACGCTCACCGAGTCGGGCGTCACCGGCTTCGACATCGCCGCCTCCGATGGCGTGTATGCGCCGGCCGGCACGCCGGCGGCCATCGTGGACAAGCTCAATGCGGCATTCCGGCAAGCGCTCGAGGATCCGCAGGTGCGCGACAATCTCGTCTCCCGCGGTGCCTTTCCCATGCCCGGCCCCGCCTCAGATCTCGCGCAGCATGTCGCCGCCGAGTATCCGATGTGGGTCAAGCTCGTGAAGGACTCGGGCGCGAAGGTGGACTAAAGGCCAGCCGCACGGCGCCTCGCGGAGGAGACCCATGCAGATCGCCTGTGCCCATTGCCTCGCGCGCAATCGCGTTCCCGACGACCGGCTCGATGACGCTCCGGCCTGCGGGCAGTGCCATCGTCGCCTCCTCCCCGCGGAGCCGGTCGCGCTCGCCGGCTCCGATCTCGTGCGCTTCGTGTCCGGCACGCAGTTGCCGGTGATCGTGGATTTCTGGGCCGCGTGGTGCGGACCGTGCAGGATGATGGCACCGCAGTTCGCGCAGGCGGCGGGGGAGCGTCCGCACGTGCATTTCGTGAAGGTCGACACCGAGGAGGCGCGCGCGGCCTCCGCGGAGCTCGGCATCCGCAGCATCCCCACGCTGGTGCTGTTCCGCAACGGCGCGGAGACCGCACGCATCTCCGGCGCGATGGGCGCGCCGCAGCTCCTGGGCTGGCTCGACGGCCAGCTCGCCGCTGCGCGCAGCGCCTAGCGCCCGCGCCCGCCGCGGCGCGCCGTTCGTCGACGCGATCTAGTAGTCCTGCACGAGCACGAACGACTGCGCGCCGACCGGCCCCACGAGGTACAGCGACAGCGTCTGGAATGCCGTCAGCTCCACCCCCTCCTGCGCCGCCACCACGGCGCCGGTCACGACATCGGTGAACACGATCGACACGGTGGTGGTCGTGACCTGCGTGTAACCCGATGCCGCGCCGAACGCGACATTGCTCGCGATCGCGACGCCGTTGACCGCCACGTTCACCGGGTTGGAGCCCCACGACGCATTGATCACACGGATGCGGTCGGTACCGGAAGCGGGGGCGACATTGAGATCCTGCACCGTGAACACCTGCTGGTTGCCCACCGGTCCCGCCAGGAACGTGGAAACATCGGTGCCGGCCAGGATGGTCGCGGGCGCACCGGCCAGCGTGGCGCCCGGAGACGCGCTCGGCTCGAAGTTGACGGTCGTAAGACCCTGCGGGATCTCGGTGTACGCCGACGCCGATGCGAAATCCACGTTGAAGTTGACCCCCAGCGTGCCGATCAGCTGGTTCACCGGTCCCACGTCGGCGCTGGCATTGAAGGCCTTGATGCGCGCGAAGATCGTGTCGAGCTGCGCGGCCGGGCCGTTGGCCTGCAGCACCTTGGCCGTGACGAGCGCGCCGCTGCCGCGCGAATAGGTGATCAGCGACAAGGCGACGTTGGGCGTGAGCGCGCTGCCACCCGAGTCGTAGATCACCGTCTTGGTGTTGGTGGACGTGATGCGGATCTGGTAGGTCGCGGGCGCGAACTGGACGCTGGTGGTGGTGCCGCCGAAGCTCACGTTGTAGAAATTGGCGCCCACGGTGGACAGGTCGACCCCCGGCGCCGTGATATAGACATCGACGTTGCCCGCATTGGGCGATGCATTGAAGATCGTGACCTGGATGTTCCCGTTGCTGGGCGCGTCGCCGATCTCCGCGATCATGGTGAGCTCGGGGAAGGCGAGCGAACCGTAGACGCACACCGTGTAGGGCTGGTCGCCCGCCAGGGGAAAGCTGAACGACGCGAGCTGCGTGGTGGAGCCCGCGACCGTGACCCCGAACGACGTGGTGCGATTGTCGTATTCCTGGTAGCCGGTGATGCCTTCGAACAACACGTCGGTGAACGCGGGCGAGCCGTTGATCGCGAGGTCGATGCCCGGGACGTCGGGCATCAGGTTCAACACGCGCACCTTCGCCGGACGCGAGGGAAACGAGTTGATCGAGTTGACCTTGCAACCGCTGGCCAGCGCAGTGGCGCTGACCGCGGCGGCCGCCAGCAGGCGGCGGCGAAGCTTGGAATGGGATGTCACGAGAGTGTCGGCGCGAAACGCGCGGTGAGCAACGCGAAGAGCGGGGATTATGCCACGCGGCCCCGCGCGTCCCGCCCGGCGCCCGCGGCCGACGCCGTCCACGTGCCGCTTCCGGTCGCGGCTGCGCTACCATCGCGCCATGGCCCGCAGCCCGCTCATGCAGCATCTCCTGCGCATCGTGCGCCGGGTGGAATGCCACGCGCCGCCCGCGTGGCTCCCGGCCCGGATGCGGCCCGCGCGCCGCGCCTTCCTGCGCAATGCCTCGCTGCTCGGGCTCGCGGCCGCCGCGCCCCGCCTGGCCGTCGCCGCCACGCCACCCGCGCGGCGCGTGGTGATCGTGGGCGCGGGACTGGCCGGCCTCACGGCGGCCTACGAGCTCGCCCGGGCGGGAATCGCCGCCACGCTCCTCGAAGGCTCGCCGCGCGTGGGCGGGCGCTGCTGGAGCGAGCGGGACGCCTTTGCCGGCGGCCAGGTCGCCGAGCGTGGCGGCGAGCTCATCGACACCGCGCACGAGTCGATCCGGCGCCTCGCGGTGGAGCTCGGGCTCCCGCTCGACGATCTCCTCGCCACCGAGCCCGAAGGCGCGCAGCCGTTCTTCTTCTTCGGCGGCGCGCCCTACACGGCTGCGGAGGTCGAGCGCGACTTCGCTGCCGTGCGTCCGCGGCTGGCCGCCGATGCCGCCGTGCTGGGCGACGAGCTGCCGACCTATCGCACGATCACGCCTGCGCAACGCCTGCTCGACCGCATGAGCGCGGCGCAGTGGATCGACTCGCGCGTGCCGGGCGGCATGGGCTCGCGCTTCGGCGCGCTGCTCGCCAATGCCTATACCGAGGAGCTGGGCGGCGATCCGCACGAGATCAGCGCCGTCACCGTGGTGTCGCTGCTCGCGGGCTCCCCCGCCGACCGCTTCTCGCCCTACGAGGAGTCCGACCAGCGCTACCACGTGCGCGGCGGCAACGACCTCATCGTGGGCAAGCTCGCGGAGCGCGTGGCCGGCGGCATCGCCACCGGCACGCGCCTCATGGCGCTCGCGCGGCGCGACGACGGCCGCTATCGCCTCGTGGTGCTGCGCGACGGCGCCGAGCGCGAGGAAGTGGCCGATCGCGTGATCCTCGCCCTGCCCTTCACGCTCCTGCGTGGCGTGGACCTGCGCGACGCCGGGTTCCCGCCGCGCAAGATGCGCTCCATCACCGAGCTCGGCATGGGCCGCAACACGAAGCTCCAGCTGCAGTTCGACGAGCGCTTCTGGCTCGATGCGGCCCACATGCCGCGCGGCAATGGCGAATACCGGCTGCAAGGCTCCTTCCAGACGACCTGGGAGGTGACGCGCGCGCAGCCAGGCCGCGCCGGCATCCTCAACTTCTTCTCGGGCGGCAGCACCGCGGTGGCCGCCGGGTTGCCGCCGCTCGAGGCGATGGCGGAGAGCTCGCTCGGCGAGCTCGCGCAGCACGCCACCGCTGCCGTCCCGGCGTGGAACCGCCGCGTGATCCGCAATGCCTGGGATCGCAATCCGTGGTCGCTCGGATCGTATGCGCTCGTCAAGCCCGGCCAGTACGGCGCGTTCTACGGCGTGGAGGGCGAGCGCGCCGGGCAGGTGTATTTCGCGGGCGAGCACACCTCGCTCGCGTCGCAGGGCTATCTCGACGGCGCAGTGGAGAGCGGCCAGCGCGCGGCGGGCGAGGTGCTGGCCTCGCTCGGGCTGGGCGCCGCAAGGCCGGCGGCGTAGGCCACCCGCGCTACGCCGCGGCGGGCACGGGGGCGAGGCTCGCGAGGTACTGGTGGATGAAGGCGATGGCCATGCTGCCCTCGCCCACGCCGGAGGCCACGCGCTTGACCGAGCCATGGCGCACGTCGCCGGCGGCGAACACGCCGGGAACGCTCGCCTCCAGCAGGAACGGGTCGCGCGCGAGCGGCCAGCGTCCCTGTGAGCGCGCCACGAGGTCCATCACGTCACGGCCCGTGCATACGTAGCCCAGCTCGTCGCGCACGATGGCAGGCGGCAGCCATCCGGTGCGGGCGTCGGCGCCGATGAAGCAGAACACATCCGACGCCGGCTCTGTCACGAGCTCTCCGGTGTCGCGGTTCTCGATCACGACGTCCTCCAGACGATGCTCGCCGCGCAGCTGCACGATACGGCTGCGCGTGCGCACGTCGATGTTGGACTTGGAGGCGAGCTGCTCGATCAGGTAATGCGACATGCTTTGCGCGAGCGACGGGCCGCGCACGAGGATCGTGACGTGGCTCGCATAGTTGGCAAAATGCATGGCGGCCTGCCCCGCCGAATTGCCGCCGCCCACGAGAAAGACGTGCGCGCCGGCGCAACCGGCCGCCTCGGTGCGCGCGGCGCCATAGTGGACCCCGCGGCCCACGAGCGCATCCGCACCCGGCGTGTCGAGCTCGCGCCACGCCACGCCCGAGGCGAGGATGAGCGAGCGGGCGCGCACGCGCTGCCCGCCGTCGAGGATCACCGCGTGCTCCCGGTCCCGCGCGTCAGTGCCCTGCGGGTCGACTGCTGCCTCGCGCGCCACCTCGCCCCCGAGCTCGAGGCCCTCCACGTTGCGCGCGACGAGCATCTCCGCACCGAAGCGCTCCGCCTGCGCCAGCGCCCGCGAGGCGAGATCGCCGCCGGAAAGTCCCGTGGGAAAGCCGAGATAATTCTCGATGCGCGACGACGTGCCCGCCTGCCCGCCCGGCGCCTCGCGCTCCACGAGCAGCGTCGTGAGTCCCTCGGAGGCGCCGTACACGGCCGCCGCGAGTCCCGCGGGGCCGGCGCCCACGATCACCACGTCGTAGACGTCGTGCTTCGGGGTCGTGGGCAAGCCGAGCGCATCGGCCAGCGCGCGCAGCGTCGGCGTGACGAGCTCGCCGCCACCGGGCAGCACCACCACCGGATAGCGGTCGCCGCTGCGGGCGATTCTGTGCGTGCCGTGAGCCGCAGGTCGCGTGGGATCGGCCCACGTGAAGGCGATGCGATTGCGCGCGAGGAAGTCGCGCAGCTGGTGGCAGGCGATGTCGTAGCGATGGCCCACGATCGTCACCGCGGGCGGCGGTGGCGCGGACTGCGCGAGCGACTGCAGGCGGCGGAAACGCTGCGTCATCGTGCCGATCAGCTCGCTCGCGAACGTGCTGCATTCGGCGAACATCGCGCGGAAGTCGCTCTCGTCGAGCTGCGCCACCCGCGATGGCTCCATGGCGCGCAGGCTCGCGATGGCGGGTGCTCCCAGGAGCAGCGGCAGCTCGCCGAAGTACGTGCCCGGGAGGTAGTCGTCCAGGCGCCGCTGGCGGCCGTGCACGACCTTGGAGAGCTCGAGGCGGCCCGACAGCAGGAGGAAGAACGACGGCTGCTCGCCCTCGTGCAGCAGCCAGTCGCCGGTGCGCAGGCGCACGTCGGCCAGGCGCGCAGCGAGCGCCGCGGCTTCGTCGTCGGGGAGATCCGCGAACAGCGGGATGCTGCGCAGGTCTTCGACGCCGATCAACGTTCAGTTCGCCGGATTGGGATAGCGCTCGTGCACGCGCGCGATGTCGGCGAGCACCTCGGGGGCGAGGGTCAGCTGCGCCGCGGCGACGTCCTCGGCGAGCTGCGCAAGGGTGGTGGCGCCCACGATGATCGCACCCACGTACCAGCGGCTGCGCACGTAGCCGAGTGCCAGCTCCACGAGCGAGAGGCCGTGCCGCTGCGCGATCTTCGCGTACTCGGCCACGGCCTCGTGCACGATGGGCTTGCGGAAGCGCACGCCGAAGTCGTCCCAGCGCGTGAAGCGCGCGCCTTCGGGCTTCACGTCGCCTGCGTACTTGCCGGTGAGGATGCCCATGCCGAGCGGGCTGTGGGCGAGCAGCCGCGTGCCCGTGCGGAACAGTGTCTCGGCGAGGTCACCGTCCACGTGCCGCGAGACGAGGCTGTAGGCATTCTGCGTGGTGATGGGACCAGGCACGCCGAGCTCGCTCGCCACGCGATGGAATTGCGCGATACCCCATGCCGTTTCGTTCGACAGGCCGTAGTGGCGGATCTTGCCGCGGGCGATGAGCTCCGCCATCCCTTCGACCTGTTCGCGGATGGACGGGCCCTCACGCTCCTTCGCGGGATCGAATTCGTAGGCGCCGAAGATCGCACAGTTGCGCTGCGGCCAGTGGATCTGGAAGAGGTCGAGGTAATCGGTGCGCAGGCGTTGCAGGCTCGTGCCACAGGCCTCGGCGATCACGTCGCGCGTGAGATCGGTGCGGCCGTTGCGGATCCAGTCGCGGCGCCCCGGCCCCGCCACCTTGGAGGCGACGACCAGCTTGCCGCGCTCCTGCCGCTCGAGCCACGTCCCCACGAACGTCTCGGTGCGCCCCTGCGTGGTGCCATTGGGCGGCACGGGATACATCTCGGCCGTGTCGATGAAGTTGATGCCGTGGGCGAGTGCGTAGTCGAGCTGCTCGTGAGCCTCGCTTTCGCTGTTCTGTTCCCCGAAGGTCATGGTGCCGAGGCACACCTCGGAGACGGCGAGCGCGGTCCCCGGAAACGTGTTGTAGCGCATGCGGCGATTCTACCGCGCCGCGGTGGCCGGCCGGAGCTGCGCGCCGCGTCAGCTAGAGCCTGAATGTCTCGGCCCGGTCGGCCACCGTGCGCGCCGTGGCGACGAGATCGAGGCCCGTCTCCCGCTTGAGCGCGCGGGCCCGCGCCATGAGCTCGCGCGCGGCGATCGCGACGGGCCCGTCCCCGGCCGCGAGCAGGATCACGTTGCCGCTGGCGCAGATCGGCAGTGCGCAGGCGCGGTCGTCGAAGGCCGCGCGCATCCGGTCGAGCGAGCCGCGATAGCCGTGATGGCGGGTGAGGAGATTGGCGGCGAGGATGCCGTCGGCGGCGAGGTGCGCGCGCGCAGTGCAGTAGAACGGCAGCGTGTCGAGCATCCCCGTGCGGCCCTTGGCGTCGTAGCCGTCGACCAGGATCAGGTCGAAGTCGCGATCGGTCGCGGCGAGATAGTCGCTGGCATCGGCGATCGTGATGCGCAGTCGCGGACCCTCGGGCGGCAGCTTGAAGTGATGCTGCGCGGCGGCGATCACCGCCGGCTCGATCTCCACCACCGTCTGCGCCGCCCGCGGGCGATGGCGATGGAGGAAGCGCGTGACCGACGCCGCGCCCAATCCGATCACGAGCACGGTGCGCGGCCAGCCGCCACGGCGCAGGAGCAGCGGGAACATCATGTCGCGGGTGTACTCGAGCTCGAGCGAATACGGCCGTGCGATGCGCATCGCGCCCTGGATCCAGCGCGATCCGAAGTGGAGGTAGCGCACGCCCTCCTCCTCGGATACCTCGATCGAAACCGCCATGGCCCTCCCCGAAACGCTCGTGCGCTGCGTGGTCACCGGAAGCCGGCCCGCAGGCGGCGTCCATCGTAACCCGCTCCCCGCCTCGCTCGCCGTGGTATGCTTTTGTCATATCTGGCGCCCCATGGCTTCCGCAAAGGAAGGTGGCGCGCCTCCGACGCAGCGCGCATCCCCTCCACCATGAAGCAACGCACGCTCATCGCCGACCGTCTCTACTATGGCCTCGATGCGGCGCACGTGCGCGCCGCGAGCGCGCGCGCCCTCACCCGCGTGGTGGGGCTGCCCCCCGAGCGCGCGCGCGTCAGCGTCGTCCACCTGTGGAACGATTTCGCGGTCGATGCGCAGAAGGGCGCCGCGCTGGTGGAGGAGCTCGTCGCGCGCGGCATGCTGGAGCCGCCGGCGGAAGGCCAGTCGGGCTATGGCCTCACGCCCGAGTTCTTCGAGCTCGCCAACGCGCGCATCGTGGATCCCCTGCCGCGCGCGCGTGCGCGGCAGCTCGTGGACGAGGCGCGTGCGCTCGCCGAGCGGATCAACGACGAGGACGTGCACAATCCGCTGTCGATCACCTCGCTCGCCGTCTTCGGCGATTTCATGACGCGGCACCGCCGCCTCGCCGACCTCTGCTTCGGCGTGGTGGTGGACATGCGGCCGCCGAGCTGGCGCACGCGGTTGGGCCGCATGCAGCGCAAGGCCGAAGGGGTGGAATCGATGCGGGCGGCCTTTCGCGACCTGTCGTCGTTCGTGCACGTGCGCGTGGTGACCGAGATGCAGTCGGTGCCGCGGCCGTTTTCCGTCGTCTACGACGCGCGCACGTAGCGCCGAGGTCGGCGGCCGCGCCGCACCCTTTGTATGATGGCGGCGGCGCGCTGCGCCGCGACAGCCTCGCGGCACGCGTGCCTCCCACGCCTGCGACCATGCGACATCCCTTGCTGCCCGTCCTCTGCGTCCTCGCGCTTGCAACGGCGAGCGCTACGCCGGCATGGGCACAGGGCTTCGGTGTGGCCACGTGGAACCTGACCTGGCTCATGGACGCGCCCACGCAGCAACGGTGGGTGGCCACCTGCGCACGGCACGGCTGGCCCACCGATACGGGAAAGCTCGCCGCGACTGCCCGCGGCGAGCTCGCGGGGCTGCCCTATTGCGACGTGCACAACGGCATGGCATTCCCGCGCGACGGCTGTGCGAGCACGCGCGACCGCTGGCCGCAGGCCGCCCGCTACCCCGCCGATCACCCCTGCCGCGAAGGCGCGGACCTCGCCGATCCTGCCGCCTACGAGCGCAAGCTCGCCGCCTTGCGCGCCACCTTCGCGCAGCTCGACGCCGACGGCGTGCGGCTCGTGGCGTTGCAGGAGGTCTTCGATGCGAGCGCGGTGCGCGCGATCCTGCCGCCGCAGTGGTCGGTGCGGACGACGCGCGAGCTCGCGGGCACGCCATCCATCGCGCAGCAGGTCGGGATCGCGTGGAAGGCGCCGGCGATCGTGCGCGACGTGCGTGCCGTCACCACGCTGGCCGACAGCGGCTTCGCCACGCGCCCGCTGCGGCCCGGGCTCGCCTTCACCGTGGACGTGGCGGGGAAGCCGGTGCGGGCGCTCGTCGTGCACCTGAAATCCGGCTGCCGCAGCCGTGACCTCGACACGCCGCTCACGGCCAAGGATGCCGTGCTGCCCGCCGCGCGGCAGGATGCCGTCGTGTCCGACTGCGCCACGCTGCGCTACCAGTTGCCCGCGCTCGAGGCGTGGATCGATGCCAATGCGGGCCGTGACTTCGCCGTGCTGGGCGACTTCAATCGCACGCTCGCGCGCGAGCCGGTGGCCGACTCGGCGACGTATCGCACGCGGCTCGACGGCACGTCCGCCGCGGATCCGCTGGGCACCTGCACGATCGCGCGCGACGGCACCCGCGCCACCGTGCGCTGCTCCACCCGCACGCGCGCGCTGTTCCCCGAGATCAACGATGCCTCGCCGCCGGGCGCGGTGCTCTGGCGCGCGCGTCCCGCCAAGGGCGCGAGTTGCACGGTCAAGGGCACCCGCGGCAATCTCGCGCACAATGGCATCGATCACGTGCTCGTCAGCGCCTCGCTCAAGAACCGGCTCACGCCGGCGGCGCTCGCGCTTCGCATCGTCAACTACCAGGAAGACGGCCTGCCGCTGCGGATGAGCCCCGCCACGGCGCAGCCGTCCGATCACTGTCCACACGTGGTGACGTGGACGCCCCGTGGAGGAGTCCCGCAGTGAATGCATCGACCCCCGCGCAGCGCCAGGCTGCGCTGCTCGCCACCGCGAGCCGTGATCTCGCCGGCGGCGGCCTCGGCCTCTTCGTGCTGCCGCCGGAGCTGAACCTCGTGGTGGCGCGCGGCGAAGGCAGCCACGTGTGGGATGTGGCGGGACGCGAGTACATCGACTATCACCTGGGCTCCGGTCCCGTGCTCCTCGGCCACGCGCATCCCGCGATCACGCGTGCGGTCGCCGAGCAGCTGCCCAAGGGCACCACCTACTACTTCCTGAACGAGCCGGAGATCGAGCTGGCGCGGCGACTGGTGGAAGCGGTGCCCTGCGCCGATGCCGTCCACTACACGGGCTCCGGGACCGAGGCCACGTTCTATGCGCTGCGCATGGCGCGTGCGTTCACCGGGCGCGAGAAGGTGCTGAAGTTCGAGGGCGCCTGGCACGGCATGCACGACTACGGCCTGTGGGGCACGGTGCCCGCCACCGCCTCGGCGTATCCGCGCGCCACGCCCGACTCGATCGGCGTACCCGCGGCCACGGGTGACACCGTGCTCGTGGCGCCCTTCAACGATGCCGAGCGCGCGGTGGCGCTCATCGAGGAGCACGCGCACGAGCTGGCCGCCGTGATGGTGGAGCCGCTGCAGCGCGTGCTGCTGCCGGTGCCGGGCTTTCTCGAAGCCTTGCGCGAGGTGACCACACGGCACGGCATCGTGCTCGTCTTCGACGAGATCGTGACCGGCTTTCGCATCGCGTGGGGCGGCGCGCAGGAGAAGTACGGCGTGATTCCCGACGTCGCGACCTACGGCAAGGCGGTCAGCGGCGGCTTTCCGCTCGCCGCGATCGCGGGGCGCGCCGACATCATGGGCACGCTCGACGCGCGCACCCAGCCGCGCGAGAGGGTCGTGTGGGCCACGCACACGCTCAACGGCAATCCCGTGTGCGCGGCCGCGGGTTGCGCGGCGCTCGACGTCCTCGGCGCACCGGGCGTATACGAGCGCCTCGATGCGATCGGCGGCCGCCTGCGCGAAGGCATCGTCGCGGCCGGCGCGCGCCACGGCTTCACGGTGCAGGCGCCCGGCGAGAATGCCGTATTCGGCGTGCGCTTCACCGACCGCCGTCCCTTGCGCAACTGGATGGACCTGACCACCGCCGACAAGCGGCTGGGCCTCGCATGGTCGCTCGAGCTCCTGCGCCGCGGGTTGCTCGTCAACCCCAACGAGAAGTTCTACATCTCGATCACCCACAGCGATGCCGACATCGACAAGACGCTCGGAATCGTCGACGACGCGTTCGGGGCGTTGCGCAAGCAGGAAGCCCGATGAGCGCGCAGGCTCATGCTGTTTCCGCGCGGGGCGCGGGCGCCCCGCTGCACCGGGTGCGCCTCGGCGTCCTCGCCCTGCTGCTCTGCGGCAGCGCCACGCTTGCGCAGGACTTCCCCAAGTACGGCGACGAGGTCTACGAGCCGCGCCTGCGCCAGGACGGCAAGGACGTGATGTGGCTGCCCACGCCCGACGGCATGGTCACGCGCATGCTCGAGATGGCCAAGGTCGGCAAGGGCGACCTCGTCTACGACCTGGGCGCCGGCGAGGGCCGCATCCCCATCGCGGCGGCCAAGGTGCATGGCGCCACCGCCGTGGGCATCGAATACGACGGCAAGCTCGCCGACCTCGCGCGCCGCAATGCGCAGCGCGCAGGGGTCGCCGACCGGGTGAGGATCGTCACCGGCGACATCTTCAAGGAGGACTTCACGCGCGCGTCGGTCGTCACGCTCTATCTGCTGCCCGAGCTCAACCAGCAGTTGCGGCCGCAGCTTCTCGCCATGAAGCCGGGGACGCGCATCGTGTCGCACATGTGGGACATGGGCGAGTGGGAGCCCGACGAGGCCTTCGCCGCCGACGGGAGCGAAGCCTTCCTCTGGATCGTGCCCGCGCGCGTGGCCGGCCGCTGGAAGCTCACCGACGACCGCTTCTTCGAAGGCGAGGCCGAGATCGTGCAGTTCTTCCAGCGCATCGGCGGCACGATCACGATCCGCGGGAAGACGCAGCCCCTCACCGGGGCCTATGTCAACGGGGCCACCGTCGGCTTCACGTTCAAGGATACCGACGGCGCGATCCGCTCGGTGCGCGCGCGCATGGACGGCGATCGCCTCGACGGCCAGCTACGCTTTCCGGGCAACATCACGCAGCTGTCGGGACGACGGACGGCCCCCGGGCCGGTTGGCAGCTAGCCCGGGCTGGCATACGATGCGGCATCCCGCACGCTTTTCGCGCGTGCCGACCGGAGCCCTGCCATGCGTGTCATCTCGCTCGCTGCCGTCCTCGTCGCCCTCGCCGCCACGCCGGCGCTGGCCGCCCCCTGCTACGTGATCTACGACCGCAACGACACGGTCGTCTACCGCGACTACGAGCCTCCCTTCGACCTCGGTAATCCCAAGGCGCCGGAGCGCGCCATGATGCGGCGCCAGGGCCAGCATCTCATGGTGGCCGAGTTCGAGAACTGCAATCCGGTGGGATACATCTCCGCCGCGACGGGCGGCACCACCGCCACGGTCGACGAGATCGTGATGCAACTGAAGCCCGCGGTGGGCACCTCGGTCACCGGCGGCGGCATGGCGCCGATGCAGATGAACCCCGGCCGCCAGCCCTACGGCACGAACGGCGCCAATCCCCCGGTCAACCCCGCGGCGATCACCGTGACCACGGGGGGCGCGGGCTTCACGGCGCGCTAGCGCCCAGGCATCGACACCTCGCGCCGGCGCCCGGCCGGCGCGTACTGTTTGCCGCCGGGACGAAGCGCAGCGCTTACTCCACTTCGATCGCGCGCGCCTCCTCCGCGTCCCAGTCGAGCCGCGGCACGGTGGTGGCGATGAATGCCCCGATCGCCGCGATGCACGCCAGCATCCCGAAGCCGACGCGATAGGCGGCATTCACACCGTCCACGAGCGTGGCGCGCGCGTCGGGCGACATCCTCGCGACGTACGCCGCGCCGCCCTCGAGCGCCTCGTGCAGCAGCGCGGCGGTGGCTCCGCCCTCGCGGTCGGCATACGCGAAGAGCACCGCGCCCACGACCGCGACGCCGAGCGCACCGCCGATGGCGCGCGACAGCGAGATGGAGCCGGTGGCCACCCCCAGCGCGCCACGGCCGGCCACCGTCTGCACCTGCACCTGGGTCGGCGGCATCACCATCCCGAGCCCGGCACCCACCAGCATCGTCAGCGCGAGAATCCCCCACGTCGGCGCCTGCCCGACGGCGATGGCGAGGCCCACGAAGGCGCAGGTCACGATCGACAGGCCTGCGATGGGAAAGCGCCGCACTTCGCCGGTCACGCTCACCAGGCGTCCCGTGACGGCCGCCGACGTGACCTGGGTGAGCGTGATGGGAAGCAGCAGCAGGCCCGACGTCCCGATGCCCAGCCCGCGGCCGAGCTGCAGGAAGAGCGGCAGATACACGATCGTCGCGAAGAGGCAGGCACCGAAGCAGAGCACCACCGCGTCGGAGCGCACGATCGCCGGGATGCGGAAGAAGTGGATCGGGATCACCGGATCGTGGTGGTGGCGCTCCCACCACAGCAAGGCGGCGAACGTGGCGAGCGAGGCGGCCACGAACGCCGCGAGCGGCCACGACAGCCACCCGAAGCGATGCCCGCCCGATGATATGGCGAAGAGGAAGAGCCCGGTGGCGAGACAAAAGAGAAGCGCGCCCACCACGTCCGGACGGAAGGGCCCGTGCCGCGGCGGCGGTGCCACGTGCGGCACGCGCAGCGCCAGGATCGCCGCCACCACGCCGAGGGGCACGTTGATGAGGAAGATGGCGCGCCAGGTGAAGACCTCGGTGAGATACGCGCCCAGCACCGGCCCCGTGGTGCTGGCCAGGGCGAACAGCACGGCGAAATAGCCCGCGTAGCGTCCGCGCTCGCGCGGCGCAACGTGCTCGCCGATGAGCGCCTGCGACAGCGTCATCAGGCCGCCGCCGCCCAGCCCCTGCACCGCGCGCAGCGCGACGAGCCAGCCGAAGCCGGGGGCGAAGGCGCAGGCCACCGAGGCCGCGGTGAAGATCGCGAGCGCGCCGAGCAACGCGCGACGGCGTCCGATGCGATCGCCGATGTAGCCGTACAGCGGTGCCGCCACGGTCGAGGCCAGGAGGTAGGCCACCACGACCCACGACAGGTCGGTGACGACACCGAGCGCATTGGCGATGCTCGGCAGCGCGCTCGCGAGGATCGTCTGGTCCGCAGCCGCCAGGAACATGGCGAGTACGACACCGGAGAAGACGCGGCGGAAGGCGCGAGCATCCTTCCCCGGCGCATCCGGCCGGGCCACCGCGCTCAAGCTTTCGTCCCCACGCTCCGCACACGGCGCCACGGGCCGCGGATCGTGCATGCCGGCGTGCGGAAGCGTGGGTTCGCCATGAGTGGCCGCATCTTACGCGACGCGCGCAAGCGCGCCTCGTTACAATCGATGCATGACGCCCATCGCCGCGAGCTCCTCCGCCGACGCGAACCGCGTCCTCGCGGACAACTACGACACGCTCGCCTACGCCGCCAGGGCCAACCCGCAATCGCATCCGGATCGCCTCGCCACGGTCGCGCGCCTCCTGGGCATCGCGGCACCGCCGGTCGAGTCCGCCCGCGTGCTCGAGGTGGGATGCAGCGACGGCGCCAACCTCCTGCCGATGGCCGCGGGCCTGCCGCAGGCCACGTTCACCGGATGCGACATCTCGCCGCGCGCGATCGCCAGCGCGCGCGCCGGTGCAGCAGCGCTGGGCCTTGCCAACGTCAGCTTCGTGGAGCGCGACCTCGCGACCCTGGCCCACGAGGACGGCACGTTCGACTACATCATCGCCCACGGCATCTACTCGTGGGTACCGAAGGTTGTGCGCGATGCGCTACTCGCCCTGGCGCGCGCCCGGCTGTCGCGCAACGGCATCCTTTTCGTGAGCTATAACGTCTATCCCGGCTGCCACGTGCGCCAGGCCGTGTGGGAGATGCTGCATCACCACGTGGACGGCATCGCGGAGCCGCAGGCACGCCTTGCGGCCGCGCGCGAGCTCGCGGGGATCCTCGCCGAGCCCTCGGTGCCGCAATCCGAGAACGACGGCTTCCTGCGCCAGGAGCTCGCGCGCGTCGCCACGCAGACCGACAGCGCGCTCTTCCACGACGACCTCGCGCTCTTCAACGAGCCGGTCCACTTCCGCGATTTCGCTGCCCACCTGGCGGCGCATGACCTGGCGTACCTGGGCGAGGCCAGGCTCTCGACGATGACCGCAGCGGGACTCACGCCGCGCGTGCAGCAGCTCGTGTCGCGCATGGACCGCCTGCAACGCGAGCAGTACCTCGACTTCGCGCGGCTGCGGCGGTTCCGCCAGTCGCTCGCCTGCCATGCCGATGCCGAGCCGCTGGCGGTGGCGCCGGAAGCGCGCGCGCTCGACATGCACGTGGCGGCAGCACCTCCGCTGGTGGGTGAGCTAAGGGAGAATGGCGAATTCAAGGACGCGGCGGCGCCGGGAGACGTGAGCGGACACGCCCTCCGCCGCGTGCTGAAGTGGCTCGCGCAGATCGCCCCGCGGGTGGTGCCCGTGAGCGAGGCGGTCGCCTGGCTCGCGGCCACCGCCCCCGACGAGGCGCGCGGTGCGCGTCCGCTGCCGCAGCTCCTGGCCGAGTCGCACTACGCTGGACTGGTCGAGCTGCATACCGTCGCCCCGGGGCTCGTCGCCACGGCGGGCGAGCGGCCCGTCGCGAGTCCCGTCGTGCGCTGGCAGCAAGGGCCGCACCTCACCAACCTGCGCCACGAGACGCTGCGCATCGACGACGCGAGCGCCCTGGCGATGCTGCAGCTCATGGACGGCACGCGCACGCGGGCGGAGCTCGCGGACCTGCTCGTGCCCATGCTGTCCGCGCAGGATCGCGCCACGGCGCGCGAGCGCGTGGACCTGTACCTGCGGGATTTCGCGATGCTCGGCCTCATGGCGGGCTAGCGACGCGACATTCCGCTTCGATTTCCACCGATCACGAAAGGGAGGACCTCCATGAAGTCTGCAATCGTCACCGGCGCCGGCACCGGCATCGGCAAGGCCGCGGCCACCGCGCTCCTGCGCAACGGCTATCACGTCGCATTCGCGGGACGCCGCATCGAGCCGCTGGAGGAAGCCATCGCCGCGGCGGCAGCGCCCGCGGGCCAGGCCATCGCCGTGCCCACCGACGTCGCGAGCCCCGATTCGGTGGCCGCGCTCTTCGCCGCGGCCAAGGCTGCGTTCGGGCGGCTCGACGTCCTCTTCAACAATGCCGGCGTGGGCGCGCCCGCCATCGGCATGGAGGACCTCACCTTCGAGCAGTGGAAGAACGTCGTGGACATCAACCTCACCGGCGCCTTCCTCTGCACGCAGCAGGCGATCCTGCTCATGAAATCGCAGTCGCCGCGCGGCGGCCGCATCATCAACAACGGCTCGATCTCGGCGCACGCGCCGCGGCCCAACTCGGCGCCCTACACCGCCACCAAGCACGCGATCACCGGCCTCACCAGGTCCACCTCGCTCGACTGCCGCAAGTACGACATCGCCTGCGGCCAGATCGACATCGGCAACGCCGCCACCGAGATGGCCGCGAAGATGGCCAAGGGCGTCCCGCAGGCCAATGGCGAGATCGCCATCGAGCCGCTCATGGACGTCGAGCACGTGGCCAATGCGGTGCTGCACATGGCCAACCTGCCGCTCGAGGCGAATGTGCAGTTCATGACGATCATGGCCACGAAGATGCCGTTCGT
>CAZUGY010000005.1:0-32992 GCA_964620265.1 uncultured Alcaligenaceae bacterium
CCAGCGCACGCTCGGCCTCCGAACGCGAGTGGAAGCGCTCCACGATCTCGAGCGCGAGCATCACCTTGGCCTCGCGCGGATTGAGGCCCTCGTCGCATCGCTTCTTGAGCGCCGCGATCTCGTCGATCGAGCGGAACGACAGCAACTCGTAATAGCGCCACATCAGCGTGTCGGAGATCGACATGATCTTGCCGAACATCGATTGCGGCGCCTCGTTGATGCCGATGTAGTTGCCCTTGGACTTGGACATCTTCTCCACGCCGTCCAGGCCCTCGAGCAATGGCATCGTGAGGATGCATTGCGGCTCCTGCCCGTAGTGGCGCTGCAGCTCGCGCCCGACCAGCAGGTTGAACTTCTGGTCGGTGCCGCCGAGCTCGATGTCGGACTCGAGCGCCACCGAGTCGTAGCCCTGCATGAGCGGATACAGGAACTCGTGGATGGCGATCGGCGTGTGGCTCGCGAAGCGCTTGGCGAAGTCGTCGCGCTCGAGCATGCGCGCGACGGTGTGCTGTGCGGCCAGCTTGATCAGGCCCGCGGCGCCTAGCGGCTCGCTCCACTCGGAGTTGTAGCGGATCTCCGTGCGCGCGGGATCGAGCACCTTCGAGGCCTGCGCGTGGTAGGTCTTCGCATTCGCCTCGATCTGCTCGCGCGACAGCGGCGGACGCATGTCGTTGCGTCCCGAAGGATCGCCGATCATCGAGGTGAAGTCGCCGATGAGGAAGATGACCTGGTGGCCCAGGTCCTGCATCTGGCGCATCTTGTTCAGCACCACCGTGTGGCCGAGGTGGATGTCGGGGGCGGTGGGATCGAGGCCCAGCTTGATGCGCAGCGGCACGCCGCGCGCGAGCTTCTTCGCGACCTCCGACTCCACGAGGAGCTCGTCCACGCCGCGCTTGAACACGGCGAGCTGGCGGGCCACCTCTTCGGGCGGAAGGGAAGGGCCGGTGGCGCGGGCCGCGGCGGCGGTCTGTGGCATGGCGTGGGTCGAACGATCGTGCGGGTTGGGCGGAATCGGGCGAATCGGAGGTGATCGAGCGGGCGGGTTTTGCTAGAATCGGGCTCCTTTTGCAGTCCGAGTCCTGCAGCGACTTTGCCCGTTGTCCGATAGCGAACCCACAATTCTAGCGCAAGCGCCCGCCGTCTCTCCGGAGGCCCGCCCCCTGCACCTGCGCGGCCTGTCGCCCACCGGCAAGTGGCTGCTGCTCGGCGTGCTGAGCCTCTCCGCGGTCGCGGCCTTCGGCATCGCGCCCGACACGATCGTCGAGAGCGTTCCCACGCAACTCGTGGAGCGGGTCCTCCCCGCGCCTGCCGTGGCGCTCCCCGAGGCGGACGCGGTCTACTGGCGCGAGGAGCGCGTGCAGCGCGGCGACACGATCGGCGCCCTGCTGGCGCGTGCCGGGGTCGACGATCCCGCCGCCATGAACTTCCTGCGCAGCGCCCCCGAGGCGCGTCCCATCTACCAGTTGCGTCCCGGCCGTCCGGTGCACGTCGCGGTCGACGACGCGGGCGATCTCGTGGCGCTGCGCTTCCTGACGAGCGCCAACGAGCAGCTCGCGGTCGCCCGCACTGACAACGGCTTCACCGCCGACCGCACCGCGCCGTCCACCGAAGTGCGCACCACGCTGCGCAGCGGCGAGATCCGCAGCTCGCTGTTCGGCGCCGCCGATGCGGCGGGCATCCCCGACCAGGTGATCATCGCGCTGGCCGACATCTTCGCCGCGGACATCGATTTCTATCACGACGTGCAGAAGGGCGACCGCTTCACGGTGGTGTACGAGGCCCGCTACATCGAGGGCGAGCCGGCCGGCACCGGCCGCATCCTCGCCGCGGAATTCGTGAACAAGGGCACGGTCCACCGCGCGTTCCAGTGGCGTGACGCCGCCGGCACCGTCGGCTACTACAGCGACGAGGGGAGGAGCAGCAAGAGCGCGTTCCTGCGCTCGCCGATGGAGTTCTCGCGCATCACCTCGGGCTTCACGATGGCGCGCTTCCACCCCATCCACCAGACGTGGCGCGAGCACCGGGGCGTGGACTACGGCGCACCCGCCGGCACGCCGATCCGTGCCACGGCCGACGGCACCGTCACCTTCGCCGGCTGGCAGAACGGCTACGGCAACGTCGTGTTCCTGCGCCACCAGGGCCAGTACTCCACCGTCTACGGCCACATGTCGAAATTCGCGGCCAACCTGAAGGCGGGCGACAAGGTGGCCCAGGGCGACACCATCGGCTACGTCGGCAGCACCGGCTGGGCCACCGGCCCGCACCTCCATTACGAGTTCCGCATCGCCGACAAGCCGCACGATCCGCTGGCGCTCGACCTGCCGGTTGCCGAGCCGGTCACGTCGGAGCGCTACGCTGCCTTCCGTGAAGGCATCGCGCCGCTCGTCGAATCGCTCGCGCTCGCGCGCTCGCTGCCCGGCTCGGCGCTCGCCAGCCGCGAGTAGCGCCAGCGCGCGGCGAACAGCCCGGGTCCGCGCTGTCGCACGTGACACGGGAGCTCTTCGCCGGCGTCATGTCCGGCACGAGCCTCGACGGCATCGACGCCGTTCTGGCCGATTTCTCCGGCAGTCACGACACGGGCCGCGTGGTCTCGTCCACGCATCTCGACTTTCCCACCGAGCTTCGCCGCGAGCTCTTCGCGCTGCAATCGCCGGGGCCGGACGAGATCGTGCGCGCCGCGCGTGCGGCGAATCGTCTGGCCGACCTCTACGCCCATGCGCTGCGCAGCGTGTGCCTCGCCGCCGACGTAGAGCCCCACCAGGTGATCGCCGCCGGCGTGCACGGCCAGACCGTGCGGCATCGCCCGCACGAGGGGTGGACCGCGCAGGTCAACAATCCTTCACGCGTGGCGGAGCGCGCCTACATGACCGTGGTGGCCGATTTCCGCATGCGCGACATCGCGGCGGGCGGGCAGGGTGCGCCGCTGGTGCCCGCCTTCCATGCGGCGATCTTCCGCGACCCGGTGCGGCACCGCGTGGTGGCGAACCTGGGCGGTATCGCCAACATCACCGACCTGCCACCGCGCGGCGACGTCATCGGCTTCGACACGGGGCCCGCCAACGTGCTGCTCGACCTGTGGCATGCGCGCGTGCGCGCCGCGCCGTTCGATGCCGACGGCCTGCTGGCATCCTCCGGCACGGTCCACGCGCCGCTCCTGGCACAGCTCATGGCCGAGCCCTACCTCGCGTTGCCGCCGCCCAAGAGCACGGGCCGGGATCTGTTCGATGCGGCGTGGCTCGATCGTCACGTGGCGCCGTTCACGCTCGCCGACGCCGACGTGCAGGCGACGCTCGCCGCCTTCACCGCGCGCTCGCTCGCCCACGCGATCCTCGCCCATTGCGACGGCGCGCAGGATCTCTTCCTCTGCGGCGGCGGTGCGCGCAACGGCGACCTCGTGGCGCGCATCCGCGCCGAGCTACCGCACATGACGGTGGCGTCCACGGACAGCGTGGGAGTGGCGAGCGACCAGGTGGAGGCGCTCGCCTTTGCCTGGCTTGCGCGGGAGACGGTCGCCGGGCGTCCGGGCAACCTGCCCGCGGTCACGGGCGCTGCCGGACCGCGGGTGCTGGGGGCGATCTACCCCCGGTGAGGTGCTGCGGAGAAGCCTAGGCGGAGAAGCTCGACCCGCAGCCGCAGGTCGTGGTGGCGTTCGGATTCTTGATCACGAACTGCGCGCCCTCGAGGCCTTCCTGGTAGTCGATCTCGGCGCCCACGAGGTACTGGTAGCTCATGGGGTCGATCAGGAGGGTGACGCCGTCCTTCACCATCGCGGTGTCGTCCTCGTTGGAGACCTCGTCGAACGTGAAGCCGTACTGGAAGCCCGAGCAGCCGCCGCCGGAGACGAACACGCGGAGCTTGAGATCCGGGTTGCCTTCCTCGTCGATCAGGTTCTTCACCTTGTTGGCCGCGGCGTCCGTGAAGACGAGCGGGGCGGGCATTTCATTCATGGCATTCATCGTCGACTCCGTGTGCGACGCGCCCCGGTGAGGCGCATTCCTTCATCCTGCGGCGTGCGGTACAGGCCAATGATGCAGCAAATCAGCCATCGGCGCCGGCCCGCTTCAATTCGACCACGCTGGCGGTCCCGGGTTCGTCGTGCTTCAACTTCCCCTGCACCATGGCACCGAGGTGCATCTCCAGCGTGCGGTAATCGATGTCGCCCGTCACCCTGGCCTTGGGCTGCAGCTCGAGGAAATCGTGCGCCGTGATCGGTCCCGCCACGGACCCGTTGATCACGACATGCGACACCTTGATCTCGCCTTCGACGTGCGCGCTCTCGCTCACCACCAGCGTGCCGGCCTCGCCATTGACCGTGGCGATGTTGCCGCGGACGGTGCCGTCGATGCGCAGGCCGCCGGTGAACGTGACGTCGCCACACACCGTGGTGCCGGCGCCGATCAGGCAGTCGATGCGCTTCTGCGGCGGCGCGTGCTTCTTGCGTTCGAACATGGTGTCTCCTAGCCCAGGCTCAAGGTGCGCGTGACGCGCGGGGCAACCTGTCCCGATTCATACGCCCGGACCGCGATGGCCACCACGCGGGAGCCCACCGGGACGCGGAACTGTCCCTCAACCCGCTGATAATACTTGAATTTGAGGGAGAGCGAGCCGGCGGCCTCGGGGACGTCGGTGGGAATCTCGAGATAATGCGGGACGGCGTCCCCCTCCACGCCGCCGGCGAGCGTCGCCCGCAGCACGACTTTGCCCGTGAATTCGTCCTTGGGGCTGCCGCCGCGCACCACGATGAGGCTGTAGCGCCACGTGTCGTCGCCGTCGGGTTCGAGCGCCAGCCGCTGGATGGTCACGCCCTCGGCCTTGCTCGAGTCGGCCACCAGCTTCTGCAGGAAGGCGAGCTCTTCCTTCACCTGGGCATTCTCGCCCGACAGCTCGGTGACCTGCTTCGACAACGCTTCCTGCGCCCCCTTGTTCATGGCGAGCTCGGATTCGAGCACCGCATTGCGGCTGCGCAGGTCGGTGACCTCGGAGCGATAGCGCTCGACGTCGGTGGTGAGCGTGGACAGGCGCGCCTCCACCTCCTTGCGGTTGAAGCCGCCGAAGATCTGCCCGAAGTCGAAGCCCCACCACCACATGCCGCCGATGATCGCGAGCAGGGTCACGACCAGCACGCCGCGCCCCCACCATGGAAGGCTCGTGCGCACCGCCATGCGCGGCGCCGCGATGCCGAACTGCCGCTTGACCCGCCGCCACCATGCCGTCATCGTGCGGGCCCGCCTCGAGCGTTACGGCAGGACCGGCGCCGCGGTGAGGCCCGCGGTTTCGGGCAGGCCGAACATCAGGTTCATGTTCTGCACCGCCTGGCCGGCCGCGCCCTTGACGAGGTTGTCCTCGACCACCAGCACGGTGACCGTGTCGGCATTGCCGGGGCGATGCACGGCGATCCGCGCGACGTTCGACCCGCGCACGCTGCGCGTCTCGGGCGTGGAGTGGGGCGGCATCACGTCGACGAAGGGCTCGCCAGCGTAGCGCTGCTCGAAGAGCGCCTGCAGGTCGACGTCGGTCCTGGTGAGGCGCGCATAGAGCGTCGAGTGGATGCCGCGGATCATGGGCAACAGGTGCGGTGTGAAGACGAGCGACACCGGGGTGGAGCTGCGGCCCTGCAGCTCCTGCACGGTTTCCGGATGATGGCGGTGGCCGGACACGCCATAGGCCTTGAAGTTGTCGGAGGCCTCCGCCAGCAGCAGGTTCACCTCCGCCTTGCGGCCCGCGCCCGACGCGCCCGACTTGCAGTCGGCGATGAGGTGCTGCGTGTCGACGATGCCGGCTTCGAGCAGCGGCATGAAACCCAACTGCATCGACGTGGGATAGCAGCCGGGATTGCCCACGATGCGTGCCTTGCGGATCGCGTCACGATGGAACTCGGGCAGGCCGTACACCGATTCCGCGAGGAGGTCGGGGCACGTGTGCGGGAGCTTGTACCACTTCTCGAAGAGCGCCGGATCCTTGATGCGGAAGTCGGCCGCGAGGTCGATGAGCTTGACGCCGGCGTCCACGAGCTCGCGCGCCTGCGCCATGGCCACGCCGTGCGGCGTGGCGAAGAACACGATGTCGCAGGACTTCAGATCCGTGGCGTCCGGCGCGGTGAACACGAGGTGGTCGTACTTGCCGCGCAGGCTCTGGAACATGTCGACCACGCGCGTGCCGGCCTCGCCGCGCGAGGTGATCGCGCGCACGTCGGCGTCGGGATGCGACGCCAGGATGCGCAGGAGCTCGACGCCCGTGTAGCCGGTGCCGCCGACGATGCCGATCTTGACCATCGTGTCCGTCCTCATGCGAGTGTGCAACGATTCTAGCGCAGGGTCGCGACGCCTGCCCCTGGAACGAAAAAGGCCGCCTGCAGGCGGCCCCTTCGTGAGATGCGAGCGCGTTAGCGCTTGCTGAACTGCTTGCGGCGGCGCGCCTTGTGGAGGCCGACCTTCTTTCGCTCGACTTCGCGCGCGTCGCGCGTGACGAGTCCCGCCTTGGACAGCGTGGGCTTCAGTTGCGCGTCGTAGTCGATGAGCGCGCGCGTGATGCCGTGGCGCACAGCACCCGCCTGGCCGGACTCGCCGCCGCCGATCACGTTGACCATGATGTCGAACGTGCCCTGGTGGTTGGTGAGCACGAGCGGCTGGCGCACGACCATGCGGCCCGTCTCGCGCGTGAAGAACTCGTCGATGGGCTTCTCGTTGACGACGATCTTGCCCGAGCCTGCCTTGATGAACACGCGCGCCACCGACGTCTTGCGGCGGCCGGTGCCGTAGTAATAGTTGCCGATCATGGTCTGGGGATTCTTGGTTGGGTCCGTTACTTCACGGGCGCGAGCGTCTTGGGCTGCTGCGCGGTATGCGGATGCGACGATCCGGCGTAGTACTTGAGCTTCTTCAGCATCGCGTAGCCGAGCGGGCCCTTGGGGAGCATGCCGCGCACGGCCTTTTCGAGTGCGCGGCCGGGGAAGCGGGCCTGCATCTTCGAGAAGTTGGTGGTCGAGATGCCGCCGGGGTAGCCCGAATGGCGGTGATAGAGCTTGTTCTCGGCCTTGTCGCCGGTGACGCGGAGCTTGTCCACGTTGGTCACGACGATGAAATCGCCGGTGTCCATGTGCGGGGTGTAGATGGGCTTGTGCTTGCCACGCAGGCGCAGCGCGATCTGGCTCGCGAGACGGCCGAGCACCTGGTCGGTCGCGTCGACGACGTACCAATCCCGCACGATGTCGGAAGGCTTGGCGGAGAAGGTCTTCATGGTTCGGTTCGGTCTTGTCCGGGGTTTGTGTTGCGCTGCGCGGCAAATCGCGCAAAGTCGAACATTGTAATATCGAAAGCGGAGGCCGGTCAAGGCGCGGTCCCCGCGGGACGTTGGGCGCCCGCCATCCAGCGGCGTACCGTCGCCTGGCGCTTTCGCGCGCGGACACGCTGCACTGCAGCGGACGCGTCGACAGCCCGCCCCAGGCAAAAAAAGGGCGTGGTCCGAAGACCCCGCCCTTGAGGATTCCACCATAGGAGGAGAATGGAGGAATGGGTCCGCGGTGCCGAAGGAGGAGTACGGCGAGGCCGCGAACGTGTCCATAATTGCATATTGCGCTGCACCATGCAAGTGGAATATGTGGCATTGCAGCATAGGTGCGCATTCACGTTACTTTTTTGGTACATGTGAGTGATCACTATCGACGGATGACCTAACAGGGAGGGGCGTTGGATGAGGACGCAGGTGAAGTGGATCGACGGCGCGAGCTTCGTGGGAGAGTCCGGCAGCGGGCATTCCATGGTGATGGACGGGGCTCCGGACAACGGCGGCCGTAACATCGGGATGCGTCCCATGGAGACTCTCCTGACCGGTGCCGCCGCCTGCACGGCCTACGACGTGGTCACGATCCTGAAGAAAGGACGCCATCCGGTGACGGACGTGGCGGTCTCGATCGAGGGCACCCGTGCCGACACGCCTCCGCGCGTGTTCACCGCGCTGCACTACGTCTATCGGGTGGCGGGCCGCAACCTCGACCGCCGCCACGTCGAGCGGGCGGTGGAGCTGTCGAAGGAAAAGTACTGCTCCGCCACGATCATGCTCGGCAAGACCGCCACGATCACCTACGAGATCGAGGTGATCGAAGGCGATCGCGTTCCGGCTGCGGCGGCCGCGCCGCCGGCCTGAACGACTCGGTTACCGGGCGGGCATGCCGCCCGCCGGCGGTGCGTCGGGGGGCGCCCCGAAGAGCCCGCGCACGAGCACGTTCGTGGTCGCCTCGATACGCTTGCCGGCCGCATCCTTGAACGTCAGCGTGAGGGCGACCGGCGTCCCGGCGAAGGCATCGCCCGTGAGGGCCACGAGCCGGAGGTGATCGCCGCGATACGCGAGGCGCGTCTGGCCACGCGCGGGCACGGGATAGGCCTTGACCACCTTCTCGGTCGTGGGGTCGCCGATGATCGCGGTGCGCACGATCTCGACCTTCTTCGCGATGGGCGAGGCTGCGCCCACGAGGTCGACGGCAACGTCGCTTTCGATGTCGACGTACACGCGCGCCGCTGCGCTGCCCGCCGCGGCCGGACGCATCCAGGCATTGCGCAGCACGATCTCCGCGGCGCTGGCGATGCCCGGTGCCACGAGCGACGCCAGCGCGAGCGCCACGAGGGCGCCGCGTGCGGCAACCCCGGTCGCGATTCCTGCACGCACGGTTACTTCGGCTGGTTCAGGAGCCGCACGAGGCTCGACGTGTCCCAGCGCCCGCCACCGCGCGCCTGCACCTCGGCGTAGCGCTGGTCCACGAGGGCCGTGACCGGCAGCATCGCGCCGTTGCGCCGCGCCTCGGCGAGGCAGATCGAAAGGTCCTTGCGCATCCAGTCGACCGCGAAGCCGAAGTCGAACTTGTCCTCGACCATCGTCTTGCCGCGGTTCTCCATCTGCCACGACTGCGCGGCGCCCTTGCTGATCACGTCGAGCACGCGCAGCGGATCGAGCTGCGCGCGCATCGCGAAGTGCACGCCTTCGGAGAGCGCCTCCACGAGGCCCGCGATGCAGATCTGGTTGACCATCTTCGTGAGCTGGCCCGCGCCGGCGCCGCCCATGAGCGTGACGGCGCGCGCGTAGGTGGCGAGCACCGCTTCGCACTGCGCATACACGGCGTCGTCGCCGCCCACCATGATGGTGAGCTTGCCGTTTTCCGCACCCGCCTGCCCGCCGGAGACCGGCGCGTCGAGAAAGCTCGAGGACAGGCGCTTGGCCGCGGCATGCACCTCGCGCGCGACTTCCGCCGATGCGGTCGTGTGGTCGACGAGCACCGCACCTTTCGCCATGCCGGCGAGCGCGCCGTCCTTGCCCAGCGCGACGCTCCGCACGTCGTCGTCGTTGCCCACGCACATCAGCACGATCTGCGCATCCGCCGCCGCGGCGGCGGGTGTCGCCGCGCTCTTGCCGCCGTGGGCCGCGACCCACTGCGCGGCCTTGGCCGGCGTGCGGTTGTAGACAGTGACCTCATGTCCCGCGCGGGCGAGATGTCCGGCCATCGGATAGCCCATCACGCCGAGACCCAGGAAGGCGAGCTTCATCGTTCCTCCGTTGTTGTGGTGCACGGCACGCGGCTGCGGCGCTTGCGCGCCGCGCGACCGTGCCGCCGTTTGGAAACCATGCCGCGTTACACGGCGGGAAGGCTTGCGCGCGCCGCCGCCGCGGCCGCGCGCACCTGGTCGGGTGCCGTGCCGCCGATGTGCCGGCGGCTCGCCACCGAGCCCTCGAGCGTGAGCACGGCATGGACGTCGTCGCCCACCAGCGGCGAAAACTGCCGTAGCTCGGCGGCGGGCAAGTCGGAAAGGTCGCAGCCCTTCGCCTCCGCATGGCGCACGGCGCGCGCCACCACCTCGTGGGCGTCCCGGAACGGTGCACCGCGGCGGACGAGATAGTCGGCGAGGTCGGTGGCGGTGGCAAAGCCCTCGCGCGCCGCCGCGCGCATGCGATCCGCGCGCACGGTGATGCCGGTGGCCACGAGGTCCGTCATGATCGCCAGGGTATCGTGGAGCGTATCGACGGTGTCGAAGAGCGGCTCCTTGTCCTCCTGGTTGTCCTTGTTGTAGGTGAGCGGCTGCGCCTTCATGAGCACCAGCAGCGCCACCAGGTGGCCCACGACGCGGCCGCTTTTGCCGCGCACGAGCTCGGGGACGTCCGGGTTCTTCTTCTGCGGCATGATCGAGCTGCCGGTGCAGAAGCGGTCGGCGAGGTCCACGAAGGCGAAGCGCGGCGAGGACCACAGCACGAGCTCCTCGGCAAAGCGCGAGAGGTGGATCATCACGAGCGCTGCCGCGGCCTCGAACTCGATGGCGAAGTCGCGATCGGACACGGCGTCGAGCGAGTTGCCGATCACGCTGTCGAAGCCAAGCGCGCGCGCCACGTGCTCGCGGTCGATGGGGAAGGACGTGCCCGCCAGCGCCGCGGCGCCGAGCGGCAGGCGGTTGACGCGCTTGCGGCAGTCGGCCAGGCGCTCGCCGTCGCGCGCGAGCATCGCCTCGTAGGCCAGCAGGTGATGGCCGAAGGTGACGGGCTGTGCCACCTGCAGGTGCGTGAAGCCCGGCATGATCGTGTCGGCGTGCTTTTCGGCCAGGTCGATGAAGGCGCGGCGCAGGGCCACGATCTCACCCGCCAGCACGTCGATGGCGCCGCGCAGCCACAGGCGCACGTCGGTGGCCACCTGGTCGTTGCGCGAGCGGGCGGTGTGCAGGCGCTTGCCGGCGTCGCCCACGAGGGCCGTCAGGCGGCGCTCGATGTTGAGGTGGACGTCTTCCTGGTCGAGCGACCAGGTGAAGGCCCCGGCGGCGATCTCCTGGCGCACCTGGGTGAGGCCACGCTCGATGTCGGCCAGATCGGCGGCCGTTAGAATCCCCGTCGCCGCCAGCATGCGGGCATGGGCGAGCGAGCCGTCGATGTCCGCGTCGGCCAGGCGCTGGTCGAAGCCCACCGAGGCCGTGTAGCGCTTGACGATCTCGCTGACCGGCTCGGCGAAGCGTCCCGACCAGCCGCCGGAGGGGGCGGGCGCCGTGCCCGGCGAGGCGGCGGGGTGTGCGGATGGGCCCGGCGGCGGCACGGCGCCGGTGGCGGCGGTGTCCGCGGGACGGGAAGACGACAGTTTCGCGGGGGGCTGCGAGGGTGTGGGCATTGCTCGATGGGTCAAGGCGCGGAAGGGGTGGCGTGCCCGGCGGAAGGCCCCCGCTGCGGACATGCCCCACGCCCCGGCACGGGGTCGGCATGAGGATTGCATGCCACCACGAGGTATGCGGTCGATTATAAGACACAAGCGTTCGCCGAACCTGCCCGACTTCCGCAACCTGGGGACCATCCTGCGCATCCTGGTTGCCGTGAATGCGGGCGCGTTCCTCTATGCCCTGGCGCGCGATCCGACGCCCGCGGCAGTCTTTTCCGGCTGGACGGCGGCGGTGGCCGTGGTCGAGCCCTTCCTCTTCCTCGTGCTCGCGGTGCTGTGGGTGGCCTCGCCCTGGCTCGCGCGGCTGTCGTACCCGGTCGGGGTGGCGGTGGTGATGCTTGTGGTCGCGGCGGCGGCGCTCGCCGCTTTCGAGCTCTTCCGCGGCTTCGAGCCGATGCCATCGTCCCGCGTGCTCGCGTGGGTGGCGTGGGGGATCTTCGCCACGGCCGTGCTTCTGTACTACTTCGATCTGCGCGCCAGGGCGCTGTCGCCGGCGCTGGTGGAAGCCCGCCTGCAGGCGCTGCAGGCGCGCATCCGGCCCCATTTCCTGTTCAACAGCATCAATGCAGTGCTCTCCCTGATGCGCCAGGAACCGCGTCGCGCCGAGCGCGCGCTGGAGGACCTGGCCGACCTCTTCCGCGTGCTCATGCGCGACAACCGCGAGCTGGCACCGCTCGCCGACGAGCTCGAGCTCTGCCGCCAGTACCTCGAGCTCGAGCAGCTGCGCCTGGGCGAGCGTCTCGTGGTCGACTGGAACCTGAAGAGCATGCCGGCGGATGCGCTGGTGCCGCCGCTCGTGCTGCAGCCGCTCCTCGAGAACGCGGTGTATCACGGCATCGAGCCGTCGAGCGCGCCCGGCGTGGTGTCCGTCAACGTGTTCCTCGCGCGCGGCTACGTGCACGCGATCCTCAAGAATCCCTATCGCAAGGAAGGCAGCCATCACTCGGGCAACAAGATGGCGCTCGCCAACGTGCGCGAGCGGCTCGCGCTGCACTTCGATGCCGAGGCGAGCCTCACGTCGCGGGTGACGAAGGACGGTTACGAAGTGCACATCCGCCTGCCCTATCGCACCGCCCTCACCGATGCCGCCCTGCGCGCCGCGCGCGCGCCCGCAACGCCCGCGCCGGCGCGCCGCAACGGGGGCGCCTCGCGGCGCGAGCGCGCCATCCCGATTCCCATGTTCGATCCGAAGGGTGTCCATGCCTGACTCCGTGCTGCGCGTGCTGATCGTCGACGACGAGGCGCCGGCTCGCCGCCGCCTGCGCGAGCTCCTCGACGATTGCGCTGCCGCGCTGCCGATCACGGTGGTGGGCGAGGCTGCGCACGGGCGCGAGGCGCTCGATCTCTTGCAGAGCGCGCCGGTCGACCTGGTCCTCACCGATATCCACATGCCCGACATGGATGGCATCGAGCTTGCTCGCCATCTGCTCAAGCTTCCCCATCCCCCCGTCGTGATCTTCACGACGGCCTTTCACGAGCACGCCGTGCAGGCGTTCGAGGTCAATGCCGTGGATTACCTGATGAAGCCCGTGCGCGCGCAGCGCCTTCTCTCCGCGCTCGAGAAGGTGCCGCGCCTGAAGCCCCTCGGGGCGGAGAAGCTCGCCCAGCTTCCGGCGACGTCGCGGCGCTTCCTCTCGGTGACCGAGCGCTCGCGCGTGGTGCTGGTGCCGGTGGACGAGATCGTCTATCTCAAGGCGGAATTGAAGTACATCACGATCCGCACGGCGCAGCGCGAGTACCTGCTCGAGGAATCGCTCACCAAGCTCGAGACCGAGTTCGGCGACCGCTTCGTGCGCGTGCATCGCAACTGCCTCGTGGCGCGCGACTTCATCCGCGGCTTCGAGCGGCGCGTGAACGACGACGGCGATGCGCACTGGGAAGTGGTGCTGAACGACGTGCCGGAGACGGTGCCGGTGTCGCGGCGGCAGCAGTTCGTGGTGCGGGAGTCGGGGCGGCTGTCGGCGGCCTGATGTCTTCCGGGCCGGCCGCCCGCGCCCGGCCTGCGCCCCGGCCCGACGCTGTAAACTGCGCCGTCGCTTTCCTCCCCTTCGCCCATGCGCACCCTCATCTGCGGCTCGCTCGCCTACGACACCATCATGGTGTTCCCCGACAAGTTCTCGCGGCACATCCTGCCGGACCAGGCGCAGGTGCTGTCGGTGTCGTTCCAGATCGGCGAGATGCGGCGCGAGTGGGGCGGCTGTGCGGGCAACATCGCGTACAACCTGGCGGCGATCGGCGGCGAGCCGGTGGTCATGGCCACGGTGGGCGACGACGGCCTCGAGTACAAGGAGCGTCTGGCGGCGCTGGGCGTGAGCGTGGACGGGCTGCGGCACGTGCCGGGGGCCTATACGGCGCAGGCCTTCATCATCACCGACCTCGACGATAACCAGATCACGGCGTTCCACCCGGGTGCGATGAACTACTCGCAGCAGAGCCGCGTGACGGACGTGACGGGCATCGAGCTCGGCATCATCGCGCCCGACGGCAAGGACGGCATGCGCGAGCACGCGGACCAGTTCGTGGCGGCGGGGATCCCCTTCATCTTCGATCCGGGCCAGGGGATGACGCTGTTCGACGGCCCCGAGCTCACGGCGATGGTCGACCAGGCGCGTTACGTTGCCGTGAACGACTACGAGGGCCGCATGCTGGCGGAGCGCACGGGGATGTCGCTGCCCGAGATCGCCGAGAAGGTGGACGCGCTCATCGTCACGCTGGGCGCCGACGGCTCAATCATCCACGCCAATGGCGCCACGCATGCGATTCCGGCGGCGAAGCCCACGGCGGTGCTCGATCCCACGGGCTGTGGCGATGCCTATCGCGCGGGCCTGCTGTACGGCATCGCCAACGGCTGGGACTGGGAGCGCACGGGCGGCCTCGCCTCGGTGCTGGGCTCGCTCAAGATCGCCTCGCGCGGCGCGCAGAAGCACGCCGTCACGCGCGAGAAGGTGGCCGAACTCTACCGGGCGACGTTCGGCACCCCCTTGTGGTGAAAGCCGCGGCGGGCGGGCGCGCGCGCAATCCGCTCACCGTCCGCTGCTACCGCTTCGCGCGCACCTGCGTGCACGCGGCCGAAGGTGTGGGAACCACGGTGCTCGTGTTCCCGCTCGTGAAGCCCGAGCGCCGTCGCGCGCTCGTCAAGCGATGGAGCGTGCGGCTCCTGCGCATCCTCCACATCGAGGCCCGCGTGGAAGGGGAAGTCGCCACCGGCAACGTGCTGCTCGTGGCCAACCATATCTCGTGGCTCGACATCTTCGTGCTCAATGCGCACCACCCGGTGCGCTTCGTGGCCAAGTCGGAGCTCGCGCGCTGGCCGATCCTGTCGCAGATGATCCGCGGGGCCGGCACGGTCTTCATCGAGCGCGAGCGCCGACGCGATACGCACCGCGTGAACGAGGACATGGCGCGCCTGCTGGCGGGAGGCGACGTGGTGGCGATCTTTCCCGAGGGCACCACCACCGATGGCCGCGACATCCTGCCGTTCAAGAGCTCGCTCCTGCAGCCGATCGTGGATGCGCAAGGTCACGTGCAGCCGGTGGCGCTGCGCTATCGCGATCACGCGGGCGAGCACGCGAGCGCACCCGCCTACGTGGGCGAGACCACCTTCGCGCAGTGCTTCTGGGCGGTGTGCGGCGAGCGGAGGATGACGGTGGAGGTGGTGGCGCCGCCGGCGCTGCCCGCACGCGATGCGCACCGGCGCGAGCTTGCGCGTGCCGCGGAGGACGCTATCCGAACGGCTTTGACACGCGAGGCGCCCGCGAAGGGACCTGCGTGAGCTTGCGGTCGGGGAGGCTCACCGCGGTGAGCGTGCCGCCCCACACGCAGCCCGAGTCGAGCATCAGCACGTCGTCGGTGAGCATGAGGCCGAGTGTCGACCAGTGGCCACAGACGATGGTGTGGCCTGCCGAGCGGCGCGCGGGCTGCTCGAACCACGGAATGAACCCGCCCGGCGTGTGGTCCCTGCCGCGCTTTTCCTTGAGCTCCAGCGTGTCGTCCGCGCGGCAGAAGCGCAATCGCGTGCAGGTGTTGACGATCACGCGCAGGCGGTCGAAGCCCGTGAGGTCGGCGGACCAGCGCGCAGGATCGTCGCCGTAGAGCACCTCGAGGAAGGAGCGTGCCTGCGGGCTTGCGAGCATGGCCTGCACCTCGCCGGACAGCGCCACGGCCTGTGCCACGGTCCACGAGGGAAGGAAGCCGGCGTGCACCATGGTGTGCGTGCCGTCGCTCACCACGAGCGGGCGCGCGGTGAGCCACGCCACGAGCTCGTCGCGGTCGGGGGCAGCCAGCACGTCGTCGAGCGTGTCGCCCTTGTGCGCCCTGCGGATGCCGGCCGCGAGCGTGATGAGGTGGAAGTCGTGATTGCCGAGCACGGTGGTGCACGAGGGCCCGAGTGCCATCACCTCGCGCAGCACGGCGAGCGATCCGGGGCCGCGATTGACGAGATCGCCCACGAGCCACAGCGTGTCGCTGCGCGGCGAGAACGCGATGCGCTCGAGGAGCTCGCAGAACTCGGCGTGGCAGCCCTGCAGGTCGCCGATCGCGTAGTGGGCCATGCTCGTGGTGCGTGTGGGCGTGGTGGTGGGGAAGCGGTGAAGTGACTGCTAGAATCGCGGTCGATTCTAGCAAGCCGTGCACGTGTGCCTTGCCTTGCGCGCCTTTCCGCTTCTTCCTCATCGTTTCGCGTCCTGTCTTCCTTTCCGCTCAATCCACCGCAACGCGAGGCCGTGCGCTATTGCGACGGTCCCCTGCTCGTGCTCGCCGGCGCGGGCAGCGGCAAGACGCGCGTCATCACGGCCAAGATCGCTCACCTGATCGAGCGCGGCGCCGATCCCGCGCGCGTGGTGGCGATCACCTTCACCAACAAGGCGGCACGCGAGATGCGTGAGCGGGCGCAGGCGCTGCTCGGCAAACAGGGCCGCAGCGAGGCCGCCGGCAAGGTTGTGATCGCAACCTTCCACGCCTTCGGCCTCATGCTGCTGCGGCAGGAGGCACAGGCGGCAGGATTGCGCAGCGGCTTCTCCATCCTCGATCCGGGCGACCTCGAGGGCATCGTGGCCGAGCTCGTGGCCACGGCGGACCGCGGCCGCGCGCGCGCCGCGCAATGGAAGATCAGCGCGTGGAAGAACGCGCTGGTGCCGCCCGCGACGGCGCTGTCGCAGGCGGCCGACGAGGAGGAGCTGGCGGCCGCGCGCGCGTATGCCAACTACGACGAGGCGCTCGCGGCGTATCGCGCGGTGGACTTCGACGACCTCATCGTGCGTCCCTTGCGCCTGCTCGAGTCCGACCCGGAGGTCGCGCAGCGCTGGCAGGCGAAGTGCGAGCACGTGCTCGTCGACGAGTACCAGGACACCAATCCCGCGCAGTACCGGTTGATGCGCGCGCTGGTGGGCGAGCGCACGCCGTTCACCGCGGTGGGCGACGACGACCAGGCGATCTACGGCTGGCGCGGCGCCACGCTCGACAATCTCGCGCAGTTGCCGCGCGACTATCCCGAGCTCAAGGTCGTGAAGCTCGAGCAGAACTATCGCTCCACGGTGCGCATCCTGCGCAGCGCCAATGCGGTGATCGGCAACAATCCCAAGCTCTTCGACAAGCGCCTGTGGAGCGACCTGGGCCACGGCGATGCGATCCGCGTGACACCTTGCGCCGACGACGAGACCGAGGCCGAGGTCGTGACGAGCCGCATCGAAGGCATGAAATTCGAGCGGCGCGGCAACCTCGCCGACTTCGCGATCCTCTATCGCGGCAACCACCAGGCGCAGGTCTTCGAGACGGCCTTGCGCGCGAAGGGCATCAACTACGAGATCTCCGGCGGGCAGTCGATCTTCGAGCGTACGGAGATCAAGGACATCGTGGCCTACCTGCGGCTCATCGCCAACGACGATGATGATCCCGCGTTCCTGCGCGCGGTGGGGGTGCCCAAGCGCGGAGTGGGGCAGACCACACTTTCGCGTCTCGCCGACATCGCCGCCCGCCGGCACGAGAGCCTCTTTGCCGCCGCGTTCTCGCCGGAGATCGAGGCGGCGGTACCCGCGCGGCAACGCGAGGGGCTCATGGAATTCTGCAAGCTCGTGAACGACCTGCGCTACCGCGCCGAGCGCGAGCCCGCGGGCAGGTTGCTGGACGACCTGCTTTCGCGCAGCGGCTACGAGACGTGGCTGGTGGACACGCTCGACAAGCGCGATGCGCAGGCGAAGACCAAGAGCGTGCGCGACTTCACCGGCTGGCTCTCGCGCAAGGGCGAGGCCGATGGCCGCAACCTCCTCGAGCTCACGCAGATGGTGGCCTTGATCACGATGCTCGAGAATCGCGAAGGCGATCGCGCCGATGCCGTGCGCCTGTCCACGATCCACGCTGCCAAGGGGCTCGAATTCCCGCATGTCTTCATCGTGGGGCTGGAGGAGGGCATCCTGCCGCACCGCGAGTCCGTCGAGAAGGACGACGTGGAGGAGGAGCGCCGCCTCATGTACGTGGCGCTCACGCGTGCGCAGCAGTCGCTGCACCTGTCGTGGTGCCGCGCACGCAAGCGTGCCGGCGAGCGCGTGGGCTGCCAGCCGTCGCGCTTCATCGGCGAGCTCGCGCAGGAGGACGTGCGCTACGCGGGGGAGCCGCGCACCGCGGAGGAAGCGGCGGAGGAGAAGGTGAGCGGCAATGCAAGGCTCGCCTCGCTCAAGGCGCTGCTGTCGCGCTGAGGCGATCGCAGTGCCGCGGGGAGCGCGTGATCCGGCGGGCGCCGGATCCGCGCCGGCCGGCCTATTTGACCGCGGCCACCATGTAGTCGACGGCCGCCTTCACGTCGGCGTCGGACAGGGCGGGGTTGCCGCCCTTGGCGGGCATGATGCCCTTGCCCTTGATCGCCGAGGTGTAGAGGGTGTCGATGCCGAGCGCGAGGTGCGCCACCCATTGGGCCTTGTCGCCGAACTTGGGCGCACCGGCGATGCCGGCGCCGTGGCAGGCCACGCAGGTGGCGTCGTAGACCTTCTTGCCGTCGGCGGCCGCAGCAGGCGCTGCGCTCGCCACCGCGACGGGGGCCGCGGTCGCAGGGGTGGCAGCGGCTGCCGCAGGGGCCGGCGCGGGTGCGGCGGCTGCGGCACCGGCTGCCGGAGCTTCGGCCACGGCCGCCACGGGCGGCGCGGTCCAGGTGGCGCCGGCCTTGGCCGCCATGAACACCACCGCGCGCTTGACCTCGTCGTCGGTCAGGTCGTTGTTGCCGCCACGCGGCGGCATCGCGCGCAGGCCGGCGATGGCGTGGTTGAACGTCGTGGCCTCGCCTTGCGCGATGACCTTGCCCCAGGCCGCCGGGTCGCCGACCTTGGGCGCGCCGGCGAGGCCCGTCTCGTGGCAGGTCTTGCAGGTGGTGTTGTAGACCTGCTCGCCGGTCATCATGCCCTTGGGGCCCGTGGCTTCGGCGAGCACCACGGTGCCCACTGGCTGGATGCGGGCGAGGACGGCGTCCGCATTCTCGTGGATGCCGTGCTCGCCGCTCGTGACGAGCTGCGAGATGAATGCGGCCAGCGCGATCGGCACTATGAACGCCAGCAAGACGACGATGATGAGTTGCTTGGGCGTCTTGATGGGGGAAGAATGCTCTTCGGTCATGTTGGTAGGCTGGACAGGCTGGAAACGGGCGGAATCGGCGGTTTGGACCCGAGGGACGCGATATCGACGGGCCATCGATCGACGGCCGGATCGCAAGGACCCGACGGCCGACCTGCAATTATACCGTTCCGGGCGCGTTCGACGGTACGGGCGTGGACGGTTGGAACCCCCGGCGGCTACAATCCAAGGTTCCGCGCCCGTAGCTCAGTTGGATAGAGTATTGGTTTCCGAAGCCAAGGGTCACAGGTTCGAATCCTGTCGGGCGCGCCATCCCTGCCATGCGAGCATCGAACGGGTGGCAAGCGGCGCGCGTTCCGGACGAGGGCCGGCGCATCGAGGGGGGTACCCGTCGGCGGCCCGAGCAGCACCTCGTACGGGCGGTCAGTTCACCGTGTTCACTGACTCCGCTCCGGGACTGTCGGCGGTGTGCCGGTTCTTCGGCACGCCCGGAGTCGGTCCGAAGCGATGCGTGCGGCGGTAACTGGCCTGTCTACCGCAGCTATTGCTCGGACAACGTCGCCGATGCCAATCACCGGTTCACGGTGGACCTCACGGCGCACGTGCGCATGCCTGACAGGCGTGGTGATGTTCTGGAAGGCATCGTCAAGTGTTCTGCAACGGCGAAGCCTCGATCCCGCTGGTCGTTGGAGGCGGAACCTTTTACGGTTTGAGCGGCAGCGGCGACACTTCGACGGCGAGTCAGTTTGACGCCCTTCGTGAAGCGGCCCTGCGGGAGCTCGCCTCCCACCCACGCGACCCACGCCATAAAGGCATTCGACGATGCGCTGACGACGCTCGGCGTTGCATCTTCCGTCACGACGTTCACGCTGTCCGACTTCGGCCGCACGTTCAAACCCGCGGGCAGCGACGGCACGGATCACGGGTGGGGCAACTACGCCTTCGTGATAGGCGGTGCCGTGAAGGGCGGCGACTTCTACGGTACGGTGCCGACGATGGCCTTGAACGGCCCGGACGACCTCGGCAAGGAAGGCCGCTGGATTCCCACGACGTCGCTGGAGCAATATGGGGCAACGCTGTGCCGCTGGTTCGGCATCGCCGAGGGGGATCTGCCCTACGTGTTCCCGAACATCGGCGCCTTTGCGAACACGAACGTCGGCTTCATGGGCTGACCGCGTTGCCTTCCGCCGGACTCGCCCGCACGCCTCGACGTTGCTCGCCTTCGAGCGCCCATCCGCGATCCCAGCGGCCTGATTGCTCCAACCGCACGCTCTCCACGGACCTCGCATCGAGCCTTGCTCGTTGCTGCTCCTGACAATCCCGCCCGCCTCGGAATGCGGTAACCTACGAAAATCAGCATCTGGCCGCCCACCTTTCACTTTGCTATCCATAGATTTCGGCGTGTTTGTGCATCTTCTAGAGATTGACTGTCGGGCGCGCCAGTCTCCTCCGCGAGCCTCGTGACCACCTTCACCCCGGCCGCTTCCCCTCCGGAGCCCCGCGACGTCGAAGCCTTCCGCGCGGCCATCCTGTCCAAGCTGCGCTACATGGTGGCCAAGGAGCCGGCGTTCGCGCGCGACCGCGACTGGCTCATCGCGGTGTCGCTCGCCGCCCGCGATCGCGTGATCGACCGCTGGAGCGACACCACCCGCCGCTCGGTCCGCGACGGCCGCAAGCGCGTCTACTACTTTTCGCTCGAGTTCCTGGTGGGACGCATGCTCTTCGATGCGCTGTCCAACCTGGGGCTCGCGGACGTCGCCCGCGCCGCGCTCGAGGAGCTCGGCGTGGACTTCAACCGCATCCGCCGCCTCGAGCCCGACCCGGCGCTCGGCAACGGCGGCCTGGGACGCCTCGCGGCCTGCTTCATGGAAAGCATGGCCACGCTCGGCATACCCGCCCATGGCTATGGCATCCGCTACGACCACGGCATCTTCCGCCAGGTGCTGCGCGACGGGTGGCAGCAGGAGATGCCGGAGGAATGGCTGCTCTTCGGCAACAGCTGGGAATTCGAGCGGCCGGAGGCCACGGCGAGCGTCGGCTTCGGCGGGCGCGTGGAGGAGGCGGTCGCCGCCGACGGCACGCGGCGCTACACGTGGCACCCTGCCGAGACGGTATTCGCGGTGGCGCACGACACGCCCATCACCGGCTGGCGCGGCCGGCACGTGAACACGCTGCGGCTGTGGTCGGCGCGCGCGGCGGATCCGCTGTCGCTCACCGAATTCAATCGCGGCGACCACGTGGGCGCGCTCGCCGAGCGCGTGCGCCTCGAAGCCATCTCGCGCGTGCTGTATCCGAGCGACGAGACCGCGGCGGGGCAGGACCTGCGCCTGCGCCAGGAGTATTTCTTCGCCTCGGCGTCGCTGCAGGACCTCCTGCGCCGGCACCGGTCGCAGCATGGGGAGCTCGGCTCGCTGCCGGATCACGTCGCGATCCAGTTGAACGACACGCATCCCGCCATCGCCGTGCCCGAGCTCATGCGCCTGCTCGTGGACGTGCACGGCATGCCCTGGGACAGCGCATGGGACATCGTCACCCGGGTGTTCAACTACACCAACCACACGCTGCTGCCCGAGGCGCTCGAGACGTGGCCCGTCAACCAGCTCACGGCGCTCCTGCCGCGGCACACCGAGATCATCGTCCGCATCAATGCGGAGCACCTCGACCGCCAGCGCGCGCAGGGCCGGGCAGACGACTTCATCGCGTCCGTGTCGCTCATCGACGAGACGCGCGGACGCCGCGTGCGGATGGGCCATCTCGCGTTCCTCGGCGCGCATCGCGTCAACGGCGTGTCGGCGCTGCACACCGAGCTCATGCGGCAGACGGTCTTCCGCGACCTGCACCTGGTCGCCCCCGACAGGATCGTGAACAAGACCAACGGCATCACGTTCCGCCGCTGGCTCTTCGAAGCCAATCCGGCGCTGACATCGCTGCTGGTGGAAGCGGTCGGCCCCGAGGTCCTCGACGACCCGGATGCGCTGGCGCGACTGGTGCCCCTTGCCGGCGATCCCGCGCTGCAGCAGCGCTTCGCAAAGCAGAGGCGCGACGCCAAGGTGGCGCTCGCGCGGGTGGTGGCGGAGCTCACGGGTACCAGCCTCGACCCGGATGCGCTCTTCGACGTGCAGATCAAGCGCATGCACGAGTACAAGCGCCAGCTCATGAACCTCATGCAGACCATCGCCTTGTACCAGGCGATGTGCGCCGACCCCGGCCGCGGCTGGGTGCCGCGCGTGAAGATCTTCGCCGGGAAGGCCGCCGCGGGATACAAGCAGGCCAAGCTCATCATCAAGCTCATCCACGACGTGGGCCGCATGGTCAACACGGATCCGGCCGTGCGCGGATTGCTCTCCGTCGTGTTCCTGCCGAACTACAACGTGAGCCTCGCCGAATCGATCATTCCCGCGGCCGACCTCTCCGAGCAGATCAGCACGGCGGGCATGGAGGCCTCGGGCACCGGCAACATGAAGCTCGCGCTCAATGGCGCGCTCACCATCGGCACGCTCGATGGCGCCAACATCGAGATCCTGGAGCGCGTGGGCAGCGACAACTTCTTCCTCTTCGGCCTCACCGCGGAGCAGGCGATGGCGCGCCGCGCGGCGGGCCTCTCGATGGATGCCGAGATCGCCGCCTCGCCCGTGCTCGCCGACGTGATCGGCGCGCTCGAGGCCGGCACCTTCGCCCCCGACGATCCGGCCCGCTTCCGCGAGCTCGCCGACGCGCTGCGCAACCGCGACCACTTCCTCGTGTGTCCCGACTTCGAGCACTATCGGCAGGCGCAGGCGGAAGTGGACGCGAAGTGGCGCGATCCCGCGGCGTGGTGGACCTCGGCGATCCTGAACACCGCGGGGATGGGCTTCTTCTCGTCGGACCGGACGATCCGCGAATACGCCGACGAGGTGTGGACGCTGCCCAAGCCGGACCACGCGTAGGGGCGGGGTTAAGATGGAGCGCATGAGCACGCCGGAAAAAGCCTCGAGCGTGTCTGCCCCGCTCGCGCGCTCCGCCATGGCTTACGTGCTCGCCGGTGGCCGCGGCACGCGCCTCATGGAGCTCACCGACAACCGCGCCAAGCCCGCCGTGTATTTCGGCGGCAAGACGCGCATCATCGACTTCGCGCTGTCCAACGCGCTCAACTCCGGCATCCGGCGCATCGCCGTGGCCACGCAATACAAGGCGCACAGCCTGATCCGCCACCTGCAGCGCGGCTGGAACTTCCTGCAGCCGATGCGCAACGAGAGCTTCGACATCCTGCCCGCCTCGCAGCGCGTGGCCGAGAACCAGTGGTACATGGGCACGGCCGATGCCGTGTACCAGAACATCGACATCATCGCGGGCTACGGCCCCGAGTACATCGTGGTCCTCGCCGGCGACCACGTGTACAAGATGGACTACGAGGTCATGCTCGTGCAGCACCTGCAGTCGGGCGCGGACGTGACGGTGGCATGCATCGAGGTCGACACCCGCGACGCGCGCGGGCTCGGCGTGATGAAGGTCGACACCGAGGATCGCATCGTCGACTTCCTCGAGAAGCCCGCCCATCCTCCGGAGATGCCCGACAAGCCGGGGCGCACGCTCGCGAGCATGGGCATCTACGTCTTCCGCCGCGACTTCCTCTTCGACCAGCTGCGGCGCGACGCCGCCGATCCGACGTCGAGCCGCGACTTCGGCCACGATCTCATCCCCTGGCTCGTGCGCAACGGCAGGGCGGTGGCGCACCGCTTCTCGCGCTCCTGCGTGCGCTCGCCCGGCGAGACCGAGATCTACTGGCGCGACGTGGGCACGCTCGACGCGTACTTCGCCGCCAACATCGACTTGACCGACGTCGTGCCCGAGCTCGATCTGTACGACAGCGAGTGGCCGATCTGGACCTACGCCGGCATCACGCCGCCGGCCAAGTTCGTGCACGACGTCGACGGCCGCCGCGGGATGGGCGTGTCGTCGCTGGTGTCGGGTGGCTGCATCGTCTCGGGCGCGATGCTGCGCAACTCGCTCCTGTGCGAGCAGGTGCACGTGCACTCGTGGAGCTCGGTGGACCACGGCGTGCTGTTGCCGCACGTGGACGTGGGCCGCTATTCGCGGCTGACCAACGTGATCGTCGACGCGGGCGTGAAGATCCCGCGCGGGCTCGTCGTGGGCGAGGATCCCGAGCTCGATGCGCAGCGCTTCCGCCGCACCGACAGCGGCATCTGCCTCATCACGCAGGTGATGATCGACCGCCTCCCGTCCGCCTGAATGCACGTGCTCGGCGTGGCATCGGAGGCGTATCCGCTCGTCAAGACCGGAGGGCTCGCCGACGTCGTGGGCGCGCTGCCGGCGGCGCTCGCGAAGGAAGGCGTCGCCGTGCGCACGCTGCTGCCGGGCTATCCGGCGGTCATGGCGGCGATCGGCGCTGCTCCCGTGGCCCACCACTACGCGAGCTGCTTCGGCGGACCCGCGAACGTTCGCTTCGCCCATGCGGCGGGGCTCGACCTCGCGGTCGTCGACGCGCCGCATCTGTATGCGCGCGATGGCGGCCCCTACGCCGGAGCCGATGGCGTGGAATTTCCCGACAACGCGCTGCGCTTCGCGGCACTCGCCCGCGCGGCAGCGGACCTGGGCCGCGGCGCGGTCGACGGCCACGTCCCGTCCGTGGTGCATGCGCACGACTGGCAGGCGGCGCTGGCGCCTGCCTACCTGCACTATGCCGGCGGGCCGCGGCCCGCGACCGTGGTCACCGTGCACAACCTCGCCTTCCAGGGACGCTTTCCGGGCGTGTCGCTCGACACGCTCGGCCTGCCGCCGCAGGCGTGGTCGCTCGAGGGCGTGGAGTACTTCGGTGCCGTGGGCTATCTCAAGGCCGGACTTTCATTCGCCGATCGCATCACGACGGTATCGCCGACGTACGCGGCCGAGATCTGCACGCCGGAGGGAGGCATGGGGCTCGACGGCCTCCTGCGCCATCGGGCGCACGCGTTGCGCGGGATACTGAACGGCCTCGACGAGGCCGCGTGGGACCCCGCCACCGATGCGCGCATCCCGTCGCATTTCACGGCCGCGCGCCGCGCGGGGCGCACGCGCAACCGCGTGTCGCTGCGCAAGCGCATGGGGCTTGCGGCAGCCCCGGATTCGCCGCTCTTCGGTGTGGTGAGCCGCTTCTCGTGGCAGAAGGGCCTCGACCTCGTGCTCGAGGCGCTGCCCGCGATCCTGCGCGGCGGCGGGCAGCTCGTGGCGCTGGGCAGCGGCGATCGCGAGCTGGAGGAAGCGTTCGTCGCGGCCGCCCGTGCGCATCCCGGACGCGTGGCGGTGCGCGTGGGCTACGACGAGGACCTGGCGCATCTCGTGCAGGCGGGCGCGGACGTGATCCTCGTGCCGTCGCGCTTCGAGCCCTGCGGGCTCACGCAGATGTGCGCGCTGCGCTACGGCGCGTTGCCGCTGGTGGCGCGCGTGGGCGGGCTCGCCGACACCGTGGTGGATGCGAACGAGGCGACGGTGGCCGCGGGGGCTGCCACCGGCTTCCAGTTCGCGCCCGTCACGGCGGCAGAGCTCGGCGTGGCGATCGAGCGCGCGCTCGCGCTATGGAAGGATCCGCCGCGCTGGCGGCGCCTGCAGACGCGCGCGATGACCACCGACGTGAGCTGGCGGCACTCCGCGCAGGAGTATGCAAGGCTGTACCGGGAGATTGCGCGGTAGTCAGCGGCCGTCGACCGCGCGGCGCATGCGCAGCAGCTCGCCGAGCGACCATGCCTGGAACGGACATCCGCGCGCGGCATGCGGCGCATCGCCATCGGCGATCTCGGGCAGGAAGCCCAGGCCCTGGCTGGCGAGCTGTGCCTCGAGCGGCGCCACGAAGCGCGTGCGTGCCTGCGCGCGCGCGGCGCGATCGCTGCCGTTCACGCGGAGCCACGCATCGACGAAGGGACCCATGAGCCAGGGCCACACGGTGCCCTGGTGATAGGCGCCGTCGCGGGAGGCGACGTCGCCCTCGTAGCGCCCGCGGTAGGCCGGATCGCCGCGCGCGAGCGTGCGCAGCCCGAGCGGCGTGACGAGCTCGCGCAGCGCCGTGTCGACGATCCGCGCGGCGGTGGCGGCATCGACGAGCGCATGCGGCAGCCCGCCGGCGGCGAAGACCTGGTTGGGACGCACGCTCGCGTCCACCTTGCCGTGCTCGTGGCCGACGTCGACGACATCGGCCAGATCGCCGGCCGCCGTGACGAAGCGCGCGGCGAATGCGTCCTGCGCACGCGTGGCCTCGTTGTCGCGGCCGGCGAGGCGCAGCGCATTGATCCACAGCGCCTGCACCTCCACCGGCTTGCCGATGCGCGGCGTGACGACGTGCTCGCCCACCTTCGCATCCATCCATGTAAGTTGCACGCCGGGGACCCCGCAGGCGAGGAGGCCGTCGGCATCGGCGCGGATGCCGTAGCGCGTGCCGCGTGTGTAGCCGTCGAGGATCGCGTCGATCGCGCCTGTGAGCGTCTGCCGGACCTGGGGCGTGGGCGCGGCACGCGCCATGAATTCGTGCGCGACGATCACGAACCACAGGGACGCGTCCACCGCGTTGTACTCGGGGGCCGCGGCCGCATCGGGGAAGCGGTTGGGCAGCATGCCCTCGGAAACGGTGCCGGCCCATTCCAGCAGGATCCGCTGCGCGACATCGAAGCGGTCGCGTGCGAGCACGAGGCCGCGCATCGCGATGAAGGTATCGCGACCCCAGTCGGTGAACCAGGGATAGCCCGCCACGACCGTGGTGCCGCGCCCACGGCGCACGAGGAAGGCATCGGCGGCGCGGGCGAGCGCGTCGCGCGGGCTGCGGCTCGCATACTCGCCGGCGCGAAGGCGGGCGGCGAGCGCCGCCGGATCCGCCGCGGCGTCGTCGGCGTCGATCTCGCCTGCGCGCAGCACGAGCGTGGCATCGCCGCGCGCGAGGTCGAAGGTGAAGACGCCGGGGGCGGCGAGGTCCTCACTGGCGGGAAGGCCGCGCGCCGCTTCGGCCGCGTAGAGGAAGTTGCGGTACCACACGGGATCGTGGCGATAGTCGCCGGAAGCGAGCGCGGTCACGGCGGGCAGGGGTGCATACGGCTGCCAGGTGATGGCGCGCGCACGCACGCGCGGCGTGAAGTCGAACGCGGGGTTCTCGCGCATCAGCGCGTGATGGTCGCGGCCCGAGAGCAGCGGTCGCACGTGCAGGAGGGCCTCGCCCGTGCCCGCCGTGCGCCGCCACGTGAGGACCGTGCCGCCGCCGTCCTGCGCCACCACGATCTCGTGCACGATCGTCGTGCCGTCGGGCAGGCGGAAGGTCCAGCGCGGCCAGGGGTCGTAGGCGAAGAGCGCGAGATGCTCGAAGCCGCGCGGCCAGAGGACGTCGGGCGCGTAGTGCTGGGTGGATAGCCACGCGGCTCCGCCCGGGCCCTCGAGCCACGCCTCCACGCCATTGACGAGCGCCACGCGCCCGGTGGGTGGTGTCGTGGCCACGAGCAGCAGCGCGTGGTAGCGGCGCGTGCGATGACCCGCGACGGTGCCCGAGGCGTAGCCGCCCTTGCCGTCGGCCTCGAGCCATTCGGCGTCGGGCGCGGGCAGGCCGGGACCGGCGAGTGTGGGCATCGTGCGCCTACAGCTTGTCGCGGGGGATGGGTACACGCTCCGCGAGTCCCAGGCCCAGCTCGGGCGAGAGCATCGGCGTGGGATTGAGCGTGTACTCGGCGTATTGCTGGATGAGCTTGGCCACCACGCCGGTCCAGCCGCACTGGTGGGAGGCGCCCAGGCCCTCGCCGCTGTCGCCATGGAAGTATTCGTGGAACGGGATGAGGTCGCGCCAGTGCGGATCGCTCTGGAACTTCTCGCGATCGCCGTGCACCGGGCGCCGGCCGTTCTCGTCGCGCGCGAAGATCGCGATCTGGCGGCGTGTGAGCTCGGTGGTGACCTGCCACAGCGTCATCTGCTGCCCGGATCCCGTCGGGCATTCCACCGTGAACTCGCTGCCGAGCACGGCGTCGTGCTTTTGCAGCGACTCGATGAGGAGGTAGTTGAGGGGGAACCACACGGGGCCACGCCAGTTGCTGTTGCCGCCGAAGAGACCCGACGTGGACTCGCCCGGCGCGTAGTCGAGCGAGAACGTCTGCGTGCCGATGGTGATCGAGTAGGCCCGCTCGTGATGCACCTTCGACACCGAGCGCACGCCGTGCGGGCTCAGCATGGCGGCCGGATCGAGCACGGGCCGGAGCATGCGCGCGAGCTTGTCGCGGTCCACCAGCGACACGCGCACGCGTCCCTCGACACCACGCTCGGAGAGCTCGCCCAGGCCCTGCAGGAGCTCGGGCCGGTAGCGCGCGAACCAGCGCAGGCGCTTGCTGAAGTCGGGAAAGCTCGCCACGGCATCGCGATCGGCCACGGCCACCGCGAAGATCGGAATGAGGCCCGAGATCGTCTGCGCGCGGATGGGGAAGCAGCGGCCGTCGGGCAGGCGCAGCACGTCGTAGTAGTAGCCGTCCTCCTCGCTCCACAGGCCCCCGGTCTGGTGGCCCATGCGGTTGATCGCCGCACCGATGTACACGAAGTGCTGGAAGAACTTGGTGGCCAGGTCCTCGTACACCGCGTCGGTCTTGGCGAGCTCGAGCGCGATGCCCAGCAGATTGAGGCAGTACATCGCCATCCAGCTCGTGCCGTCGGCCTGCTCGAGCACGCCGCCTGTGGGCAACCCTGCCGTGCGATCGAACACGCTCACGTTGTCGAGGCCCAGGAAGCCGCCCTCGAAGATGTTGCTGCCCGTGGAGTCCTTGCGATTGACCCACCACGTGAAGTTGATGAGGAGCTTCTGGAAGACGCGCTCGAGGAAGACGCGATCGGTGCGGCCGTACATGCGCGCCTCGATCTGGTACACGCGCATCGCGGCCCAGGCGTGCACGGGCGGATTGACGTCGGAGAATGCCCACTCGTAGGCGGGCATCTGGCCGTTGGGATGCATGTACCACTCGCGCGTGAGCAGGATCAACTGCTCCTTGGCGAAGTCGGGATCGATGAGCGCGAGCGGGATCGTGTGGAAGGCCATGTCCCACGCCGCGAACCACGGGTACTCCCATTTGTCGGGCATCGACAGCACGTCGGCTGCCGACATGTGCGCCCAGGTGTGATTGCGGCCGCCCAGGCGCGATGCGGGCGGCACGGGTTCTGCGGGATCGCCCACGAGCCAGCGCTGCACCATGTAGCGGTAGTACTGCTTGTTCCACAGCATCCCGGCGAACGCCTGGCGCTGGATGTTGCGCAGGTCGGCGGGGAGGTCGAAGGGCGTGACGCGGAGGTAGAAGGCGTCGGCTTCGGCCTTGCGCGCATCGAAGGTGGCGTCGAAGGACGCGTCGAACGGTTGCGCGAGCGGCGCACCGGCGCGCAGGCGCAGGCGCACGACCGCCGTTTCGCCAGGCCCCACGTCGAAGGTGTAGTGCGCGGCGGCCTTGGAGCCGCTGCGCGCGGGATTGACGGCATCGGCGTGCCCGTCCACGACCTGCTCGTGGAAGGCATCCTTCACGTAGGCCGACGTGGCGGGCACGCCGAACAGACGCTGCGCATTGGTCTCGTTCTCGGTGAAGAGCAGCGCGCCCGGCGCGTCGCAGTGGAGGCTGTACGCGGGAAGCTGCTTGTGGGCGGTACCGAGCACGGCGAGCGCGGGGGACTCGCTCGCAACGGTGATGCGCGGCCTGGCCGTGTCGCCATTCCACGTCCACTCGTTGCGGAACCACAGGGTGGGGAGAACATGCAGGGGTGCGGGATAGAGGGCGCGGTTGGTGGCGCTGATGCGCACCAGGATGTCGGTGGCGTCGGCCTTCGCGTACTCGATCACGATGTCGAAGTAGCGGTCGTCCTCGAAGATGCCGGTGTCGAGGAGCTCGTATTCCGGATCCTGTCGCGTGCGCCGGCCGTTCTCCGCCACGAGATCCGCATACGGAAAGGCCCGCTGCGGATACTTGTACAGGTACTTCATGTACGCGTGGCTCGGCACGTTGTCGAGATGGAAGTAGTACTCCTTCACGTCCTCGCCGTGGTTGCCCTCGCGGTTGGTGAGCCCGAAGAGGCGCTCCTTCAATATCGGATCGTGGCCGTTCCAGAAGGCGGGGGCGAAGCAGAGCTGCTGCTGGTCGTCGCTGATGCCGGCGATGCCGTCCTCGCCCCAGCGATACGCGCGCGAGCGCGCATGGTCGTGCGGGAGGTATTCCCACGCAGTGCCGTCGGCGCTGTAGTCCTCGCGCACGGTGCCCCACTGGCGCTCGGCGAGGTAGGGGCCCCACAGGCGCCACGGGACCTTGCCCTCGCGCGCCTCTCCGAGGCGCACTTCCTCGGTCGTGAGGGGCGGCGGGGCGGGGTCGTTCATCGCGTGGCTCGTGCGTGGACCCGCATGCCCGACACGCGGCGCCCGAGCGCGCTGCCGGCCGCCATCACGATGCTGCGAGATGCTGCGTGAGACGGTGCGTGGCGCCCGGCGCCACCGTGAGCGGTGCCCGCGCGATGGCAGCCTCCACGCAGAGCATCGACACGTAGCCGTCGTCGGGCATGTCGTGCGGGCCGGGCCCGGTCGGGGGCCCAGGATTCCACACCACGGTGTCGGTGCTGCCCGCGGCGCGCACGACGAGCGTGCGTGCCGGCTCGATCACGCGCAGCTCGGCCGGGACCGTGTAGTACACGCGATCCAGGGGCTGCACGAGCGAAAGGGCGCCGGCGGATTCGAGGAGGTCGTCCTCGCGCAGGCGCTTGTCGCGATAGTGCGCACCCGCAAGGCCCTCGATCGCGGTGGCCCGCACGTCCTGCACGCGCAGGTAGGTATGCAGGGCAGCGGTAACGTCGAACGGCGCGGTGCCCGCGTTGGTGAATGCGAGCTCCACGGTGAGCAGGTTGGCCTGCGCCGTGGCGGTGAGCACGCACACGAAGGCATGCGGCCACACGGCGCGCGTGGCAGGCGTGTCCGCGAGGCGCATGCGGACCTGCGCAGCGCCGGTGGACGTGCGTCCCGCGAAGCGGGGCGTCCAGTCGCGATCGCGCACGAAGCCGTGCTGCGGCAGGGGTCCCTGGTCGGCGAATTGCGGAAAACACACCGGGATGCCGCCGCGGATCGGCATGCCGGGCGCGAAATGCGACTTCGGGCTCACGTAGAGGCGATCGTCGCTGCTGCCGGCGGGATGCCACGACGCCACGTGCGCGCCGTGGACGTAGACCGCGAGGCGCGCGCCGTCCGTGGCCGTGGCGACGACCTGGGGAAGGCCGCCCTCGCCGGGAACGGTCGTGACCGGGGAAGCTTCGTGCTCGCTCATGTTGTTGTTCTCGCGGTGCCGCGACCGCACGGTCGTCGGGTGAGGGTGGCGTGATGACGCCCGGGCATTCTACTATCGGGGCGTCATCCCTTCGAAGGAGCGGCGGCCGCGATGTCGAGCGCGCTGCCGGTGGTCTACCTCGCGCGCCATGGCGAAACGCCCTGGAGCCTGACCGGGCAGCACACCGGGCTCACCGACCTCCCCTTGACGCCTGCCGGCGAGGCCGCCGCGCGCGCGCTGGGTGCGCGGCTCGCAGGCGTGCACGTGGACCACGTGCTCACGAGCCCGCTCGTGCGGGCGCAGCGCACCTGCGAGCTTGCGGGTTTCGGCCATGGGGCGCAGATCGATGCCGATCTCGTCGAATGGAACTATGGCGACTACGAGGGCAAGCGCACCACGGAGATCCTTGCACTGCACCCGGGATGGAAGCTCTTCCGCGATGGCTGTCCCCGCGGTGAGGCGCCGGAAGACGCTGCCGCGCGTGCCGATCGCGTGATCGCGCACGTGCGCGGCATCGGCGGCAACGTGCTGCTCTTCTCGAGCGGGCACATCCTGCGCATGATCGCCGCGCGCTGGGTGGGCCTGCCGCCCGCAGGGGGTGCGGACTTCCTGCTCGGAACGGCGAGCCTGTCCTCGCTGTCGTACGAGCACGGACTCGACGAGCCCGTGGTGCGCACGTGGAACGACACGCGACACGTCGAAGCGCTTGCCAAGCCCGCCGGAAACACGTGAAATCTCCCTCTCCACCCCTGCACAATCCTCGAAGGTCATTCCCATGAAGGCCACCGCCAAGCTCCACGACCTGGGGCAGAGCCTCTGGCTCGACAACATCACGCGCGATCTCCTCGAAAGCGGCACGCTCGCGCGTTACATCGCGGAGCTTTCCGTGACGGGCCTCACGTCCAATCCCACGATCTTCGATCACGCGATCAAGGGCAGCGACGGCTACGATGCCGCGATCCGCAGCAAGCTCCGCGCCGGCAAGTCCGGCGAAGCGCTCTTCTTCGAGCTGGCGCTCGAGGACATCACGCGCGCGGCCGATCTCTTCCGCCCGGTGTACGAGCGCACGTCGGGGGTGGACGGCTTCGTCTCGCTCGAGGTTTCGCCGCTGCTGGCACGTGATACCGCGACGACCCTTGCGGTGGCCAAGGAGCTGCACGCGCGCGCGGGACGTCCCAACCTCTTCATCAAGATACCCGGCACGCCCGAGGGCATTCCCGCGATCGAGGAGGCGATCTTCGCGGGCGTGCCGGTGAACGTCACGCTGCTCTTCTCGCGCGAGCACTACGTCGCGGCGGCCGAGGCGTACCTGCGCGGCATCGAGCGGCGTATCGCGGCGGGACTGCGCGCCGACGTCGCATCGGTGGCGTCGCTCTTCATCAGCCGCTGGGACGTCGCGGTGGCCGCGAAGCTGCCTGCGCCGCTCGTCAACAAGCTCGGCATCGCCGTCGGACAGCGGTCGTACAAGGCGTATTGCGACCTCCTCGAATCGCCGCGGTCGCTACGCATCATGAACGAGGGCGGGCGTCCGCAGCGGCTGCTCTTCGCCAGCACCGGCACCAAGGATCCAAAGGCCATCGACACGCTCTACATCGGCGCGCTGGCCGCACCCTGCACCGTCAACACGATGCCCGAGAACACGCTGCTGGCACTGGCCGACCACGGCGAGGTCGGCGATCCCATCGCGGCGGACGGCGGCGATTGCGAGGAGGTGATCGCGCAGATCGCCAGGGCCGGCGTGGATATCGATGCCCTGGCGAAGAAGCTGCAGGACGACGGCGCCGACTCGTTCGTCAAGTCGTGGAACGAGCTCCTGTCGGTGATCGCCGGCAAGAGCGCCACGCTGCAAGCGCGATGAGCGCTGCCGGGCCGTCCCAAGGCGCTCGCCCCCAGGGGGGTGCGGCGCGCAGCGCCGCTCGGGGGGGGCATTCGAGCGTTCTCGTCATCGACATCGGCGGCAGCCACGTCAAGATCATGGCGACGGGCAGCAGCG
>CAZUGY010000005.1:33092-60929 GCA_964620265.1 uncultured Alcaligenaceae bacterium
CTCGTCATCGACATCGGCGGCAGCCACGTCAAGATCATGGCGACGGGCAGCAGCGAGCAGCGGCGCATGGACTCGGGTCCCACGCTCACCGGCGCGCAGATGGTGCGCGGCGTGAAGGCGCTGGCGCGCGGCTGGAAGTACGACCGCGTGGCGATGGGCTATCCCGGCGTGGTCGAGCGCGACAGGATCATGACCGAGCCGCACAACCTGGGCCGCGGCTGGACCACGTACGACTTCGCGAAGGGCTTCGGTTGCCCGGTGCGCATCATCAACGATGCGGCGATGCAGGCGCTGGGCGGCTACCAGGGCGGCAAGCTGCTGTTCCTGGGGTTCGGCACGGGGCTCGGCACTGCGATGATCGCCGACGGCGTGATCGTGCCGATGGAGGTGGCGCACCTGCCGTATCGCAAGAAGACCTTCGAGGACTACGTGGGCGAGCGCGCGCTCCTGCGCGTGGGGATCAATCGCTGGCGCCGGCGCGTGGACGACGTGGTGCGCCGGCTCGTGGCGGCATTGCAGCCGGAGGACGTCGTGCTGGGCGGCGGCAATGCGCGGCAGATCATCGAGCTGCCGCCACGCTGCCGCATCGGCGCCAACAGCAATGCGTTTCCGGGCGGATTCCGGCTGTGGGGGCAGAAGGGGCCGGTGATGCCGGTGGTGCAGAGGGCAACGTCACCGAAGAAGTCCGGCAAGGGCAACGTCCCCGTGAAGACGCCGGCCACCGCGAAATCGAAGCGCGCGGCGAAGAAGCTCGTGCCCGACAAGCTCGAGACGACACGGTCGAGGAAGAAATCATGACCCCGACGCCTCTCACGGCACGTCCCGCCTGGCAGGCGCTGCGCGCGCACCAGCAGGCGATCGCCTCGCGCACGCTGAAAGACCTCTTCGCGGCCGACCTGTCGCGCGGCACGCGGCTCACGCTCGATGCCGTCGGCGTGTACCTCGACTATTCCAAGAACCGGATCACCGACGAGACGGTGAAGCTGCTCATCGATCTCGCCAACGCCTGCGGCCTGCGCGAGCGCATCGATGCGATGTTCCGCGGCGATCGCATCAACGTCAGCGAGAACCGTGCCGTGCTGCACGTGGCGCTGCGGGCGCCCAGGGGCGAGTCCATCGTGCTCGACGGCCACGACGTGGTGCCCGACGTGCACGCCGTGCTCGATGCGATGTCCGCCTTCGTCGACCGCGTGCGCAGTGGCGACTGGAAGGGCCACACCGGCAAGCGCATCCGCAACGTGGTCAACATCGGCATCGGCGGCTCGGATCTGGGACCCGTGATGGCCTACGAGGCGCTGCGCTTCTACAGCGACCGCTCGCTCATCTTCCGCTTCGTATCCAACATCGATGGCACCGACTTCGCCGAGGCCGTGCACGACCTCGATGCGGCCGAGACGCTCTTCATCATCTCCAGCAAGACCTTCACCACGCTCGAGACGATGACCAACGCCCACACCGCGCGCGACTGGATGCTGCAGGCGCTGGGCGGTGACGCCCAGGCGGTGGCGAAGCACTTCGTCGCGGTGTCCACCAATGCCCTGAAGGTGAAGGAATTCGGCATCGATACCGCCAACATGTTCGGCTTCTGGGACTGGGTGGGCGGACGCTATTCGATGGATTCGGCGATCGGGTTGTCCACGATGCTCGCCATCGGCCCCGCGCACTTCCGCGACATGCTCGCCGGCTTCCACGAGATGGACGAGCATTTCCGCACGGCGCCGTTCGAGCGCAACCTGCCGGTGCTGCTCGGACTCCTCGCCGTCTGGTACAACGACTTTTTCGGTGCGCAGACGGTGGCGGTGCTGCCCTACGAGCAATATCTGAAGCGCTTCCCCGCGTATCTCCAGCAGCTCACGATGGAGAGCAACGGCAAGCACGTCACGCTCGACGGCGCGCGCGTGGACGTGGACACGGGCCCGATCTACTGGGGCGAGCCGGGGACCAACGGCCAGCATTCGTTCTACCAGTTGATCCACCAGGGAACGCGGCTCATCCCCTGCGATTTCATCGCGTTTGCCCAGGCGCTCAATCCGCTGGGACCGCATCACGACATGCTGGTCGCCAACGTATTCGCGCAGGCGGAGGCCCTGGCCTTCGGCAAGACGGCCGCCGAAGTGAAGGCCGAGGGCACGCCCGACGCGCTCGTGCCGCATCGCGTGTTCGAGGGCAACCGGCCGTCGAACGTGATGCTGCTGCCCGAGCTCACGCCCGCCGCGCTGGGGCGCCTCGTGGCGCTGTACGAGCACAACGTCTTCACGCAGGGGACGATCTTCGGCATCGACTCCTTCGACCAGTGGGGCGTGGAGCTCGGCAAGGTGCTCGCGCAGCGGATCATCCCCGAGCTCTCGGGCTCGGGCGCGCCGGCGCACGACAGCTCCACCACCGCGCTGATCGAGCGTTATCGCGGGCTGCGCCAGGCCCCTTAGCACATGCTGCCCCGTCCATCCCTTTCACTTACCTAGATCGCGAGCTTCGCCATGCAACTCGGAATGATCGGCCTCGGCCGCATGGGCGCCAACATGGTCCGCCGCTTGATGAAGAACGGCCACGACTGCGTCGTGTTCGACATGTTTCCCAAGGCGGTGGAGGCGCTGGTGGCGGAGAAGGCCACCGGCTCCTCCTCCATGGCCGACCTCGTGGCCAAGCTCGCCACGCCGCGTGCGATCTGGCTCATGGTCCCCGCAGCGGTCGTGGACCAGACGATCCATGAATTGCTGCCGCATCTCGCCCCCGGCGACACGATCATCGACGGCGGCAACTCCTACTACATCGACGACATCCGGCGCAGCAAGGAGCTCGCCGTCAAGGGCATCGACTACGTCGACGTGGGCACGAGCGGCGGCGTGTGGGGCCTCGACCGGGGCTATTGCATGATGATCGGCGGACCGGACGCAGCCGTTACGCGACTCGATCCCATCTTCGTCACCCTCGCGCCCGGACGTGGCGACATCGAGGGCACGCCCGGCCGCGACGGCAAGGGCGGCACCGCGGAGCAGGGCTACCTCCACTGCGGCGCGAGCGGCGCAGGGCACTTCGTGAAGATGGTGCACAACGGCATCGAATACGGCGTGATGGCGGCGTATGCGGAGGGCTTCGGCATCCTGCGCTCCGCCAACGTGGGCAAGCAGGACCATGCCATCGATGCCGAGACCACGCCGCTGCGCGATCCCGAGCATTACCAGTACGACATCGACCTTCCCGATGTGGCCGAGGTGTGGCGGCGCGGCAGCGTGATCGCCTCGTGGCTGCTCGACCTCACGGCCGCCGCGCTCGCCAAGGATCCGGCGCTCGCCAGCTTCGCCGGACGCGTATCCGACTCCGGCGAGGGCCGCTGGACGATCAAGGCCGCCATCGACGAGGCCGTGCCCGCGCCCGTGCTGACCTCGGCGCTGTACGAGCGCTTCAGCTCGCGCGGCGAGGCCGATTTCCAGAACAAGCTCCTGTCGGCGATGCGCTTCCAGTTCGGCGGTCACGTCGAGAAGAAGTGATCCCATGACCGATTCCGTCCAGTCCGACGCGCTCGTCTTCTTCGGCGCCACCGGCGACCTCGCCTACAAGAAGATCTTTCCCGCGCTGCAGTCGATGATCCGGCGCGGCAAGCTCGACGTGCCGATCATCGGCGTGGCCAAGTCCGGCTGGACGCTCGACCAGTTCCGCGCGCGCGCGCGCGACAGCGTGGACAAGCACGGCGGTATCGACGAGGCCGCGTTCGCCAGGCTCGCGCAGCTCCTGCACTACGTCGACGGCGACTACGGCGACCTCGCCACCTTCAAGCGCCTGCGCAGCGAATTGAGCACCGCGGAGCATCCCGCGCATTACCTCGCCATCCCGCCGATCCTCTTCGGCCCCGTGGTGGAGCAGCTCGTGAATGCGAACTGCGCGCAGGGCGGGCGCGTGATCGTGGAAAAGCCCTTCGGCCGCGACCTCGCATCAGCCCGCAAGCTCAATGCGATCCTGCTCTCCGCCTTCGACGAGGCGCACATCTTCCGCATCGACCATTACCTCGGCAAGCAGGCGGTCGACAACCTCCTCTTCTTCCGTTTCGTGAATGCCTTCCTCGAGCCCGTGTGGAATCGCAGCTTCGTGGAGAGCGTGCAGATCACGATGGCCGAGAGCTTCGGCGTGCAGGGTCGCGGCAAGTTCTACGACGAGACCGGCACCGTGCGCGACGTGGTGCAGAACCATCTCTTCCAGGTGCTGTGCAACCTCGCGATGGAGCCGCCGGTGCGCGCGGACAGCGAGACGCTGCGCGACGAGAAGGTCAAGGTGCTGAAATCCATCGAGACATTGAAGCCGGACGATCTCGTGCGCGGCCAGTTCGACGGCTATCTCGCCGAGCCCGGTGTCGCGCCCAACTCCACGATGGAGACGTTCGCGGCGGTGAAGCTCACGCTCGACTCGTGGCGCTGGCAGGGCGTGCCCTTCTACATCCGCGCGGGCAAGAACCTGCCGGAGACCTGCACCGAGGTGATGGTAAGGCTGCGGCGTCCGCCCACCGTGTTCCCGAATTGCCACGCGCCCACCAATCACCTGCGCTTCCGCATCGGACCCGACGTCGAGATCGCGATGGGCGCCACCGTGCTCGACACGCAGGCCCGCATGACGGGGCGCGCCGTGGAGCTCCTCGCCGTGCATCGTGCCGGCGCCGAGGACCAGGATGCCTACGAGCGCGTGTTGGGCGATGCGATGGCCGGCAACGAGTCGCTGTTCGCGCGGCAGGACTACGTGGAGGAGGCATGGCGCATCGTCGATCCCGTGATCGCCGCGGGCACGCCACTGTATCCCTACAAGCCGGGGCAGTGGGGCCCGGCCGAGGCGTCGAGCATCACGCCGCCGGGCGGCTGGGACGATCCCACCGTCACCGACGATTCCACCTACTGATCGCGCGAGCCGACGAGGCGCCACGTGCCGCTCCAGCTCGACGTATTCGCCGACGATGCCGCGGTCGCGCAGGCCGCGGCGCGCTTCATCGCCGCGCAATCGATGGCGGCCATCGCCGCGCGCGGCCGCTTCAAGCTCGCCGTGAGCGGCGGTCGCACGCCGTGGCAGATGCTGCGCGCGCTCGCCGCGGAGAGCGTTGACTGGACCAACGTGCATCTGTTCCAGGTGGACGAGCGCGTGGCCCCGCCCGGTGACCTCGACCGCAACTTGACGCACATTCGCGAGAGCCTGCTGGCGCAGGTGGCCATGCCGCCCGCCAACATCCACCCGATGCCGGTGGAGGCCAACGACCTCGATGCCGCGGCGGATCGCTATGCGCAAACGCTCGCGACCATTGCCGGTACCCCGTCCGTGCTCGACCTCGTGCACCTGGGCCTGGGTCCCGACGGCCACACGGCCTCGCTCGTGCCCGGCGACCCCGTGCTCGACGAGGATTTTCGCGATGTCGCGCTCACGCAGCCTTACCAGGGGCACCGCCGCATGACGCTCACCTATCCGGTGCTCGATCGCGCGCGTTGCGTGCTGTTCGTGGTGACGGGGGCCGAGAAGGTGCCCGCGTTGAGGCTGCTTCTGGCCGGTGATCGTCGCATTCCCGCAGCGCGCGTCACCGGTGACCGCTCGGTCGTCATGGCGGATGTGGCGGCCGCCGGACCCACGCCTTCGATGTGACGCTTTCGAGAGTCGCCATGGACTTCCCGCACCACCAGGACATCGATACGCTGTGCATCAATACGATCCGCACGCTCGCGATCGATGCGGTGCAGGCCGCCAACTCGGGACATCCCGGGGCGCCGATGGCGCTCGCGCCCATGGCCTACGTGCTGTGGAATCGGGTGATGAATTTCGACCCCGCGGATCCGATCTGGCCCAATCGCGATCGCTTCGTGCTGTCGAACGGCCATGCGTCGATGCTGTTGTGGTCGATGCTGCATCTCACCGGCGTGCGCGCCGTGAATCCGGACTACGAGGTGGTGGGTGCGCAGGCGGTGACGCTCGACGACATCCGGCGCTTCCGCCAGATCGGCTCGCACGCGCCCGGACATCCCGAGTATCACCTCGTGTCGGGCGTGGAAGCCACCACGGGGCCGCTGGGGCAGGGCATCGCCACGAGTGTCGGCATGGCCATGGCGCAGAAGTGGCTCGCCACGCGTTACAACCAGCCCGATTTCCCGCTCTTCGACTACCGCATCTACGCCTCCTGTGGCGATGGGTGCCTCATGGAAGGTGTGGGCGCGGAAGCCGCCTCGCTCGCGGGACACCTGGGTCTCGACAACCTCTGCTGGCTCTACGACAACAACCACATCACCATCGAAGGCAACACGCGCATCGCCTTCACGGAAGACGTCGCCGCGCGCTTCCTGGGCTACCAGTGGAATGTGCTGCGCGTCGGGGACGTGAACGACCTCGACCGCATCGCGCAGGCGCTCGCGGTCGCGAAGCTCACGAAAGGCCGCCCCACGCTCGTGATCCTCGACACGCACATCGGCTACGGCTCGCCGCATCGGCAGGACACCGCGGCGGCGCATGGCGAGCCGCTGGGTGTGGAGGAAGTGAAGCTCACCAAGCGCGCCTACGGCTGGCCCGAGGATGCGCAGTTCCTCGTGCCGGAGGGCGTGCGCGAGCACTTTGCCGACGGCATCGGCGCGCGCGGCGCGCAGGAGCGGGCGAAGTGGAACGATCTCTTCACCGCCTATCGCGTGCAGTTTCCCGTGCTCGCCGACGAGATCGAGCGCATGCAGCGGCGCGAGCTGCCCGAGGGCTGGGATCGCGACTTGCCCGTGTTCCCGGTCGATGCCAAGGGCGTCGCCGGACGCGATGCCTCGAGCCAGGTGCTGAACGTGCTGGCGCGGAACATACCGTGGTTCCTGGGCGGCTCGGCCGACCTCGGCCCCTCGAACAAGACGACGCTGAAGTTCCCCGGCGCGGGCGACTACGAGCCCGCGAGCTACGGTGGCCGCAACCTGCACTACGGCATCCGTGAGCACGCGATGGCCGCCGCGGTGAACGGCATGTCGCTGTCGAAATTGCGGCCCTTCGGCGCCACGTTCTTCATCTTCAGCGACTACGCGCGCGGCGCGATCCGATTGTCGGCGCTGATGGAATTGCCCACGCTGCTGGTGCTCACGCACGACGCGATGGGCGACGGCGAGGACGGCCCCACGCACCAGCCGATCGAGCAGCTTGCTTCGCTGCGCGCGATGCCCGGCATGACGCTCTTCCGGCCGGGTGACGCGAACGAGGTCGTCGAGGCCTACCGCTACGTGCTGCAGATGAAGCACCGTCCCGCGCTGATGGTGCTGTCGCGCCAGCTGCTGCCCACGCTCGATCGCACGCGACTGGCGCCGGCGGCAGGGGTTGCGCAGGGCGCCTACATCCTGGCCGACCCGCCGCAGGGCGAGCCGCAGGTGATCCTGATCGCATCGGGGAGCGAGGTTTCCCTCGCGGTCGATGCCTTCGACGCGCTCGCCGCGCTTGGCATCCGCGCGCGCGTGGTGTCGATGCCATCGTGGGATGTGTTCGAGATGCAGCCCCGCGAGTATCGCGAGCGCGTGCTGCCGCCGGCGATCACGGCGCGCGTGTCGATCGAGCAGGCATCGACCTTCGGCTGGGAGCGCTACATCGGAACGCGCGGCACGGCGATCGGCATGGAGACGTTCGGAGCCTCGGCGCCGCTGAAAGCCCTGCAGGAGCACTTCGGATTCACGCGTGACCACGTGGTGGCGGCGGCGAGGGCGCAGCTTGCGGCGTGACACCTCGTCTGGCAGGGCGGCCGGGCGCAGGCCTCGTTGCCGCGATACGCGGTGTCGAAACGGGCGAAACCCTGACTCGGCGGTCGCCGAGCGCCCGGTTCAATCGAGGAGCTTCCGCGGAAACCACAGCGCGATCTCGGGGTAGGCGATCACCAGCACGAGGCCGATGATCTGCAGGGCCACGAACGGAACGATGCCCTTGATGATGTCCTGCATGCGCACCGAAGGCGGCACGATGGCCTTCATGTAGAAGAGCGTGATGCCGAACGGGGGCGTGAGGTAGGACGTCTGCAGGTTGATGGCGACCAGCATCGCGAACCACAGCAGCACCTCGGTTTTCGGCACGTGCGCGCCGAAATCGAGGAGATCGAAGATCGGCGCGAAGATCGGCAGCACGATCAGGGTGATCTCGATCCAGTCGAAGAAGAAGCCGAGGATGAAGATCAGCGTCATCGATGCGGCGAGGAATCCCCACGGCCCGAGCCCGAGCTCCTCGAACGCGGCGACCACCATGTGATCGCCGCCCAGCGTGCGGAAGACGTACGAGAACGCCGTGGCGCCGATGAAGATGCCGAACAGCATGGCATTCGTGAGCGCGGTCTCCTCCAGTGTGTTGAGGAGGAGGCGCTTGCTGAAGGCGCCATTCACGAGCGCGAGGATGCCGGCGCCGAATGCGCCGACGCCGGCCGCTTCGGTCGGGGTCGCGAAGCCGAGCAGGATCGATCCCAGCACCAGCGCGATCAGGAATACCGGCGGCCAGAAGCCTTTCCACAGCATCCGCGCATATTCCCGGGCGTTGGCGGGACCGATGTTCTCGGGGAGCGGCGGCGCCACTGCCGGCTTCAGGAGCGCTATCGCAAGCACGTAGAGGAAGTAGAGCGCCGCGAGCAGCAGGCCGGGAAACACCTTGCCACGTTCGGTGTCCTTTCGATGGCAAGGCGAGTGGCTCCCCAGATCGAGGTCTTCAATCGGCGCAACAAGCGCATGGAGCCGTTCCTTTTCAGCTTTCCGCGACGCATTGCCGGCCACGTTCGATTCCAGCACGAAGGCGAGGAATTCCTCTTCCTGCTCACGGGGCGCGTGGAGTTCGAGATCGACGGCGAGAAGTTCATCCTCGAGGAGGGTGACAGCCTCTACTTCGACGCCAGCCTGCCGCACCGCGGCAAGGCGCTCGGTGGCTCGGCGAAGGCGATCGTCGTGACCTACAGTCCGCGGCAGGGAAGGAGATAGCTTTGTCGCCCTCGCCGGCTGCCGTGGAGCACCAGCGCCTCAATCGAACGAGCGTCGGAAGAACAACCCCACGCTGCTCACGAACCCCGCCTCCGCCCGCAGCGTGAGCGAACGGCTCAACGCATACTCGATCCGCAGCGCATTCGACGCCACCGACAGCCCCTGCTCGTACACCAGCGTGAGGCGATCCGAGATCCGCTTGCCGAAGGTCACCACCTGCGTGGACGTGCCCGACGTCACGTTCGATTCGCGGTTCTGCACCGAGATGTCGTCGAGCCCGAAGGTGTTGGCGATCTGCGTCGTGATCGGCCGGTTGCCGCCGCCCAGCAGCGAGGCCGAGGCGGCGCCGAGCAGCGCGATGTCGTTGCGGCTCGCGCGATCGAGTCCCTGTCCCGTGAGGATCCACGACAGCTTCTCGCCATCCGGCACCGGCGGATTCGACACGAGCCGCACGCGCGGCTGGCGCACCGTGCCGCTGATCTCCACTCCGGCTTCCACGGCGAGGTTCTTGCGCAGCGCCACCACGTCGAGCGCGGGATTGGCGATCGGCCCATCGAAGATGAGGCGCCCGCGATCGATGTCGAGGCGTTGGCCGAAGAGGTGATAGGTTCCCGCGACGGCGTAGATGGTGCCGTTGGCGTTGATGTCGCCGCCCGGCGAGGTCAGCACGCGCACGCGTCCGCCCAGGCGTGTGTCGAGGCCTTCACCCGAGAAGCGGAAGTCGCGTCCGAGCGCCACCTGCAGGTCGAGCGCGAGGGGCAAGGGGCCGGTGCCGCTGTTGACGCGCGGCTGGCCCACGATCACCACGTCGTCGGACAGCCGCCCCACGCGCGTGGGCTCGTACTCCACGCGCCCCTTGTCGATCGTGATGTCGCCCGCGAGCAGGACCTTCCCGCCGGCGAAGGAGACGCTGCCCTTGCCGTCGGCCACGAGCTGCAGGTCGGGCCGATTGACGATCGTGAAGTCCTGCGCCTCCCACTGCACGCGGGTCGTGCGCGCGTCCTGGCCCGGTGACGGCGCGACGATGGTGCCGGTGGCCTTGAAGCGCCCGGCGCCGCCCGCGAACGAGAAGTCGTCGAGGAAGATCGTGCGCTCGGCCAGGCGCGCGCGCAGCGTGCCGTCGCGCATCTGCACACCGTATTGCGGCAGGTCGAAGCGCAGCGCGTCGCCGTCGACCCGGCCGGTCACCAGCGGATCGCCCAGCGTGCCGCGTCCCGCGACGTCCACGTGCACGCGCCCGTCCATCACGGCCACCGTGCCGAGCCACGGTTGCAGCGGACGCAGTGACGCGAGATCGGCGACCACGCTGGCGGTGAACGGGGTCTTCGCGTCGATCCTCCCCGGCGCCGACCCGGGACCGAGCTCGAAGGTCGCGTCGGCCGTTCCCGCGCGGGTGGAGCGGAAGATCGCATTGGCGGCGAGCCTGTCCTCGGTGAAGCGCGCCGTGAGCTCCAGCGTCGTGATGCCGAGCGCCAGCTCGTCCACGTCGAGGAGCGTGCTTTGCGCTGCGTACACGTCGCCGCGCTCGCGGGTGAGCGTGAGGGTGCCGTTGAGACGGGGCGTGGCTGCGAGCTGCCACTGCCCACCGATCACGAGCGTGGAGTGGAATTCGAGCGGACGTCCCAGGAACCTGGCGACGGCCGCGATCGGAACACCCGTGAGGCTCCCCTGGGTATCGATGCGGCCGTCCTCGAGCGAGACCTTGGCGATGTCGACCCGGCCTTCGGCCACGGTGATGGACGCACTGCCGAGCTCGCTGTGACGGCGCGACACCGTGAGCGTGGCGGGGGCGAGCAGCGTGACCGCGTGGGGCCCCTTGTTGCGGAAGGTGTCGAGGCTGCCGCTCCAGCCGCGATCGACCCCCGCCGCGTGAGGAACGTCACGCAAGCCACCCGCCGCGCTCGCGGCGAGGTCGAGGTCGTTGCCCTTGGCCTCGAGCGTGAGCTTGTGTTGCGCGAGCGTGCCGTCGATGCTGGTGGCCACGCTCGCGAGCTCGGCCTGCGGCAGTGCCAGCTTCGTGGCGCTCGCCTTCAGCGTGAGGGCGCGCGCCTCGAGCGCGAGCGGAGCCTTGGCGCTGCCGCCGGAGGCGATGGACCCGGCGACGTCGAGGGTCGCGGCACGCAGCGCGTCGCCCCACACGAGGCCGGTGGCATGCGCATCGATCGTGACGCCGGGGGCCGCGGGCTCGCCCATCACCTTGCCGCGCGCGCGCAGCGAGCCGCCGATCTCCTTGGGCAGCGCGACGTCCGGCGCATAGCGCGCCACGAAGGGCGCGAGCTCCGCCAGCTTGCCGAGCGTGACGTCGTAGGCGAGGCTGTCGGTGGGCGTGCCGTAGCCGCCCGTCATCGCCACCTTGCTGCTGCCGAGCACGAGGTCGATCTTCGCGTTGCGCACGGTGCCCGGGGCGGCATCGGCCACGGCGGTGCCCGCGAAGTCGAGCCCGGCGAAGCGGCTGCCCTTGGCGATGGCCACGTCGGCGTGGATCGCGAAGGGACGCTCGATGCGTCCGTTCGCGCGCACCGTGCCGGTGAGGCTTGCCTGCGGCATCGCCACGAAGCGCGCCGGATCGAAACCCGCCACCTTGGCGTCGAGCGTGAACGCGCGTGGTGGATCGAGGACCAGGCTCGCGGAGCCCGTGAGCGTGCCTTCGCCGGCGCGCGCCTGCACGCGCTCGACCGTCACGCGGCGGTTCGCGACCGTAGCCGTGAAGCTCGCCGAAAGGTCGTCCTGCCGCAGATCCGCACGCACGACCTGGCGCGCTTCCTCCACGTCGGCGACGAGCGTGCCCGACAGGCGCGTGGCGACCAGCGTGGTGAGCAGGCGCTGGGCATCGACGTTGGCGAGGGCGAGGTCGAGCCGCACGGGACCGCCTGGGGTCGTCACGGTCACCGTGCCCGTGGCGCGGCCGCCGGAGCCGCGCTCGCCCAGTCCGGCATCGATGGCGCTGAAGGCCACGCTGCTGCCGTCCCATGCGAACGCCGTGGCGAGTGTGGCCACGGGAATGCGGCTCGCATCGATGGGCCCCGGGGCGTCGTTGCGCGCCGTGAGGCTGCCGGCGAATCCGCTTCCCGCCGGTCGCGCCTGCGCCGTGAGCGACAGCGCCGTCGTGGGCAGGCTGGAGAGGAACTGCGACAGGTCGACGTTGCTCGCGCTGATGTCGGCGGTGGTGAGGATCTGCGGCGCGAACGGCGTGAGCGCGGCCGTCACACTCACATTGGCGTCGTGCCAGGTACCCTTCGCGCCGATCCCGAGCTCCTCGAGCGTGCCCGACACCGCGACGTCGGCGCGCATGTCGCGGTAGGCAGCGTCGCCCTCGAAGGTCAGCGCGCCGTCGATGGCGAAGGGCCGGACTGCCGCGAGCGTGGCCGCGCCGCCGAGCGTCCCCCATTGCGTGACGAAGCGCATGTTGCGGATCGCGTGCGTGCGCGCGCCTCCGGCGTAACCAAAGGTGATGCCCGTGACGTAACCGCTTTGCGTGGGCGTGCGCCACTCGAGCCGTTCCACGCCGATGTTGCGGATCTCCACCTCGAGCGGCAGCGCGAGGCTCGGCGGCAGGCCGCCCGGCGAGCTCGCAGGCTGCGGCTTCATCTCGAACGAGAGCGCGCGCGCGCCCAATCCCTGCACGACGAGCCGGCGCGAGAAGAGATCCCACGGCGACCACGCGAGCGCGGCATCGCGTACCTCCACGCTCATGGTGTCGCCGGCCCAGGTGATGCGCGACACGTTCACCGTGGACAGGAGCGATCCCTGCGCGCCCTCGATCGCGAGACGGCCGTTGGCGTCGGCGACCGCGCGCTGCACGACGTAGTCGAGCGCACGCTGGGTGCCGAGGAAGAGGTACGCCCCCACCGCGAGCAACACGACGAGGCCCACGAGCGCGCAGGCCAGGAGCACCAGGCCCAGCGCGAGGCGCCCGGCGCGCCGGCGCCCTGGTGGTCGCGGCGGTCGCGGTGGCACCGGCGTCGCAGCGCCATCCGCGATGACGGCGTCGTCACTCAAAATGCGAGCCCCACGGAGAAGTGGATGCGCACCTTGTGGTCGTCCTGTCCGTAGGCGACGTCGAGACGGAAGGGACCGATCGGCGTGCGCAGGCGTCCGCCCAGGCCGTAACCGACGGCCAGGTGGACGTCGGTGAGATCGTCGACCGCATTGCCGGCATCCACGAACGCGGCCATCCCGAACGACGGCGTGAACCAGTGGTTGTACTCCGCGCTCGCCAGCGCGTAATAGCGGCCGCCGACGATGGCGCTGCCCTGCTGCACGCCGAGGCTCTCGAAGGCGTAGCCGCGCACCGTGGTGTCGCCGCCCGTGCGGAAGAGGAACACCGACGGGATGCCCGCGCGCGAATCGGCGAGCACCGCGCCGACCTCCGCGCGCCCGATGAGATCGTCGTTGCGCGACAGCGGCCACCACGCCATCGCCTTGGCGACCACGCGGCCGAATTGCTCCGTCGACGCGCCGGGGATGCCATATCCCGCCTGCACGTTCGCCATCCAGCCCTTGCGCGGGTCGAGCAGGTCGTCGACGTTGCGCCACGTGTACTCGGCGTCGGCGAAGAGCGCGTGCGACGACTGCGAGGGCATCTCGTAGGGCGCCTGGTCGTCGACGTAGAAGCCGAGGCCGAACGCCGGCGTGCGCCGCTCGTCGACGCTGCGCCGCCGCCAGGTGACGGAGGCGGTGCGCGTGATGAGGTTCTCGATGTCGGTGCGCTCCACGCCCGTGGCGAAGGTGTCGATCCAGCCGCCCGGTCGCGGCGGGAGCACGAAGCGCACCGCCGCCGACTGCACGAGCGATTCGATGCGCAGCGTGTTGTACATCTGCATCCCGCGGCCGTTCACGTTCATGTCGTTGTACGTGAGGCTCGCGCGGAACTCGGTGTCGGTGGAGTAGCCCACACCGAGCTCCAGGCGTTTTGGCGGCGCCTCGATCACCGAGATCGTCACCTGCGCGTGGTCGGCCTGCGCGCGGTCGGTGTCGATGGACGCCTGCACGCTCGCGAAATAGCCGGAGCCCAGGAGGCGCCGCACGAAGGTGTCGAGCGACTCGCTGCTGTACAGGTCGCCGGGTCGCACGTTGGCGAAGTTCTCGATCATCTCCTGCGTGTAGCGCGACAGCCCCTGCACCTCGATGCTGCCGATCGTGAACGCGGGACCGCTGTCGAGCGTGACCGACAGATCCGCCGCGCGCTCCGGCGGGTGGACGAGCGCCTGGCTCGCGGCGAGCTTCGCCGCGGCATAGGGGCTGGCGGCCAGCGTGGCCACCGCGCGGTTCTTGGCCGCCGTCCACGTCTCCTGCAGGAACGTCTGGCCGTGGGGCAGCAGCCACTGGTCGCGCAGTTGCGCGATCGCGGCGCTTCCTTCGGGCGTGTCGTTGGCGGGTCCGTCCACCACGATGCTCACGTCGCGGATCGTGGTGGCGAGCCCCGGCGTGACCGCGAGCCGCACGGTGACGGGTGTGGTCGAGCGGTCGACCTTCACGTCCACGTCCGCGGAGAAGAAGCCCTGCGTGGCCGCGGCCTCGCGCGCCTGCGGCACCGCATCGCGCGCGAGGCGCTCGAGGAGGAGCTCCGTCATGTCCTCGAAGTTCTGCCAGCGCACGAGGTCCACGGCGCCCCGGATCGCATCGGCGATGGGACCGGGTGCGACGATGTCGACGCGATACTTGACGGCGTCGTCGGCGTGCGTGGTGGACGGCGTGCCTGCCACCGGCGCGGCGCCGGCGGCACCGGCCGGAGCGGGGTCCGTCGAGGTGCTGCTGGCGGACGTCCCCGCCGGGCCCGGAACGCTAGCGGTCGATGCGCAACCCGCGGCTGTCGCGATCGTCAGCGCGAGGAGCAGCGAGCGCCAGGCGCACGGTCGTATCGTTGCAGGCAACACACCCGGCATTATCGCCGACACCATCGATGAGGACCGCTACCCGCGTGGGGATCGGCGCCGGCTCGTTGAGCCAGGACCAGCGCGACAGGTCGTCGAACTCGTAGGGGCTGGGCGCCGGCCACAGCTCCGTCGACGGGCGCTGCCGCGGCAGGATCGGCATGCGCGGATTGCTGTAGTCGATGTCGCGGCTCACGTCCTGGCCGAACTGCCACACGTGGATCTCGTTGCCGTTGGCGTCGAAGCGCGTGGCGCAGCCGGTCGCGAGCGCGGCGGCGAGGACGAGGGCGGCGGCGCGCGCGAGCGCGCGGGTTGCGGGATGAGCCATGGCGTACTCCTGGAAACGCATCGGCGCCTTCAGAAACGGTAGCGCAGCGTCAGTGCAAGGGCCGGGGCGAAGGAGTAATCCTCGGCCACGAGGTCTTCGGCATTCCGATTCTTCACGTTCAACCGCCCATTGGCAAGGCCGGCGGCGTAAAGGTCGATCTGCGCCCGGGGTCCCAGGTTGCGCGAAAGCCGCACGAACACGGGGATGAAGCGCTGCTCGCCGATGCCATCGGGCACCGGGCCGTTGCGGTCGAGGCGGAAGGCATAGGAGCGGTAGCTGCCGCCGAAGCCCGCTTCCCACTGGTCGTCGATCGTATACGACAACTCGAGCCCGGCCGGTCCGGTGGGCCCGGCGGCAAAGGGATTGGACAGCTTCCAGTGCTTGTCGATCTGCCAGTCGACGGCCAGGAAGGGGAAGACCTGCGTCTCGTAGATCTGGCGGAAGACGGCCGCGCCGAGGCCGATCGAAAGCGTGGGCGAGAAATCCTTCGTCGCCGCCACCACGCCGCCGTACTGCAGGGCGTCGCTCGTGCTGGCACCGCTTTCGTAGGCCCACGACACCGAGGGCGCCACCATGATCGTCCAGTCCTCGCTCGGCGCGAAGATGAGCGTGGCACCCACCTGCGGCTGCTGCACGTTGCGCCACGGCGACAGGCCGCCGAAGGCGGCGGGCGAATCGAAGTGATAGCCCTGGTACTCGTACTGCACCTGGAAGCCCGCGGCCACGTTGATGGCGAACTGGTGCAGGAGGCTCGCCGAGGCCACACCGCCCGACCAGCGGAAGCGGCCGCCGGCGTCGAGATTGGTGTCGAACTGGGCAAGGCCCGTGAGCGCGGTGCTCGTGATCGTGGCGCCGACCGGAAGCTCCTGCGCCGGGACCGGAAGGGACAGGCACAGCGCGGTGAGGAGGGCGCCGCGGCGCAGGGCTGCGAAAGACTTGGCTGACGACATTCGATTCCTTGACGGTGACTTCCTGGCGTCGACGACGCGATCCGCATCGTCGCATGCCCGCAGCGTGTCTCTGGCAGAGCAATGAACGGGCCCGGACGGCTTGCGGAAGGCCGTCTGGAGGGTGGGAGCGGGCCCATTTCCCACCTTCTTCGAACGATCGTTCGTTTCGGGCCTTCCCGGCTCTCATTTTCCTCTCAAAGTACCTTCGAAACCCTCGCTAAGTCCATATTTATTCGTAAAAAAGGCGATGCTGCAAGAATCTGCGCTAAGTCCTTGTTCGGAATAAAGAAAACCGTTGACCTCCGTGTTTCGACGCGCGTATAGTGCGGTCGAGTGGTAAAAAGTGGGTCAAAGTGGGTTGAAGTTGGGGTTTTATGACGCTCGCCTGAACCGGTGGACGTCGCCCGGCAGCCCGCGTTGACCCCGGATGCCGAGGGAAGGGGCGAGGCGTGGCGGGCGAGGGCGAACGGGGCATGGCGGTGGCAGCGCAGGCGGACGGGGGAGATGCCTCCCCGATGTTCCGCGGCGTGACGGCCCTCGTCCTCGATGCCAAGGGACGTCTCGCCATTCCCGCGAAGCATCGCGATGCCCTGGCCGGCACGGCCGGGCAGCTCGTGCTCACCGCCGATCCTTCGCGTTGCCTCCTCCTCTATCCGCGCGCCGCGTGGGAGCCGATCCAGGCGCAGTTGATGGCGCTGTCGTCCTTCGATGCGCGCATCCGCAGTCTCCAGCGCCTGCTCGTGGGTCACGCCGACGATGTCGAGGTCGACGCCGCCGGCCGCATCCTCGTGCCGCCCGAATTGCGCCGCTACGCGAGCCTCGACAAGCGCGTGGTCCTGGTGGGTCAGGGCCGCAAGCTCGAGCTGTGGGACGAGGCGCAGTGGGAAGTGCAGACCGCGCAGGCGATCGCATTCCCGGCCGAGGGGCTGCCGCCCGATCTCGCCGGCTTCTCCCTGTAGATGAGCGATGGCGTCCACGTTCCCGTCCTGCTCGAAGAAGCCGTGGCGGCGCTGGCGGTCACGCCCGGCGGCACGTATGTCGACGCGACGTTCGGCCGCGGCGGGCACAGCGCCCGCATCCTCGCTGCCCTCGGCCCCGAAGGCCGCCTCATTGCACTGGATCGCGATCCCGACGCTGCCCGCGCGGGGGAAGTCCTCGCCGCACGCGATCCGCGCTTCACCTTTTGCCGCGCGTGGTTTTCGGAACTACCCGCCGTCCTCGCCGAACTTGCCCCGGCTGGAGTCGACGGCGCGCTTTTCGATCTCGGAACCTCCTCGCCGCAGATCGACGATGCCACGCGCGGTTTCTCTTTTCGTTTCGACGGGCCGCTCGACATGAGGATGGACCCGTCGCGCGGCGAATCGGCTGCGCAATTCCTTGCCCGCGCAACGGTGCGCGAATTGACCGAGGTGATCCGCGACTATGGTGAAGAACGGTTTGCTCAATCCATTGCAAAGGCAATTGACACGGCGCGCGCGCAGCGGCCCCTCGAGCGCACGGGGGACCTCCGCCGCATCGTGGGCCAAGCCGTCGGCTCGTTCACGCGGGGTGATTGGAGTCAGGATCCGGCCACGCGCACGTTCCAGGCCCTTCGGATTTTCCTGAACCGCGAGCTGTCTGAAGTGAGCCAGGCCCTGCCCGCGATCGTGCCGCTGGTGCGCACGGGCGGCCGGCTCGTGGTGATCGCCTTCCATTCGCTCGAAGACCGTATCGTGAAGCGCTTCTTCCAGCGCGCGGCGCAGCCTTACGCCGGCGATCCCGCGGTCGCGCGTCTGGCCATCCGCGAAGCCGCGCTGCCCGGTGCGCCGCTCGCGCTCGTGGGCCGCGCGGTCAAGCCGCAGGCGGACGAGATCGCGCGCAATCCGCGCTCGCGCAGCGCGATCCTGCGCGTGGCGGAGCGCACGGCCGCCGCGATGCCCGCCGGCTGGCCGCGCGGCTACGTGGATGCTTGAGCTCGCATGACGCGCGTGAACCTCGTGCTCCTCCTGATCCTCGTGCTGTGCGCGCTGTCGCTCGTGACGTCGCGCCACCAGGCGCGGCGCCTCTTCGTGGAGCTCGAGCGCGCGCAGGCCGAGCAGCGCGGCTACGAGACCGAATACGGCCAGCTCCAGCTCGAGCAGTCCACCTGGGGCATGCCCGCGCGCGTGGAGAAGGTGGCGCGCGAGCAGCTGCGCATGCAGCTCCCCACGCAGGCGCGGACCGAGGTGGTGCCGATGCCGTCCCCGCGCGCGGAGGCACGGCGATGAAGGTCCACGCCGTCGCCCGGCCGCGCTTCGCCGCGGCACCGCCCGCGGTGCCGGCGCTGCCGCGCCTGCGCGCGCCGCTCGTGTTCGGCCTGCTGGCGTTGCTCTTCGCCGGCCTCGTGGGCCGCTCGCTCTACCTGCAGTGGATCGACAACGAGTTCCTGCAGGAGCAGGGCAGCGCGCGGCACTCGCGCGACCTCGAGGTGGCGGCGCATCGCGGCCGCATCGTCGATCGCTTCGGCGAGGCGCTCGCCGTGTCCACGCCGGTGCGCTCGCTATGGGCCTTCCCGGACAAGTTCGAGGCCTCGCCCGAGCAACTCGAGGATCTCGCGCGCATCCTCGAGTCCACGCCGCAGCGCATCAAGGCGGCGCTCGGTGCCCACGAGGGCTTCGCCGTCGTCGCGCGGCAGATCGCGCCGGAGACCTCCGAGCGTGCGATGGCCCTGCGCATCAAGGGCCTGCACGACCAGAACGAGTACCGCCGCTACTACCCGGGCGGCGAGGTGACGGCGCAGATCGTGGGCTTCACCGGCGACAAGGACGCGGGCCAGGAAGGCATGGAGCTCGCGCAGCAGCAATGGCTCGCGGGCATCCCGGGCAGCCGGCGCGTGATCATCAACCGCCGCTTCGAGGCGGTGGAGGACGTCGCGGCGATCCGCGCGCCGCAGGCCGGGCGCGACCTGGCACTCGCCATCGATACGCGCCTGCAGTACCTCGCCTTCCGCGAGCTCAAAGCCGCGGTCGAGGCGAACAAGGCGAAGGCCGGCGGGCTCGTGATCCTGGACGTGGCGACCGGCGAGATCCTGGCGCTCGCCAACTGGCCCACCTACAACCCCAATCGCCGCGACAAGGTCGCGCGCGAGAAGATGCGCAACCGCGCGCTCACCGACATCTTCGAGCCGGGCTCGACGTTGAAGCCCTTCACCATCGCCGCGGCGCTCGAGGCGGGCAAGGTGCGGCCCGACACGGTGATCCAGACCGGCAACGGCTCGCTCACGATCGGCCCCAACACGATCCGCGATGCGCATCCCGCCGGTGCGCTCACGGTGGAGCAGGTGATCCAGAAGTCGTCGAACGTGGGCTCGGGAAAGATCGCGCTCATGATGCAACCCGAGACCATGTGGCAGATGTTCTCGGGCGTGGGCTTCGGCACGGCGCCGCGCACGGGCTTTCCCGGCGAGGTCGGCGGCCGCGTGCGCCCGCCGAAGACCTGGAAGCCCATCGAGCAGGTGACGATGGCCTACGGCCATGGCATCTCGGTGAGCCTCGTGCAGCTCGCGCGTGCCTACACGATGTTCGCCACCGATGGGCAGGTGAAGCCGGTGACGCTGCTGCGCACCGAAGGCAAGGTCGAGGGGCGGCAGGTGATCGCGCCCACCACCGCGCTCGCCGTGCGGCACATGCTCGAGCTCGCGGTGCTGCCGGGCGGCACGGCGCCCAAGGCACAGGTCACGGGCTATCGCGTGGCCGGCAAGACGGGCACCGCGCACAAGCTCGAGGGCAAGGGCTACGCCGCCAACAAGTACGTGTCGTCGTTCGTGGGCTTCGCGCCCGCGTCGGCGCCGCGTCTCGTGGTGGCGGTGATGATCGACGAGCCGGCCGGCGGCCAGTACTACGGCGGCTCCGTCGCGGGTCCCGTGTTCTCGAACGTGATGGGCTCGGCCCTGCGCACGCTCGGCGTGCCCACCGATGCCCCTGTCGACAACGTCATCCTGCCCGTGGACGGCATGGAAGTGCACGAGGAGACGTGATGACGATCGTGCGTGCCGGTGATCGTGCCCGTTTGCAACCGCGTCGCCCCCGCGAGGCCCGCCGTGCCTGACGTCGCGCGCGACTTCGACGTGGCGGCACTGCTCGCGCGCCTCGGTGCCCATCCGCGCCGGATCACCGCGGACAGCCGTCGCGTGGAGCCGGGGGTGGCGTTCGCGGCGTATCCGGGCGGATCGGTGGATGGGCGCACGTTCATCCCCGATGCGATCGCGCGTGGCGCGTCGGCCGTGCTGTGGGAAGCGCGCGGCTTCCAGTGGGATGCGGCGCTCGCCACGCCCAATGCCGGGATCGAGGGACTGCAGCAACGCGTGGGCGTCATCGCCGACTTCATCTACGGCAGCCCGTCGCGACAGCTGTGGATGGTGGGCGTGACCGGCACCAACGGCAAGACGTCGTGCGCGCAGTGGATCGCGCAGGCGCTCGATGCCTGCGGCACGCGCGCGGCGGTGGTGGGCACCATCGGCAACGGCCTCGTCGGCGCGCTCTCGCCGTCGGCGCACACCACGCCCGACGCCACGGCGCTGCACGCGCTCCTCGCGCAGCTCCGCGCCGCGGGTGCCCGCGCAGTGGCGATGGAGGTCTCGTCGCACGGGCTCGAGCAGGGGCGCGTCAATGGCGCGGCCTTCGACGTCGCGCTCTTCACGAACCTCACGCGCGACCACCTCGACTATCACAAGACGATGGCCGCCTACGGCGCCGCGAAGGCGCGGCTGTTCGCCTGGCCGGGCCTGCGCACGGCGGTGATCAATGCCGACGACCTCTTCGGCCGCAGCCTGGTCGACGCTTCGCGCGCCCGCGGGCAGAAGGTGCTGACCTATGGCCTGGGTGCCGCGGACCTCGTGGCGATGCCCGTGTCGGTGGACCGCAGCGGCATCGTCCTCGACGTCGCCACGCCCTGGGGCCGCGCCACGCTGCGCTCGCCGGTGGTGGGTGCCTTCAATGCGCAGAATCTCCTGGGTGTGCTCGGCGTGCTGCTCGCCTCCGACGTCCCGCTCGCCCGCGCCGTCGAGGTGCTGGGCACGCTGGAGGCGCCCGCGGGCCGCATGCAGCGCCTGGGCGGCGAGGGCAAGCCGCTCGTGGTCATCGACTACGCGCATACGCCGGATGCCCTGGAGAAAGTGCTGGTGGCGCTGCGGCCCGCGGCGGGCCACGGCGGCAAGCTCGTATGCGTCTTCGGCTGCGGCGGCGATCGCGATCCCGGCAAGCGCTCGCAGATGGGCGCCGTGGCGGCCGCGCACGCGGACCGCATCGTGGTCACGAGCGACAACCCGCGCAGCGAGGACCCGCTCGCCATCGCGCAGGAAGTCACCAAGGGCGTGCTCGACGCGGGCCACCGCGGCTGGGCGATCGAGGTCGATCGCCACATCGCCATCGCGCAGGCCATCGCGCACGCGGGCAAGGACGACGTCGTGCTCGTGGCCGGCAAGGGCCACGAGACCTTCCAGGAGCGCATGGGCGAGCGGATCCCCTTCTCCGATGCGCACGAGGCGGGCGTCGCGCTCGCCACGTGGAGCGACGCATGATGGACACCGCCACGGCCGCGCGCGTCGTGCAGGGCCGCTCGCTCGGTGCCAGCGTGCCCTTCCTGCGCGTGACCACCGACAGCCGCGACCTGCGCGAGGGCGATCTCTTCGTCGCCTTGCGCGGCGAGCGCTTCGACGGCCACGACTTCGTCGCCGCTGCGCTCGCGCAGGGCGCCGCTGCCGCGCTCGTGGCCGGCGATCGCGCCGCCGGCCTGCGCGGCTCGCTCATCGCCGTCGACGATCCGCTGGCCGCGCTCGGCCGCCTCGCCGCGCACTGGCGCGCGCAGTTCACGCTTCCCCTCGCCCTGGTGGTGGGGAGCAACGGCAAGACCACCGTGAAGGAAATGATCGCGGCGATCCTGCGCGAGGAATTCGGCGCCGACGACGTGCTCGCCACGCGCGGCAACCTCAACAATGCCATCGGATTGCCGCTCACGCTGCTGCGCCTGGCCTCCCGCCATCGTGCGGCAGTGGTCGAGCTCGGCATGAACCATCGCGGCGAGACGCGCGACCTCGTCGCCGTGGCGCGGCCCACGATCGTGACGGTCAACAACGCGCAGCGCGAGCACCAGGAGTTCATGGCGAGCGTGGCGGAGGTCGCGGCGGAGCATGCCGATGCCATCGCCGGCCTCGCCGCAGGCGGCGTGGCGGTAGTCAATGCCGACGACGCGAGCGTGGCCGTGTGGCGCGAGGCCGCAGCACGTGCCGGCGCGCGCGTGACCACGTTCGGCCTCGATCCGCAGGCCGAGGTCACCGCCACCGTGCGCATGGATGCGACCGGCAGCATGCTCGCGCTCAACGCGCCGATCGGCCATGCGCACGTCGCGCTCGCCGCTCCCGGGCTGCACATGGCGCGCAATGCGCTGGCGGCCGCGGCCACGGCCATGGCCGCCGGTGCCTCGCTTGCCGCGGTGAAGCGCGGGCTCGCCGCCTTCCGTCCGGTGGCGGGGCGACTCGTCGCATTGCCCGCCGCGAGCGGTGCGCATGTGCTGGACGACACCTACAACGCCAATCCCGATTCGATGCGCGCCGCGATCGACGTGCTCGCCGCAGCGCCCAGGCCCCGCGTGCTCGTGATGGGCGACATGGGCGAGGTCGGCACGCAGGGTCCCGCGTACCACCGGGAGATCGGCGCCTATGCGCGCGAGCGCGGCATCGACCGGCTCTATGCGCTGGGCGACATGGCCGCCGAGGCCGCGACGGCCTTCGGCGCGGATGCAGCGCATTTTGCGGACGCCGAGGCGCTGTGCACGGCGCTCGTTCCCGAGGCCGGCCCCGGCGTGACGATCCTCGTGAAGGGCTCGCGCTTCATGCGCATGGAGCGCGTGGTGGCAACGCTCACGGGACGCGGCGAGGGGGCGCACTGATGCTCCTCCTCCTCTCCGAGTGGCTGGAGCCGCATGCCCGCGCCTTCAACGTGTTCGGCTACATCACCTTGCGCGCCGTGCTCGCCACCATGACGGCGCTCGTGATCTCGTTCGTGATCGGCCCGCGCATGATCGCGTGGCTGTCGCGGATGAAGATCGGCCAGTCGGTGCGCGACGACGGGCCGCAGACGCACCTCGCCAAGGCCGGCACGCCCACCATGGGCGGTGCGCTGATCCTGGTGGCGATCTGCATCACCACGCTCCTGTGGGGCAACCTCGCCAACCGCTTCGTGTGGGTGGTGCTCCTCGTGATGCTGGGCTTCGGCGCCGTAGGCTGGGTCGACGACTGGCGCAAGGTCGTCTACCGCAATCCCAGGGGACTGTCGGCCAGGGCCAAGTTCTTCTGGCAATCGACGATCGGCTTCGTCGCGGCGGTCTACCTTGCGTTCTCGGTGTCGGCCGACAGCACGCCGCAGTTCGTCCGCCTCTTCTCCGACTGGGTGGCCAGCGGCTTCTCGGCGGACCTCTCCGCGCGCGCCGACCTCATCGTGCCGTTCTTCAAGACCGTGTCGTATCCGCTCGGCGTGTGGGGCTTCATCGCGCTCACCTACTTCGTGATCGTGGGCACGAGCAATGCGGTGAACCTCACCGACGGCCTCGACGGCCTCGCGATCATGCCCACGGTGATGGTTGCGTCGGCGCTCGGCATCTTCGCGTACGTGATCGGCAATGCGATCTTCGCGCGCTACCTGGGCTTTCCACACATTCCCGGCGCGGGCGAGCTCGCGGTGATCTGCGGCGCGATCGGCGGCGCGGGACTCGGCTTCCTCTGGTTCAACGCCTATCCCGCCGACGTGTTCATGGGCGACGTGGGCGCGCTGGCACTGGGCGCCGCGCTCGGCACGATCGCCGTGATCGTGCGCCAGGAGATCGTGCTGCTCATCATGGGCGGCGTGTTCGTGGTGGAGACGCTCTCCGTGATGATCCAGGTCATCTCGTTCAAGACGCGCGGCAAGCGGGTGTTCCGCATGGCGCCGATCCACCATCACTTCGAGCTGAAGGGCTGGAAGGAGAACCAGGTCGTGGTGCGCTTCTGGATCATCACGATGCTGCTCGTGCTCTTCGGCCTTTCCACGTTGAAGCTGCGCTGACCATGCGCTACGCCGATCGCAATGCCGTGGTGCTCGGGGCCGGATTGACGGGGCTCTCGCTCGCGCGCTACCTCGTGCGCGAGGGCGCCGCGGTGCGCGTGGCCGACACGCGCGCGGCGCCGCCGCTGGCGGCGGACCTCGCCATGCAGTTGCCGGACGTGCCGCTCGCCACGGGACCGCTGTCTGCCGCCACCTTCGAGGGCGCCGACCTCATCGCGATCAGCCCGGGCGTGGCCCGTGACCAGCCGGCGATCGCGCAAGCCGTCGCGCGCGGCGCCGAGCTCGTGGGCGACATCGAGCTCTTCGCGCGGGCACTGCGCCCGGACCAGAAGGTGCTCGCGATCACCGGCTCCAACGGCAAGACCACGGTCACCGCGCTCACCGGAACGCTCTGCCGCGCCGCGGGTCTTGCCACCGTGGTGGCAGGCAACATCGGCGATGCGGTGCTCGACGTGCTCGACCGCTTCGATGGCCCCATCGCCAGCGAGCGCTGGCCCGACGTGTTCGTGCTCGAGCTGTCGAGCTTCCAGCTCGAGACCACGTCGTCGCTCGCCCCCCTCGCCGCGTGCGTGCTCAACGTCACCGACAATCATCTCGACCGCTACGACGACCTCGCAGCCTACGCCGCCGCCAAGGCGCGCATCTTCGCCCACGGCGGCGTGCAGGTCGTGAACCGCGACGATCCGCGCTCGCTCGCGATGCGCCTCCCGGGACGCACGATCGAGTCGTTCGGCGTGAGCGTGCCCGCGGGCGAGGGCGAGTGGGGCCTCGTGCGCTTCGAGGAGACCACGTGGCTCGCGCGCGGCGGCGCGCTGCTCGTGCCCATCGACTCGCTGCATCTGCTCGGCCGTCACAATGCGCTCAATGCGCTCGCCGCGCTCGCGCTGACGTCGAACGTGGCACGCATCGATCGCGGCGTGCTCGAGGCGCTCGCGGCGTTCGAGGGATTACCGCATCGCATGCAACGCGTGGTGGAGGCGGACCACATCGCCTACATCGACGACTCGAAGGCCACCACGGTCGTCGCCACCCAGGCGGCGCTCGACGGCATCGAGCGTCCCGCGGTGCTCATCGCGGGCGGCGACGGCAAGGGGCAGGACTTCCGTCCGCTGAAATCGTCGGTCGACGCCGATTGCCGCGCGGTGCTCCTCATCGGGCGCGACGCGCCCATCATCGCGCGGGCGCTCGAAGGCACGCCGGCGCGCGTGGAGATCGCCGGCACCCTCGATCGCGCCGTCGACCGGGCGATGGAGCTCGCCACCCCCGGCGATGCCGTGCTGCTGTCGCCGGCGTGCGCGAGCCTCGACCAGTTCACGAACTACGTCGAGCGGGGCGAGCGCTTTGCCGCGCGCGTGAAATCCCGTCTCGCGGAAATGGCGCACCATGCGTAAGGCCGTCACCGCCGATGCGCCCGCGCTCCGCCCGCGGCCCTTGCGCGTGTTGCGGCCCGAGGCGCCCACCGCGCGCGGTGCCGCCACGCGCACGCTCGCGCCCTACGACGCGTCGCTCGCGTGGGCCACGCTGCTGCTGCTCGCGATCGGCCTCGTGATGGTGTATTCCTCGTCGATCGCCAGTGCCGAGGTATCGGTGCACACGGGCAATCGCGCGTGGTACTTCCTCGCCCGCCACGCGATGTTCGTGGCCGTGGGGCTCGTTGCCGCGGCGGTGGCGCTGCAGGTGCCGATGCGCGCGTGGGAGCGCCTGGCGCCGTGGCTGTTCATCGCCGGCATCGTGCTGCTCGTGCTGGTGCTCGTACCCGGCATCGGCCGCTCGGTCAACGGCTCGCGCCGCTGGCTCTCGCTCGTGGTGGTGAACGTGCAGCCGTCCGAGTTCATGAAGCTCGCGGTCGTGCTCTACGCCGCGAGCTATGCCGTGCGGCGCGCGGCGTTCCTGCACGCCGAGCAGCCGTTGCGGCAGACGATCCTGCGCGGCCTGCTGCCGCTGTTCGCGGTGATGGTCGTGGTCGGTGGCCTGCTGCTGCTCGAGCCGGATTTCGGCGCCTTCGTGGTGATCGTGGCCATCGCCTTCGGCATCCTGTTCCTCGGCGGCCTCGACTGGCGACTCTTCCTGGGCCTGGCGCTCCTGCTGCCGGTCGCGCTCGCCGGCATCCTCGTGGCCGCGCCCTATCGGCTGCAGCGTCTCATGGCGTTCCTCGATCCGTGGTCCGATCCGCTCGGCAAGGGCTACCAGCTCTCGCACTCGCTCATCGCCTTCGGCCGCGGCGAATGGTTCGGCGTGGGGCTGGGCTCGAGTGTGGAGAAGCTCCTGTTCCTTCCCGAGGCGCACACCGACTTCCTGCTCGCCGTGATCGCGGAGGAGCTGGGCTTCGTGGGCGTGTCCGTCGTGATCGCGCTCTTCATGTGGGTGCTCTTCCGGGCCTACGGCATCGGCCGCCAGGCGGCGCGCCTCGAGCGGCCGTTCGCCGCACTCGTGGCGCAGGGCATCGGCGTGTGGCTCGGCGTGCAGGCCTTCATCAACATCGGCGTCAACATGGGCGTGCTGCCGACCAAGGGCCTCACGCTGCCGCTCCTGTCCTTCGGCGGCAGCGGCATCGTCGCCAACTGCCTGGCGCTCGCGATCCTGTTGCGCATCGACTACGAGAACCGGCGGCTCCTCCGCGGGTTCACGGTGTGAGGGGCCGCGCGCGATGAACGTGATGATCACCACCGGCGGCACGGGCGGACACGTTTTCCCGGGACTCGCGGTCGCGTCCAAGCTCGTGGCCCGCGGCGCGCGCGTGTCCTGGCTCGGCACGCGCGAGGGCATCGAGGCGAAGCTCGTGCCGCAGCACGGCGTGGAATTCGAGGGCATCTCCTTCCGCGGCGTGCGCGGCAAGGGCTTGCGCACGCTTCTGCTCGGGCCGTATGCGCTGCTGGCCGCGTGCCTTGCGGCGCGCGCGATCATCCGCCGCCGGATGCCCGACGTGGTGCTGGGCTTCGGCGGCTTCGCCTCGTTTCCCGGCGGGCTCATGGGAACGGCCACAGGCCGGAAGGTCGTGCTGCACGATTCCAATGCGGTGGCGGGGCTCGCCACGCGCGTGCTGGCGCACGGCGCCGATCGCATCCTGCTGGGCTTTCCGCAGGCCTTGCGCGGCAAGCACGCGAAGATCGTGGAGTGGGTGGGCAATCCACTGCGCGATGCGGTGTGCGCCTTGCCGGCGCCTGCCGCGCGATTTGCCGGGCGCAGCGGACCGCTGCGTCTTCTCGTCGTCGGCGGCAGCCTCGGCGCGCAGGCGCTCAACACCCTCGTGCCGCAGGCCATCGCGGAGCTTCCGCCCGGGCATCGGCCGCAGATCGTGCACCAGGCGGGCGAGCGCCACATCGAGGCATTGCGCGCGGCGTACCGCGAAACCGGTGTGGACGGCGAGTGCGTGGCGTTCATCGACGACATGGCGGCACGCTACGCGTGGGCCGACTTCGTGATCTGTCGCGGCGGTGCGCTCACCGTATCGGAGCTCGCCGCCGTGGGGCTCGGCGCGCTCGTGGTTCCGCTGCCCGGCGCCATCGCCGACGAGCAGAGCGCCAATGCGCAGTTCCTCGTCGACGCGGGCGCCGCCTGGAAGGAGCCGCAGGACACGCTCACAGCCGAACGGCTCCTCGCGCGGATCGGTGCGCTCGATCGCGCGGCGTGCCTCGCGATGGCGGAGGCCGCCTATGCGCACGGCAAGCGCGATGCCGCGGCGCGCGTGGCCGACGTGTGCTTGTCGTTCGG
>CAZUGY010000005.1:61029-71009 GCA_964620265.1 uncultured Alcaligenaceae bacterium
CGGAGGGCGCGCGTGAAGCACAAGGTCAAGCGCGTGCACTTCGTGGGCATCGGCGGTGCCGGCATGAGCGGCATCGCCGAGGTGCTCGCGACCCAGGGCTATGTCGTGTCCGGCTCGGACCTGTCCGCCAACGCGGCCACGCAGCGCCTCGCGCGCCTCGGCGTGCGCATCGTCGCGGGCCATGCGGCGGGCAACATCGCCGACGTGGATGCGGTGGTCGTGTCCACCGCGGTGGCGGCCGACAATCCGGAAGTGCTGGCGGCGCGCGGGCGCGGCATCCCCGTCGTGCCGCGCGCGCTGATGCTGGCCGAGCTCATGCGCCTGAAGCAGGGGATCGCCGTGGCCGGCACCCACGGCAAGACGACGACCACGAGCCTCGTGGCCTCGGTGCTCGCCGAAGGCGGCCTCGATCCCACGTTCGTGATCGGCGGGCGGCTCCTGTCCGCCGACGCCAACGCGCGCCTCGGCAGCGGCGAGTTCCTGGTGGCCGAGGCCGACGAGTCGGATGCGTCCTTCCTCTACCTCTCGCCGGTCGTGGCGGTCGTCACCAACATCGACGCCGACCACATGGAGACCTACGACCACGACTTCTCGCGCCTCACGCGCGCCTTCGTGGATTTCCTGCAGCGCCTGCCGTTCTATGGTGTCGCGGTCGTGTGCATCGACGACGCCAACCTGCGCGCGATCCTGCCCGACGTCGCCAAGCCGCTCGTGACCTACGGCCTCGCCGACGACGCCGACCTGCGCGCCACCGACATCACCAACGTGGGTGGCCGCATGCGCTTCACGGCGCGCGCGAAGAGCGTGCCCGACCTCGCCGTGGAGTTGGCGCTCCCCGGTGTGCACAACGTGCGCAACGCGCTCGCCGCGATCGCGGTGGGCCGCGAGGCCGGCGTGGCCGACGCTGCCATTGCCCGCGCGCTCGCGGAGTTCCGCGGCGTCGGCCGCCGCTTCCAGCGTCACGGCGAAGTCCCGCTCGCGGGCGGGGGCGCGTTCACGCTGATCGACGACTACGGCCACCATCCCGTCGAGATGACCGCCACGCTCGAGGCCGCACGCTCGAGCTTTCCGGGCCGGCGCCTCGTGCTCGCCTTCCAGCCGCATCGGTACACGCGCACGCGCGACCTGTTCGAGGACTTCGTCGCCGTGCTGTCCACCGTCGACGCGCTGGTGCTCGCCGACGTCTATCCCGCGGGCGAGGCGCCGATCGTGGCCGCCGACGGACGCGCGCTGGCGCGCGCGGTACGGGTGGCCGGCAAGGTCGAGCCCGTGTTCGTCGAGGAGATCGGCGCGCTGCCCTCGTCGTTGCGCGCGGTGCTGCACGACGGCGACGTCGTCGTGACCATGGGGGCGGGCTCGATCGGGGGTGTGGCCGCCCAACTCGCTGCCGGCGCGGGGACGCAATGATGATGGCCGAGCCGCAGCACTTCGAAGCGTTGCGCGGGAAGCTCGCGCACGATGCGCCGCTCGCGAAATACACGAGCTGGCGCGCCGGCGGCCGCGCGCAGCTTCTCTACCTCCCGGCCGGCCGCGACGACCTCGCCATCTTCCTGCGCAGGCTGCCCGCCGGCATGCCCGTCACCGTGCTGGGCCTCGGCAGCAACACGCTCGTGCGCGACGGCGGCCTGCGCGGCGCCGTGGTGGTGATGCACGACGCCGGCGCCGCGCTCGCGGTAGCCGACGGCCTGGTCTACGCCGACGCCGGTGCGGCAAGCCCCAAGCTCGCGCGCTTTGCCGCCACCCACTACTGCGCCGAAGCCGAGTTCCTCGCCGGCATCCCGGGCACCGTGGGGGGCGCGCTCGCGATGAATGCCGGTTGCCATGGCGGCGAGACCTGGCGCCACGTCGCCCGCGTCGAGGTGCTGCTGCGCGACGGCACGTTCGTGCTGCGCGAGCCCGCGGATTACGACATCGGCTATCGCACGGTACGCGCGCGCGCACCGCAATCGTCGCCGGAGATCTTCACGGGCGCCTGGTTCCGCTTTCCGCAAGGCGATTCGCCCGCCGCGCGCACCCGCATCAAGGAGTTGCTGTCACGGCGCATCGCCACGCAGCCGCTGTCGTTGCCCAATGCCGGCAGCGTATTCCGCAATCCGCCGGGCGATCACGCCGCACGGCTGATCGAGAGCAGCGGGTTGAAGGGCCGCGCGATCGGCGGCGCGCGGGTGTCCGAGAAGCACGCGAATTTCATCGTCAATCCCGGTGGCGCCGGCTCAGCCGCCGACATCGAGGCACTCATCGCGCTCGTGCGCGCGACCGTCCATGAGAGGACCGGCATCGAGCTCGAGGCCGAGGTGCGCATCGTGGGTGAGCACGCGCCGGCCGCGCGGGGGACCGGCGAATGAGCCACGACGACTTCGGCAAGGTCGCGGTGCTCCTGGGCGGCCCCTCCGCGGAGCGCGAGGTCTCCCTCATGTCCGGCCACGGCGTGCTCGCGGCGTTGCGGGACAAGGGCGTGGACGCGCATCCCTTCGATCCCGCCGAGCGCGACCTGTGGGACTTGAAGCGCGAGGGCTTCGCCCGCGTCTTCATCGCGCTGCACGGCCGCTTCGGCGAGGACGGCACCGTGCAGGGCGCGCTCGAGACGCTTCGCATCCCCTACACCGGCAGCGGCGTGATGGCCTCCGCACTCGGCATGGACAAGTGGCGCACCAAGCTCGTGTGGGAAGCAGGCGGCATCCCCACGCCCGGCTACCGCGTGGTGGATGCCGACACCGACTGGATGCGCGTGATCGCCGAGCTGGGCCTTCCGCTCATCGTGAAGCCCGCGCGCGAAGGCTCCACGATCGGCATCACCAAGGTCGCCAGCGCCGACCACGACGAGCTTGCGGTGGCCTACACCGCCGCGGCGGAACACGACCCGCTCGTGCTCGTCGAGGAGTTCGTGACCGGGCAGGAGCTCACGGCCTCGATCGTGAACGGGCGCGCGCTGCCGCTGATCCGCATCGAGGCACCCGACGGCAACTACGACTATCACAGCAAGTACTTCTCCGACGAGACGAAGTACATCTGCCCCGCGGGCCTGCCCGACGCGATGGAGATGGAGATCCGCGCCACGTGCCTGCGTGCCTTCGACCTCGTGGGCTGCACGGGCTGGGGCCGCGTCGACCTCATCCTGCGACCGGACGGCACCTATTCGCTGCTCGAGGTCAACACCTCGCCCGGCATGACGGGCCACAGCCTCGTGCCGATGGCCGCGAAGGCGGCCGGCATGTCCTACCCGGACCTCTGCGTCGAGATCCTGCGAGGCACGCATGTGGGATGACGCGCGCCAGATGAATGCGCTGGCCTTCACGCTCGCGATCCTGTCGGTGCTGGGACTGGCCGTGGCGGCGATCGCCTTCGTCGTGCGCGCACCCGCGTTCGCCTTCAACGAAGTCGTGGTCACCGGCCCGCTCACGCGCGCGAATGCGGCCCAGCTCGAGGCGGTGATCCGCGACGATCTCTCCGGCACGTTCTTCACGCTCGACCTCGCCCGTGCGCGCGCGACACTCGCGCAGGTGCCGTGGGTGCGCGACGTGGCGATCCGCCGCCAGTGGCCCGATCGCCTCGAGATCACCGTGGACGAGCACGAACCGCTCGCGCGCTTCAACGAGGGCCAGTTCGTGAGCGAGCGCGGCGACGTGTTCACGGCCGAGTCGCGCGACGTGCTGCCGCGCTTCGAAGGACCGGAGCTGCGCGCCGGCGAGATGGTGGAGCGCTATCGCAGCTTCGGCGATGCGCTGCGGCCGCTCGGATTGCAGCTCACCGACGTGCGCCTGTCCGCGCGCGGCGGATGGCGGTTGCGCGCCGAAGGCGCCGCCGGCCCGCTCACGCTCGAGCTCGGCCGCGACGATCCGGACGGCCGGCTCGCGCGCTTCGTGAGTGCGCATGCACGCACGCTGGGCGCCCTGGAGCGCGCCGGCACGAAGGTGGAGGCGGTGGATCTGCGCTATCGCAACGGATTCGCGGCGCGCGTTCCCGCGTTCCGCGAAAAGGGCGCGAAGCCCGCGGCATGAGCGCCAAGGTCAGGCCGGTGAACGCGACGCACGAACGGATGCATCACGCAATGCAAGAGGAACGGGACGGTACATGAAGGACAGCAAGAACGTGATCGTGGGGCTCGACATCGGGACGTCCAAGATCGTCGCGATCGTGGCCGAGGTCACGCCCGAGGGGGAGCTCTCGATCATCGGCCTCGGCCACCAGCCCGCGCGGGGCCTGAAGAAAGGCGTGGTGGTCAACATCGAGGCCACGATGGCCTCCATCCAGCGCGTGATGGAGGAGGCCGAGCTCATGGCGCAATGCCAGGTGAAGGAGGTCTACACCGGCATCGCGGGCAGCCATATCCGCTGCTACCAGTCGCACGGCATGGTGGCGATCAAGGAGAAGGAGGTCACGCAGGCGGACATCGACCGCGTGGTCGACACCGCCAAGGCGATCCCGATTCCCAACGACCAGCAGATCCTGCACATCGTGCCGCAGTCGTTCACCATCGACGGCCAGGAGGACGTGCGCGAGCCGCTCGGCATGAGCGGCGTGCGCCTGGAAGTCGACGTGCACATCGTGACCGGTGCCGTCTCCGCCGTGGAGAACATCACCAAGTGCATCCGCCGTTGCGGCCTCGAGGTGCGCGACGTGATCCTGCAGCCGCTCGCCTCCGCCACCGCCGTGCTCTCCGACGACGAGAAGGACCTCGGCGTATGCCTCATCGACATCGGCGGCGGCACCTCCGACATCGCGGTCTACGTCAACGGCGCGATCCGCCACACGGCCGTGATCCCGATCGCCGGCGACCAGGTGACCAACGACATCGCGATGACGCTGCGCACGCCCACCAAGGAGGCCGAGGAGCTCAAGGTGCGCTTCGGCTGTGCGCTGCGCCAGCTCGCCGATCCCAACGACGTGATCGAGGTTCCCGGCGTGGGCGATCGCGCGCCGCGCAAGCTCTCGCGCGCCACACTCGCCGAGGTGATCGAGCCGCGCATCGAGGAGCTCTTCCAGTTCGTGCAATCGGAAGTGCGCCGCAGCGGCTTCGAGGAAATGATCTCGTCGGGCGTGGTGATCACCGGCGGCTCGGCGCTGCTGCAGGGCATGACGGAGCTCGGCGAGGAAGTCTTCCACGTACCCGTGCGCGTGGGCGTGCCGACCTATGCGGGGCATCTCGCCGACGTGGTGCGCAGCCCGCGCTACGCCACGAGCATGGGTTTGCTGCTCGAGGGACGCGAGCAGTACCTGCGCGGCGAGGCGGCACGCGCGCAGACGACGGGGATCGGCGGCGCCGCGGAGCGGATGCGGCAGTGGTTCAAGGCGAACTTCTAATCGGGCCGAAAAAAGTGATCCCCTACTTTTTTCGGATGACAGTTACCGAAAAATCGCCGGCGAAGCCGGTCGATTTTTCGCTGAAAAGGCGAAGTAAAAAGCGAAAACGAGAGTGACTCGGGGCATTGCGGTTCATCGGTTTACATCGACAGGAGAAGGAGCACATCATGTTTGAAATCATCGACCCGACCCAGGACGACGGCGCGGTCATCAAGGTCATCGGGGTGGGCGGCTGCGGCGGCAACGCGGTCGAGCACATGATCGCGCGGGGGTTGTCCGGCGTGGACTTCATCTGCGCCAACACGGATGCGCAGGCATTGAAGCGCTCCACGGCACCCACGCAACTGCAGCTCGGATCCACGCTCACGCGCGGCCTGGGCGCGGGGGCGAAGCCCGAGATCGGGCGCGACGCCGCGATGGAGGACCGCGACCGCATCGCCGAGATGATCGGCGGCGCGGACATGCTCTTCATCACGGCCGGCATGGGCGGCGGCACCGGCACCGGTGCGGCGCCGGTCATCGCCGACATCGCGAAGAGCCTCGGCATCCTCACCGTGGCCGTGGTCACGCGTCCCTTCGCGTTCGAGGGCAAGCGCCAGCGCGTGGCGGCCGCCGGCGTGGAGGAGCTGTCCAAGAAGGTCGACTCGCTCATCATCATCCCCAACGACAAGCTGATGCAGGTGCTGGGCGACGACATCCCGCTGCTCGATGCCTACGCCGCCGCCAACGACGTGCTGCACGGCGCGGTCTCCGGCATCGCCGAGGTCATCAACAATCCGGGCCTCGTGAACGTCGACTTCGCCGACGTGCGCACGGTGATGGGCGAAGTGGGCATGGCGATGATGGGCTCGGCCACGGCCAACGGCTCCGATCGCGGCAAGCTCGCCGCCGAGCAGGCGGTGCGCAGCCCGCTGCTCGAGGACGTGAACCTCGCGGGTGCGCGCGGCGTGCTGGTGAACGTCACCGCCTCCGCCGGCCTCAAGATGAAGGAGTACTACGAGGTGATGAACACCATCAAGGAGTTCACCGCCGAGGATGCGATGGTGATCGTGGGCACCGTGATCGACGACGGCATGGGCGACAACCTGCGCGTGACGATGATCGCCACGGGCCTGGGCGGCGCAGTGGTCCAGCAGCAGAAGACGCGCCCCAAGCTCGAGGTGTTCGAGACCAGCGTGGTCGAGCGCACGGGCACCGACGGCATGGGCGTGCAGGTGGAGACGATCGACTACGACCGCCTCGACCAGCCCGCCGTGATGCGCAAGGGCCGCAGCTCGGCGCAGCCGTCGGTCGCGCCGTCGTTCGACGCCTCCGAGATACCGGCCTTCCTGCGCAAGCAGGCGGACTAGGATGGCAGCGAAGGCGGCTTTCGCGGGACGGCGAATCGTGTCGTCCCGCGCGCCGCCGGCCCGCGCGCTCCCCGGCGCCGCGACATGCTGCAGGGATTCGCGCCACGCGACATGGCCGAACGCCGGCTGCCGTGCTACACTCGAAGGCTAACCCGTTGACGCGGCGGGAATAAAACCACAATGCTCAAGCAACGCACGCTCAAGAAGCCCACCCGTACCACCGGCGTGGGCCTGCACACCGGTGCCCGCGTGGAGCTCAGCCTGCGTCCTGCGGGCGACGACACGGGCATCGTGTTCCACCGTGTCGATCTCCCCGATGCCCCCGCGCTGCCGGCGCTCGCCACCAACGTGGGCGACACGCGCCTGGCCTCCACGCTGCGCATCGGCGACGCGAGCGTCGCCACCGTCGAGCACCTCATGTCGGCGCTGGCGGGCTTGGGCATCGACAACCTGCACGTCGACGTCGCCGGTCCCGAGCTCCCCATCATGGACGGCAGCGCCGGCCCGTTCGTCTTCCTCCTGCAATCGGCCGGCCTCGTCGAGCAGAAGTCGCCCAAGCGCTACCTGCGGGTGAGCGAGACGGTGGAGGTGCGCGACGGCGACAAGTGGGCACGCTTCACGCCGTTCGACGGCTATCGCCTCGACTTCACCATCGATTTCCCGCATCCGGTGTTCGGCTCCGAGAATCGCAATGTCGTCGTCGATTTCGCCAGCGACTCCTACGCCAAGGAGGTCGCCCGCGCCCGCACCTTCGCCTTCATGCAGGACGTCGATGCCATGCGCGCGGCGGGCCTGGGCCTGGGGGGCAGCCTGCAGAACGCGATCGTGCTCGACGAGTTCGGCGTGCTCAATGCCGAAGGCCTGCGCTACGACAACGAGTTCGTGCGCCACAAGGTGCTCGACGCCATCGGCGACCTGTACCTCCTCGGCCACCCGCTGATCGGGCAATACACCGCCTACAAGTCCGGCCATGGCCTGAACAACCTGCTGTGCCGCGAGCTCCTCGCCCGGACCGACGCCCGGACCGTCACCACGTTCAGCGACGCCGCCGCCGCCCCCGGCGCGTTCCTCGACTGGACGCCGCAAGCCGGCTGATGCCTCGCATGCGCCCCGAAGCGGGATGCGGGGTCTCACCTTGGGGCCGCGCGCTTGCGCCATCGATGACCCCATGCTGATCGTCCGGCTCCTGCTGTTCCTGGCGCTCGGCACGATCATCGTCGCCGCGCTCGTCTACTTCTTCACGCGTGACCGCCGCTACCTGCGGTTCATCGTGCAGGTGGCCAAGTTCACCGTGGCCCTCCTCGTGGGCACGATGCTCTTCTACGCCTTCGAGCGACTGGTGCTCATGGCCTGAACGCTAGCGTCCGCGGCGGGCGAGACGGGCCACCGCCTCCCGCAGCCCCCCCGGCGGCAGCCGCTCGGCGAGCGCTCGCAAGGGGGCTGCGACGATCGTAGAATATTGATTAGACGCAAGTTTTTCGGGTACAGGGGGCTCCGCCCGGACTTGCACGCGCACCTCTAATTGCGTAAAGTGCACCCCTTCCCGCCGAAGGCCGGCGAGGAGGTCGGGTGATCGCTGGCGGACCGCCGTCGCAACCGCACCGGACGGGACCGCCAGGAGCAGCAACGGCGGCGCGGCTTCCGCCACCCGTACCCGATCGGCCAGCGCGCGCGGCAGCAAGCGCCGCACGGCGGCAGTCAGCTGGTTCTCCCGTTGCATCCGCTCGTGCCACTGCGCGAGTTGCGCGTCCTCCGCGAGGACGCGCTGCAGGGGTCGGACCGGGGTGGGTTTCAACGGGAGATGCCTTTACGTGTCTGCCGGGATTCCGGAACGCGGTTCCGGCCGGACGAAGTGTCGTCCGCCGGCTTTCCGAAGTCTCGCATGCGTCAGGGTGGGGGGCTTGAGCTTTGAACATCATCCTTGTCGCGGATGCCAACGCGCGGGCGCGCACGATCACGCTCGACTGGCGTCACTGGACCGTGGGCGGCATCGCGTTGCTCGTGGTGTTCCTGGCGTTCACCCTCGCCTTCAACTTCATCACGCTGCGCTGGGCCGCGGCCACGCAACATCCGTTGCTCGCCGCCATCGTGCTTGCCGACCAGCGCGAGGAGGCCGCCAGGGTCCACGAGCGGGTGCAGGGTCATCTCAATGCCATGGCCGTGCGCCTGGGCGAGCTGCAAGCGCAGATGCTGCGCCTCGAGAACGTGGGCGAGCGCCTCGCCCACACCGCGGGACTGAAGCCGGCGGAGCTGCCGAGCATGGACAGCAAGGTGCCGGGCCGCGGGGGCGCGATTTCCTCGCTGCCGTCGCGCAACCTGACCATGGCCCAGTTCGGTGGCCTCGTCGACACGCTCGCGAAGGAAATGAGCCTGCGCCAGGACCAGTTCTCGGTGCTCGAGGCGATGCTGGTGCACGATTCGGCCAACCGCAAGTTCATGCCTACGCTGTTTCCGATCCAGGACGGCTGGTTCTCGTCGAACTTCGGTTATCGCATCGATCCGTTCACGGGCCAGCAGTCGATGCACGAGGGGATCGATTTTCCCGCCGAGCCCGGCACGCCGATCCTGGCCACGGCGAGCGGCAAGGTCGTCTTCGCGGAGTGGCACGCCGCCTATGGTAAAATGATCGAAATCGACCACGGTAACGGCTTGGTTTCGCGCTACGCGCATACTTCGGCGCTGTTCGCGAAGGAAGGCGACCTCGTGGTGCGCGGACAGAAGATCGCAGCGGTCGGATCCACCGGCCGGTCCACGGGGCCCCACCTGCATTTCGAGGTGCGTCTCAATGGAGCCCCCAAGAATCCCGCGCGCTTCCTGCAGGCCCAGGCATCCAAGTGAGGCACCTCCGTGAGACCCCGCAGTCCGGGGTGGTCGGTTCCGTTCGAAGGGCACGCCGTCACGGCCGTGCCCTTTTTGCGTAACGCCTGGAGTCGTCCGCCCTTGTTTTCCGTGCGGTCCGGCCGAACGTAACCCTGTCGTGGCGCCGCTTGCGCCCTTTCCGGCCCCATTCCGATGATTTCCAACATCCTCACGCGCATCTTCGGCTCCCGCAACGAGCGGCTGCTCAAGCAGTACACCCAGGCCGTGCGCCAGATCAATGGCCTCGAGCCCGCCATGGCCGCCCTCGACGACGAGGCACTGCGCCACAAGACGGAGGAGCTCAAGGGTCGCGTGGCCAACGGCGAGTCGCTCGACGCCGTCCTGCCCGAGGCGTTCGCCGTGGTCCGCGAGGCCGGCAAGCGCGTGCTGTCGATGCGCCACTTCGACGTGCAGCTCATCGGCGGCATGGCGCTGCATCACGGCAAGATCGCCGAGATGCGCACGGGCGAG
>CAZUGY010000006.1:0-29138 GCA_964620265.1 uncultured Alcaligenaceae bacterium
GCGGCATCGCGCTGGTGGCCGCAGGCGTCATCGTGCTGGCCCTCAAGCGTTGAACACGCAGCGGTGCGTCATGGCGACCACGTCCGCAGGAAGCCGACGAACTTCGCCTTGTCGTAACCCTTCCCCGACTCCAGCACGCCGGTGTCCTGCGAGTGCAGGAGCTTGCCGTCGGCGTCGAGCACGAAGAGGTGTGGATAGCCCTTGATCGCGGGCAAGCGCGAGAGGTAGGCCTCGTTCTTGTTGTCCTTGGACCAGTTCACCTTCACCCACACGTAGCCGCGGTCGACCTGCGCACGGATGTCGGCGTTCTCGTCGATGAAGCGGTCGAGGATGTGGCACCACGAGCACCACTCGCCGCCCACGTCCACGATCACGCGCTTGCCCTCCTTCTTCGCGGCCGCGGCGGCGACGGCCACGTCCTTCGCCGGATCGCGCGCCGGGTCGAACTTGGCGGGGAGGCTCTGCGCGGCGGCGGGAGCGACCCAAGCGGTGAAAGCTGCGGTGCCGACGGCCACGGCCAGCGCGGTCGCGAATGTGGCAGAGGGGACAAGAGCAAGAAGTAACCTCATTGAATCACCTGATGAGCTGGTTCATCGACACGATGGGCAGCATGACGGCAAGGACGAGCACGAGCACGATGGCGCCCATGATCACGATGAGCGCGGGCTGCAGGAGGGCCGCAAGCCATGCGAGACGCCGCTCGGCGTCGCGCTCGAGCTCTTCGGCCGCGCGCTCGAGCATGGGGGCGAGGCGGCCGCTCTGCTCGCCGTTGGCCACGAGATGCACGAGCACGGGGGGAAACACCTTCTGCTCGCGCAGCGCGCGCGACAGCGCCACCCCTTCGCGCACGAGCGCCGCCGCGCGCGCGGCGGCCTCGCGCAGCGGAATGTGGCGCACCACTTCCGCCGCGGCGTCGAGCGCGCGCAACAACGGCGCGCCGCTGCCGGTGAGGATCGCGAGCGTGCTCGCGAAGCGCGCCGTGTCGAGGCTGCGCAGGAGGCGCCCCGCCACCGGCAGGCGCAGGAGGAACGCATGCCAGCCGCGCCGGAAGTCGGCATTGCGCAGCGCGACGGCGAAGGCGACCAGCGCGACCGCGATACCGGCGACCCACAGCCACGCCGTCGCGCGCAGGAAGGCGCTGGTGGCGATGAGCGCCTGCGTGAGCCAGGGCAAGGTCTGCCGGCTCTGCTGGTACACCGACACGACCTGCGGCACGACATACACCATGAGCACCGCGATCACACCGAACGCGATCACCGTCACCACGGCGGGATAGATGAGCGCCAGGATCACCTTCTGGCGCATCGCCTCGCGCGCCTCGAGGTAATCGGCGAGCCGTGCGAGCACTTCGGCCAGGCGTCCCGTCTCCGCGCCCGCACTCACGAGGCCGCGATACAGCGGCGTGAACGTGCGCGGATAGCGCGCCAGGGCCGCCGGCAACGATTCGCCGGACGACACGTGCGTGCGCAGCTCCGCCGCGATCTTCGCGGCACGCGCGTCGTCGGCCTGCTCGGCCACCGCCGCGAGCGCCTGGTCGAGCGGCATGCCGGAAAGCGTGAGCGTGGCGAGCTGGCGCGTGGTCATCGCGAGTAGTGCAGCCGGCAGGCGCACGAGCGCGATACCGTCGCCGCGCGAGCGCGCGACATCCACTGCGGTAGGTGTGAGGCCATCCGCGCGCAACTGATCGCGCACGGCGCGCGGGGTCTCCGCCTCGAGCAAGCCCTGCTGCACCCGCCCGCTCGCGTCCACGGCCTCCCAGCGAAAGGCACCCATGACTAGACCGCGCGCGTGACGCGCAGGAGCTCGGCGAGCGACGTGACGCCGCCCGCGACCCAGCGCGCGCCGTCGCCACGCAGCGTGGTCATGCCGGCGCGCTCGCCCGCGGCGCGGATCGCGTACTCGTCGGCGCCGTCGTGGATGCCGCGGCGCACGCCGTCGTCGACCACGAGCAATTCGTACACGCCGGTGCGACCGCGAAAGCCCGTGTGGTTGCACTCCTCGCAGCCGGGCGCGGTGGACACGGGTGTTGCCGCCGGCAAGCCCAGCTCCGCCAGGAGCTTCTGCTCACCCGGCGTGGGCGCGGCGGCCACGCGGCAGGCGGGGCACAGCGTGCGCACCAGGCGCTGCGCCAGCACGCCGAGGAGGCTCGAGGCCACGAGATACGGCTCCACGCCCATGTCGGCAAGGCGCGTGACCGCGCTGGCGGCATCGTTGGTATGCACGGTGGCGAGCACGAGATGCCCCGTGAGCGACGCCTGCACGGCCACCTGCGCGGTCTCGAGATCGCGGATCTCGCCGATCATGATCACGTCCGGATCCTGGCGCAGGATCGCGCGCAGCGTGCGCGCGAAGTCGAGCTCGATGCGCGGATTGACCTGCGTCTGCGCCACGCCGTCGAGCGCGTACTCGATCGGGTCCTCCACCGTCATCATGTTCACCGCATCGCGCGGCAGGCGCGAGAGCGCGGCGTACAGCGTGGTGGTCTTGCCGGAGCCCGTGGGGCCGGTCACGAGCACGATGCCGTGCGGCTCGCGGATCAGGCGATCGAGCGTCGCGCGCGCGGCTTCGCTCATGCCCAGCGCCTCGAGGTCGAGGCGCGCGGACTCCTTGTCGAGCAGGCGCAGCACCACACGCTCGCCGGGGCCGGTGGGCAGCGTGGACACGCGCACGTCGACCTGCTTGTCGCCGAGCTTCAACGAGATGCGGCCGTCCTGCGGCAGGCGCTTCTCGGCGATGTCGAGGCTCGCCATGATCTTCAGGCGCGACACCAGCGCCGCGTGCAGCGCGCGCGGCGGCTCGATCACGTCGCGCAGCACGCCGTCGATGCGGAAGCGCACCACCGAGCGCGCTTCGTAAGGCTCGAAGTGCAGGTCGGAGGCGCGCTCGCGCAATGCCTGCAGCAGCAGCGCATTGATCATGCGGATCACCGGGGCCTGCGTGCTGCTGTCCAGCAGGTCCTCGGTGACCGGCATGTCCTGCATGAGGCGCGCGAGGTCGCTCTCGCGGGCGAGGTCGTCGACCACGAAGGCGGCGCTCGCCTGCGCGCCCTGGTTGTAGGTGCGCGCGAGCTCCTGCGCGAAGGCCTCGGCCGAAATCGCGCGCGTCACGAGCGCGCGCTGCAGCACGCGGCGGATCTCGGCGAGCCCATCCGGCGTGGCATCGGGTCGCAGCAGCACCACCACGGCATCGCCTTCGACGCCTGCCGCGAGCACGCCGTGCGTGCGCGCGAAGGCGTAGGGGATCTGCGCTGCGAAGGAAGCCGCGGAGGCCGCGTTGCGCCGGGCGTTCATGGGGCGCGCCCCGCGTGCGGCAGGCTACTGCGCCGGCGCCAATGCCGGCGACGGCACGGGCGCGAGCGGAGTCGTCTGCGCCGGCGGCGGCTCGGGAGGGGCTGGCGGCGGCGACGCGGACACGGCAGGCGCGGTCTGCGCCGGCGGTGGTGCGACGGGCGCCAGTCCGGGAATCGCCGCGCCCGGCGCCGTGGGTGACGGCACCGGCTTGCCGGCCGTCACCGGCCCCGGAAGCATCGGCGTATCCGACGGTGGCGGCGGCGAGAGCGTACTCGGCACCTCGCCCGCGCGCGTGCCGGGCATCGCCCCCTCGGGCGGCAACGTGGGCACGCTCTGGTCCTGCCAGAAGTAGCGGAACTCGGGCCGGCTCTTCTGCTGCTCGTTCATGATGTACTCGTAGCGCTCGGAAGTGATCGCCTTGCCCTGCCAGTCGGTGCGCACCACGGTGGGCTTCAGGAAGATGAGCAGGTTCACCTTCTGCCGCTTGCGCTGGTCATAGCGGAAGAGCGCGCCGAGCACCGGGATGTCGCCCAGCACCGGCACGCGATCCGAGCCATCGGAGAAGCTGTCCTGGATGAGGCCGCCCAGCACGGCGACCTGCTTGTCGTCGACGACCACCGACGACTCCAGCGCGCGCTTGGACAGCACGAGGCCGGTCGCGGTGGTGAACGACTCGATGCGCGACACCTCCTGGTAGACGCCGAGGCGGATCGTGCCGCCCTCGGTGATCTGCGGCTTCACCCGCAGCAGCACGCCGATGTCGCGGCGCTCGATGGTCTGGAACGGCTGCACGGTGTTCGTGCCGCCCGTGGTGGCGTATTGCCCCGTCACGAACGGGACGTTCTGGCCGACGATGATGCGCGCCTCCTCGTTGTCGAGCGTGAGGAGCGTGGGCGTGGAGAGGATGTTCGCACCCGTCGTCTGCTCGAGCGCGCGCGCGAGGAAGGCGAGGTTCGTCAGCGTGCCGATGCCCGGGAGCGAGATCGTGCCGTTGATCACGCCGAGGTTCAAGCCCTGGCCCAGCGTGGTGATGTCGGCGCTGCCCGCGATGATGTTGTCGCCGCTGTCGCGGGTACCGAAGTTGGTGCCGCCAAAGCCCTGCACGCCGTCGCGCCCGAGCCCTTGCAGGAACTGCCACTGGATGCCGAACTCGGCGGCCTTGTCGGCGGCCACCTCCACGATCAGTGCCTCGACGAACACCTGCGCGCGCCGCACGTCGAGCCGTTCGATGATCGCGCGCAGGTTGTTGTACAGCGGCTCCGGACCCATCACGATGAGCGCGTTGCTCGCCGTGTCGGCCTGGATCGTGAGCCCGCCCGGCATCGCGCCGCCGCCTCCGCCGCTACCGCCCGTGAACGGATTCGACGAGGTGGCCGGCGGCGTGTTCGGCGCCGCGCCCGAGGCCGGCTGGGCCATGCCGCCGCTGTTGCTCGCGCCCAGCTGGTTGCCGATGGCGGACGGCGCGGCTTGCGCGGTCGCGAGGTCCGCGCCCCCCGTCATCAGCGCGCGCAGCGTCTGCGCCACGCGCGCGGCCTCGGCATTCTTGAGATACACGATGAACATGTTGCCGCCCGGACGGCCCGGCGTGTCGAGCTGCTCGACCAGCGCCTTCACCCGTGCGGCACGCGCGGAATTCTCCGAGCGCAGCATCACGCTGTTGCTGCGCGGATCGGCCACGATCGTGACGCGCTGGGTATCCGCGCCCGGCGGCACCTGCGCGCCGGCGGCCGCGGTGGTGGCTTCGGCGCCCAGCAGCCGCTGCACCAGCGGCACGACGTCGAGCGCCGACGCATATTTCAGCGTCACCAGCATCGGCTCGCCCGCCGGCGCCTGGTCGAGCGAGGCGACGATCTTCTCGATGCGCCGCAGGTTCTCCGCGTAGTCGGTGATCACGATCGCATTCGAGCCGGGGAATGCCGCGATCGTGTTGTTGGGCGTGATGAGCGGACGCAGCACCGTGACCATCTGCGCGGCGGATTCGTAGCGCAGCGTGATCACCTGCGTGGTGAGGCGGTCGCCGCCGCCCACGCGGCCTTCCACCACGTCGGAGCCGTGCATCTTGGCATCGACCTCCAGCACGAGCTTGGTGATGCCGTTGCCCTCCACGGCGGTCACGCCCTGCAGGCGCAGCGCGGAGAGCAAGGTGGGGTAGACGAGGCTGCGCGGCACCGGCCGCGAGGAGATGATGTTGATCGTCCCCTTGATCTTGGGGTCGAGGATGAAGTTGCGGCCGGTGATCTCGGAGACCGCCTTCACCACCGACTCGATGTCGGCATTGACGAAATTGAGCGTGACCGTGTCGTCCTGGGCGTGCGCGAGCGGCGCCAGGACGACGCAGGCGCAGGCGAATGCCGTGGCCACGCCTTTGGCCATGCGTTCGGCCAGGAGGCGGCACAGGCGCGGCAGGATGCTGGCGAGCCCTGCCCCGGGGGCGGATTGAACGAGCATGAAACGGCGCAAGAGGCTACGCTACTGGGGCAACGAGGGCGCGGCGGGGGCGGTTGCGGGTCTCTTCTCGGCCCTGGACGCCGCCTCGCACGCCACGTGACGAAAACGCTGCGGCGATAGTAGCATGCGCCCCTTTTCGAAGGCGGGACCCTCCCGGCCCGCGGACCCCGGCGAATCCGGACGCCGCGCCCGTCGCATCCAACCGGACAGAACGCCGCGACCCCGGAGCTTCCATGCCTCGACCTTCACTCCTTTTCCGCCGCCTCGTGCTGGGCGGTGCCCTGCTCGCCGCGCTCGCCGTGGCGGGGCTTCCCCACCCGTCGGCCGTGCGCGCCGCCGTGGCCTACCCCCCCGTGGTCGTGGCGCAGGACCGGACGACCTCGAAGGAGATCGCCGACGCCATCCGCGACGCCACCCGCGAGGCACAACGGGAAATCGCCCGCGAAGCGCAGAAGGCGGCCGAGTCCGCGGCCGCCGCAGTGCGCGAAGCGCAGGAGGAAGCCCGGCAGGCTGCGGCCGCCGAGGAGAAGGGAATCAACGTCAACATCGACGGCACCGAGCGCCACTATGCCTCCTTCGAGGACTTCCTCGAGCGCGCGCCGCAGCTGGCGGCCCTCGTGGCCGCGATCGTGTTCATCGTGTTCCTCACGCCGATCCTCATCGTCGCCCTCGTGATCTGGTACAAGATCCGCAAGAGCCGCATGCACAACGAGACGATGCTGCAGCTCGCCGAGAGGGGCGTCGTGCCCTCGGCCGAGGCGCTGCAGTCGGTCGCCTCGGGACGGGTGGACGCCAACATCGTGCGCGCCGCCAGCGCCCTGCCCCCGGCCGAGCAGATGGAGGTGCTGACGCGGCGCGCGGCGTGGTCGGACCTGCGCAAGGGCATCGTGATGGGCACGATCGGGCTCGCGCTGTCGGTGCACGGCATGGTCGACGACGGCCAGCCCGGCTGGGTCGGCCTGGTGCTTCTCTTCGTGGGCCTGGGCTACGTCGCGCTGTGGTATTTCGAGGACCGGCAGGCGGCGGTCACGATGAACGCGCTGCGCCCGTCGGCCCCGCCGCCCGCGCGTGGCTCCGGATTCGAGTGACGGCCTGCGAGCCCGCGTGCCGGATGCCTCCGCCATGTCCTCGTCGATCCACGCCCTTGCCTCGAGGCTGAGCGGTGACCGGTGCGGCGCTCACCGATGCGCAGCTCATCGCCCGCGCGCTGGTCGCGCAGGACCAGCACGCCTTCGGCGAGCTCGTGAAGCGGCACCAGTCCGGCGTGCGCGCATGCCTGCGCAAGCTCACGGCGGGCCATCACGCGCTGGCCGACGATCTCGCGCAGGAGACGTTCGTGCTCGCGTGGCGACATCTCGCATCGTTTCGCCAGGAAGCGCGCTTCTCCACGTGGCTGTACCGCATCGCCACCAACTGCTGGCTCGCCGATGCGCGCAAGCGCAAGGAGGAGCTGCTGGGCGACCGCGTGGACGACGTGGCCGGCGAGGACGATGACGCCATGCCGCATGTAGACGACGTGCACGCCGACCACGCCCGCGGCGCCTCGCTGAAGCTCGACCTCGAGCGCGCGCTGGCCACGCTGCCCGACGCCGAGCGGGCCGCGATCGTGCAGTGCTACCATAATGACCTCACCCACGAGGAAGCCGCCTGGGTGCTGGGCTGCCCCGTCGGCACCGTCAAGACCCACGTGCTGCGTGGCAAGCAGCGCCTGAAGGCGGCGCTTTCGGCCTACGCGCCCGAGTCCGGCACGCAAGCTCGATCGTCATGACCCAGGATCGCGACCTGTCTCCCTCCGCTGCCGGCGACGACTGGCTCGATGGCCTCCTGGCCAGCGACGCCCGCGCCACGCGGGACGCGTACATCCCCGACGACGGCTTCACCGCGAAGGTCATGCACGCCATTCCCGTGCGGCCGGCCGTGCCGGCGTGGCGCAAGCCGGCGGTCGCCGTGCTGTGGGGCACCGCCGCGGCAGCGCTCGCGGTGGCGATGCCGGGAACGCTCGTGGAAATCGCCCGCGAGGGCTATCGCTTCTTCGCCACCCAGCCGGTATCGCTGGCGGGACTCGCGGGCGTGGCGGTGGCGATGGTCACGCTCTCGGGCGCCGCCGCCGCCTACGCCCTGCGCACGGGCGACTGAAGCGGTCCGCGTAGCCACGTTCTCGCAGCGGGCTCCTGCCGCGTCCTGATACGGGCGCGCCGGCCTTGTGCGTCACGCGACCACGAAGGCCTCCCGCACGCCGCGCCGGTGCTGCTCCGCCATCGTGAGGTAGGCACGCTCGAGCGCACGCGTGGTGGCGGCGGTATCGAACAGCGGCGAAGCACGGCCCGCGTCCGCCAGATGCGCGCGCAGGCGGGCGCGCTCGGCAGGCTCGCTCGCGAGTTCCACCGCGCGTCGCACGTAGTCGTCGATCGACGCCGTCACCAGCCCCGGCAATCCCGTCGCGTGCAGGAGGCTCGCCGCCACACGTCCGGCAAACGTGTCGCCCAGGATCGTGAGCACGGGACAGCCCGCCCACAGCGCATCGCTCGCGGTGGTGTGCGCGTTGTAGGGCCAGGTGTCGAGGAAGAGATCGGCGTGCGCATACAGCGCGAGGTACTCGGGATTGGGACGGTGCCGCGCGAAGACGAGCCGCGCCGGATCGATGCCGCGCGCTTCCGCTTCGCGGCGCAGGTTCGCCACCGCCGGCTCGTCGTCGCGCCGCGCGAGGAGCCACAGCACGGAGCCTTCCGCCGCGCGCAGGATGCGCATCCACGCGTCGAAGACCTCCGGATTGATCTTGTACGTCTGGTTGAAGCACGCGAATACGATGCCTCGCGGCGGCAGCCCGAGCGCCTCGCGTGACGGGGCTGCCGCGACCGGCCGCTCGCGATCGTTGACCTGGTAGGAGCCCGGCAGCGTGACGATCGCCTCCGAATAGTCCGCAGCATGTTCGGGCGGCGTCACGATCGCATCGCCCACGAGGTAATCCGCGAGCCCGCCTTCGAGCGTGCCCGGGTAGCCCAGGTAGTGGACCTGGATCGGCGCGGGCCGGTGCGCGAGCACGATCGGCGTCGCATCCTGCGTGTGGCCCTTCAGGTCGACGAGGATGTCGATGCCGTCGTTGCGGATGGCCTGCGCCACCGTGGCCGGATCGGCGTCGCGCAGGTCCACGAAGCGATCGAAGGCGCGCACGAGGCGCGCGCGCATCGGCGAGCGATCGTCGGGTCCCGTCGAGTAGGCGAGGACCTCGAAGCGCGAACGATCGTGCCGCTCGAAGAGTCCCGCGGCGAGATAGGCGGTGGCATGCGTATGGAAGTCGGCGGACAGATAGCCGACGCGCAGCCGCTCGCGCATGGGCAACGGCGGCACCTCGCTCGCGGCACCGGCCAGCGGCGCCGTCCAGTGGCGCGCGCACGCGCGCTGCTCGGCCCGCGTGGACGGCAGCGCCAGGAGGGCGAAGGGCGACAGCGCCTGCGCGCGCGCCGCCACCGCCGCGCGATAGCGCTGCACGAGCGTCGCGCGATCGCGCCAGTCGGCGAGACGCCCGCGCAGGAAGGCGAGTTGCGACAGCGCGGGCCCGTGGCGCGGGTCCACGCGCAGGATCTGCTCGTATTGCGCGACCGCAGCTTCGGGCTCGCCGAGCTTGTATTCGTGAAGGCCCGCGAGCTCGAAGCGCAGCGCGAGCGCCATGGGCAGGCGCAGCAGCGCCTTCTCGAGCGTGGCGCGCGCCTTGTCGGGTGCGCCGATGCCGTTCTCGATCTGGGCCTTGAGCCCGGCGAAACCCTCCTCGGCCGGCGCCAGCGATACCGCGCGCGAGACGGCATCGAGGGCCTCGAGCATCCGCCCTTGCGGCTGCAGCGCGAGCGCCAAGGTGAACCAGGATTTCGCGTGCGCGGGATCGCTGCCTACCGCGCGGCGGATGGTGGCCTCGGCCGCTGCCGGCTGCGCCCACGCGAGCTGCGCGGCGGCCATGTTGGCGAGGATCTCGGGCGCGGGATCGATCGCCGCGGCGCGCTCGTACACCTCCACGGCGGCGCGATGGTGGCCGATGGTGGTGAGCAGCAGGCCCAGGTTCGACCACGCATCGGCGCTCGTGCCGTCGAGGTTGACGGAGGCGCGCAGGCGCTCGAGCGCCTTCGCGTGATCGCGCTGCTGGAAGAACGCGACCCCCGAATAGTGCAGCGCGTGCGCATTGCGCGGATCGCGCGCGAGGATCGCGTCGTAGGCTGCGATCGCTTCGGCAAGCTTGCCGTCGCGATGGAGCGCAGCGGCACGCTGCGCGAGCTCCGGAAGGCTGTCCACGTATCGAGCCGCGACGGCCTGGCCGCTCCGCTGCCTAGTCCTTGAGACTGAAGTTGATCTCGACCTCGCCGACGTACTTCTCGCCTTCGGCCTTGAACTTCCAGGTTTCCAGCGCCCCACGCACCACCCTGTCGAACACCCGGGGCGGCTCGGAAACGACGATGTTGACCTCGGTGACGTTGCCCTTCTCGTCGATCTGCAGGCGCGCCACGACACGACCCTTGGCCACACCCGAGCGGATGGCATCGCGCGGATAGGAGGGATCGTCGCCGGCGATCTTGACGATGCCCCGGCGGATCGCCGGCTTGGGCGGCGGCGGCGCGGGGGGCGCCGGCGGCGCGATCACCGGCGGCGCGATCACGTGCGGCTCGGTGGGCGGGGCCTGCGTCACCGCGGAGATCGGCGGCGCTTCCACCGGCGTGGGCAACGGCACGTCCGGCGGCGGCACGTAGGTATCGATCGGCGGCGGCACCTTCGGCGCTTCCACGATCTTCCGGGGCGGCGGAGGCGGCGGCGGCGGCGGAGGCGGAGGCTTGATCTCCTCGATGATCGTCGCGTTGAGCGGCTTCTTGATGATCTGGATCACGCCCTGGCCGAGGCCGGACACCAGCGCCCACACGATCAGGATGTGCAACAGGATGACGAAGGCGATCCCGACGACGTGTCGCCCCGGATCGCGCTGCTGTTTCGCGTAGTCCATTTGAGCTTTCGCGGCCACCGGCGGCGCGGATCGCGCGCGCGCCTTGCCTTATTCGTTGATGAACTGCTCGCTGCCGACAATCCCGATCTTGGTAAGACCGAGACGCTGTGCCGAGGCCATGACCCCCGCGACGACGGCATACTTCGCACCCTTGTCCGGGCGCAGGTGGACTTCGGGCTGCACGCCCATGGCGGCCGCCTGCCCGATGTAGCCCTCGAGCGCCTCCCGGTCGGGCACGATCTCGCCGTTCCAGAAGATGGTGCTCGACGCATCGATGTCGAGCTTCACCACCTCGGGCTTCACGAGCGGCGGCGGCGGATTGCCGATCGGCATGTTGAGGTTCACCGAGTGCAGCTGGATCGGCAGCGTGATGATGAGCATCACGAGCAGGACGAGCATCACGTCGATGAGCGGCGTGGTGTTCATCTCGACCATGACCTCGGGATCGGCGCCGGGCTTGCCCAGAGACATTGACATGTGGATTCCCCTTGCCCGGTCAGCCGCCGCCGCGCGCCGGGGGCTCCATGATGAAGCCCACCTTGGCGATGCCGGCACGCTGCACCGTGTAGATGATCCTGCCCACCGCGTTGTACTCGGCGCCGCCGTCGCCGCGGATCTGGACCTCGGGCTGGGGATCGAGCACGGCGACCTTCTTCAGGCGATCGAGCAGCGCCTGCGTGTTCGGCATGCGCAGGTCGTTCCAGAAGATGCCGCCATTGCGGTCCACCGACAGGATGATGTTCTCGGGCTTGGTCTCGCGGATCTCGTTGCGCTCCTTGGGGAGCTGCACCGGGATCGACGTGGTGACGACCGGGATCGTGATCAGGAAGATGATCAGCAGCACCAGCATCACGTCCACGAGCGGCGTGGTGTTGATGGCGGAGATCGCTTCGTCCTCGTCTTCCCCCGAGGCGACGTTCATGGCCATGGCGTTACGCCTTGGCGGGAGTGCGCGCGTTGGACAGGAGGACAGCGTGCAGGTCGGCGCCGAAGCCGCGGACCTGGTCCATGGCGACCTTGTTGCGGCGGACGATCCAGTTGTAGCCGAGCACCGCCGGGACCGCGACCGCGAGGCCGATGGCCGTCATGATGAGCGCCTCGCCCACGGGACCCGCGACCTTGTCGATCGAGGCCTGGCCGGCGATGCCGATGGCGGTCAGCGCATGGTAGATGCCCCACACCGTGCCGAAGAGGCCGATGAAGGGAGCGGTGGAACCCACGGTGGCGAGGAAGGCGAGGCCGTCCTGCGTGCGCGCCCCGACGTTGTCGATGGCGCGCTGGATCGACATCGTGATCCAGTCGTTGAGATCGACGCTGCCCAGGAGGCCGTCGTGCTTGTGCGTGGCTTCGATGCCGGATTCGGCGATGAAGCGGTAGGGGCTGCTCTTCTTGAGCGTCTCGGCACCCTGGCGAACGGAAGGCGCCTTCCAGAACTTCTTGTTGGCGTCCCTGGCCTGCTGGCCCATCTTGTACTGCTCGTAGAGCTTGGTGATGATGATGTACCAGCTGCCCATCGACATGATCACGAGGATCGCGAGCGTGATCTTGGCGACGAGGTCGCCGCCCTTCCAGAGGGCTTCGAGGCCGTACGGGTTCTCGATGACTTCGGGCGCCTTGGCGGGCGCGGCGGTGGCAGGTGCGGCGGCCGGGACGGGCGCCTCAGACGCGGCCGGGGTGGTTTGGGCCGTGGCGACGGGCGAAATCGAGGCACCGGCGGCAATGACCATCAGGACCGCGGCCATGGCAGCCAGGCGGATATTCTTCAACATGTGGTCTCCAGACAGAGGTGGTTCAGTCAGAAATTGGCGGTCGGTCCGAGGGTAGGGACGCGGCCAACGGCACGCCGGTACTCCACCTGCATCCGGACAGGTTACCGGAAGCGGCAGCGGATTTCCGGTTACAGCGAGCCGGCGAGGCGCTTCCGGGACAGACGGTCGTTCGTCGCCCCGGGCGTACCGCATGCTGCTGCAAGGCCCTTTGCGCACATGCGCGAGATGCCCATCCAAAAGCATTGGCCCCGCCAGCGGCAGGGCCAAGCCGTTCGCAAAACCCGCAGGATTCTACACAATCGCGCCGAAAAGTCCACCGCGGCGTTTAGGGGGAATACTCTAGGCGCTATTGCGCGAGCGGGAAGGCGATCGCGATCTCGTACTCCTGCAGGACGCGCAGCTTGTTCTCGATCTGGAGATAGCGGGCCGCCTTGCGGGGAGGCAGCGCCTTGAGCGAGGCATTGGTGCACTTGCGCTCGGCCCGCACGGATGCCTCGTCGAGGGTCACGAGGTCGTTGGTGATGCTGCGGGCGTAGGCGTCGGTCAGCGGCTGGTCGCGCGCGACCAGCGTCTCGAGCGCCAGCGCGCGCTTGCGCATGATCTGGGCGAAATCGCGCTGGCAGGCGTCGTAGACCGGCCAGAACTTCCTGGCCTCCGCCGGCGTGAGCGCGAGCTTCTCGCTCATGAGGGCGCGCTTGTCCGCCCTGGCCGCCTTCTGCAGCGCCTGGAGCTCCGCCAGGCCGGCCGCATTGTCCTGCGCTGCCACCGGGACTGCCGCCCCCAGGCACGCGGCGGCCAGGGCCGCCACCCACTTGTTCATGCTGTCTCTCCTTCGCGAATCGCTTGCCGCCCGCCTAGAAACTGTAGCGCGCGCCGATGTTGAACATCGTGCCCGTGGCGCCGGGCAGCGCGTAGTTGAAATTGTAGTTGTAGATGCCGTAGCCCGCGGTGTAGTCGAACGGCGCGATGCGGTTGAACACGTTGATCACCGAGCCGAAGATCTCCCAGTTCTTGAAGCCCTTGTAGGAAGCGGACAGATCGAGCGTGGTGAACGACGAGACCGAGCAGAAGCCTTCCACGCCGAGCGCCGAGGACGTGAGGCAGGTCGGGTCGTCGGTGGATTCCACGTCGTCCATCGGACCCACGTAGCGGACGGTACCCGCGACGTTCCACGGCCCCTTCTCCCACGCGAGCGTGAGGTTGAACTTGTCCTCGGGCATGCCCGCCGCGGACGACAGCGACGTGGGACCATGCGTACCGGCATACTCCGCCGAGATTCCGTTCTGGAACGAGCGCGAGAATCCGAGGATGTGCGTGTATTCGATCGACGCGGTGTAGTTGCCCCAGTCCTGCGTGAGCCAGCGATACCGCGCCGACACGTCGATGCCGTCGGTCTTGGTGCGATTCGCATTCTCGAAGGGAACCGTGACCGCCACGATCGTGCCGGAGTTGGGGATGCCCGGCAGCGCGTCCGCGGGGTCGCGGATCACGACCGCGGTCGGGAAGGCACCCGGGTTGTCGATGATGAGCTGCGGATCGCCGCCCGTGATCTGGTTGCGCGTCTCGATGTTCCAGTAGTCGACGGTGGCATTGAACGCCGGGATCGGCTCGAACACGAGCCCCACGGTCCAGTTGGTGGACTTCTCCGCCTGCACGTTCGGATTGCCCGAGGTGATCGCCACCACCGAGCCCGCGCCGCAATCCGCCGGCGAGTCCGTCACGGAGCAACGCACCGGATCGACGTACGACGTGAACGCCGCCACCGAGCTGTTGCCGCTCTCGTACAGCCCCGGCGCACGGAAGCCCTCGGCGTACGTGCCGCGGAGCACGAGCTGCGGCAACGCGGTCCACTTCACGCCCACCTTGGGCACCGTGTTGGAGCCGTAGTCGGAGTAGTTGTCGTAACGCACGGCCGCCGTGACTTCGAGGTTCTTCAGCAACGGCGCATAGAGCTCGGCATATACGGCATTGACGTTGCGTGATCCCACGCCGCCCGCGTAGCCCAGGCCCACGATCTCGCCGTTGAACGTCCCCGGCACGCCGGGGTTGTCCACTTCCTCGCGGCGGAACTCGTAGCCCAGCGCCATCGCGAGCTGCCCGCCCTCGAGCTTCATGAGGTCGCGGCTCGCCTTGGCATCGATCTGCGTGTTCTCGGTCTTGATGTCCGACACGAGCGGGGGCGCGATGAAGCCGTACATGCCGGGGTTGTTGAGGTTGGCATTGGCGCCGATGCGGTAGTAGCCGAAGCCGCCCTGCCCGTTGAGCGCCGAGAGCAGGTTGCGGTAGTTGACGTAGTTCTGCAGCTTGTATTCGAGGTCGGAGCGGATGTACATCGCGCCGATGTCCCAGTCCCAGCCCGCATTGCTGCCCTTCACGCCGGCGAGGTAGCGCTGCGTGTCGCTCGTGGTGTTGGTGGTGCGGCCGCCGATGTCGACGGGCACGTAGAACAGGCGCGCCGCCTGCCCGTTGCCGCTGAACGGATTGTCGGGGTGGCCCACCGGCAGGTTGATCGTGTTGAGCGAGCTCAGCACCGTGTAATTGGACACGTTGGCCCAGGTGGAGCGCAGCGGGCTCGGCGTGATCACGCTGTCGACCTTCGACTGGAACCACGACATCTCGGCGTAGCCCTGGATCGTGTCGGTGAAGTTGAACGAGCCGCGCGCGAAGACGTTGATCTTCTCCGTCTCCGGCTGGATGTCGAGGTAGTTCTTCGTCTCCCACTTGCAGAAGCCGTCGGACTGGTCGCCGGGCGGGCAGTAGCCGGGCAGCGACTGGTAGGCGCCGAGCGCGCCGGAGGATGAGATCGGCCGCACGTTGCCGAGCGGGCTGGTGGTGCCCCAGCCCAGCGGCGGATTGCCCGGCCGCGTATCCGGCAGGCCCATGAACTCGAGGTTGGTGGTGCCGATGTAGTCGCGCCGGTTGGTGGACGGCATCGCCTCCTGCTTCTGGTAGTCGAAGGTGATGTAGGCGTTGTAGCGGTCGCGCGTGAGGTCGCCCCAGCCGCCGGTCAGGCCGGCGCGATAGTTGTTGCCATCGCCCTTGTACGACGTGCCGAACTGGCCGTTGGCCGTGAAGCCCGTGAACTCCTGGCGCAGGATCACGTTCACCACACCGGCCACGGCATCGGAGCCGTAGATCGCGGAGGCGCCGTCCTTCAGGATCTCGATGCGGTCCACCGCGTCGAAGGGAATCTGGTTCAGGTCGGTGAAGCTGTAGTGGCCGTCGTCGGCCAGGCCGTATTGCGCCAGGCGGCGGCCGTTGAGCAGCACGAGGGTGTTGTTGGAACCGAGGCCCCGCAGCGACACGCCGGCACCCCCGGACGGGAAGCCGAAGGTCCACTGGTTGGCGATGGTGCCGTTGTTGTTGGCGGTGATCGAGCGCACGACGTCGGAGATGGTGTTGAAGCCGGACTGCTGGATGTCCTCGCGGGTGATCACTTCGATCGGCGCCGCCGTCTCGGTATCCACGCGCTTGATGTTCGTGCCCGTGACGTTGACGCGGATGTCCTGCGCCAGTGCCATGCCTGCCGCGAGCAGGGCGAATCCGCCCACTCCGAGTGTTGCTGCGACCTTCCTGCGTGCGAACTTCATGCGAACCACCCCCGAATCAAGGAACCTGCAGAAAAACAAAGCCCCGGCGAGGTACGGCGTACCTCCCCGGGGCTTTCGACCGATGTCAGCTCGTGGCCGACCTTGTTTGGTTGCTTGTTATTGGAACGTGTAGCGCACGCCGGCGTTGAACTGCGTGCCGGTCGCGCCCGAGAACGCGTAGTTGTAGTTGAAGTTGACGAGACCGTACGTGGCGGCCGGTGCGAACGGCGCCTTCTCGTTGAAGACGTTGACGACCGAGCCGAAGATCTCCCAGTTCTTGAAGCCCTTGTACGAAGCCGCGAGGTCGAACGTGGTGAACGAGTCCACCGAGCACGACGTCTGGTCCGCCTTCCAGTGCCAGAGGCAATCGTCGGGGATCGAGATCGGGGCCGCGGAGTTGCTCTCCCATGGGATTTCGTCGTAGCCGCTGACGTAACGGACGGTGCCCGTCACGGTCCACGGGCCGCGCGTCCAGCCGAGGATCAGGTTCCAGCGATCCTCGGGCGTGCCCTGCGCGGACGAGACGTCGTAGTTGCCGTTGGTGCCGGCGTACTTGTACTCGATGCCCGCCAGCTCCTGGCTGTAGTTGAAGATGTGCGTCCACTGGAACTCGGCGCTGAACGTGCCCCAGTTGTTGGCGGGCGTGTAGCGGCCGATGATGTCGAGGTCGATACCGTCCGTCTTCACCGTGTTGGCATTCTGGTACGGAGTCGACACGTAGAGCACCTGTCCCGAATTCGGGATGCCCGGCAGGTTGTTGCCGTCGCGGCCGATGGTCGCGGCCGGGAAGCTGCCCGGATTGTTGAGCACGGCCTGCACGCTGCCGATGGTGATCTGGTCCTTGGTCTCGATGTTCCAGTAGTCCAGGGTTCCCGACAGGCCGGGCACCGGCTCGACGATGAGGCCGACCGTCCAGGTGTCCGACTTCTCGGGCTTGATGTACGGGTTGCCGGTGTTGATCCCGAGCGTCTGGCCGTTGCAGTCCGCGGCCAGCCCCGTGACCGGGCAGCGGACCGGATCGCGCGCGACCGTGAAGCCGGCGGATGCGTTGGCCGTGGACGTTTCGTACAGACCCGGCGCGCGGAATGCGGTGGCGTAGGTGCCGCGCAGGACGACCTGCGGGATCACGGTCCACTTGGCGCCGATCTTCGGATTCACCGTGTTGCCGACGTCGGAGTAGTCGTCGAAGCGGATGGCGCCGGTGAGCTCGAGGTTCTTCAGGACCGGCGCATACAACTCGGCGTAGACCGCGTTGATGTTGCGCGAGCCGAAGGCCGCGGAGTAGCCCAGGCCGACGACGTTGCCGGTATCGGTGCCCGGCGTGCCGGGGTTGGAGAGCTCCTCGCGACGGAACTCGTAACCCAGGGCGAGCGCCAGCTGGCCGCCGTCGAGCTTCATCAGGTCACGCGACGCCTTCGCGTCGAAGTTCGTGTTCTCGGACTTGATGCTCTGCAGGCGATCGGGGGCGAGCCAATCGTAGATCTCGGGGTTGTTGAGGCCCGCGGCGCCACCGATGCGGTAGTAGCCGTAGGGGCTCGTGCCGTTCAGCGCCTGCTGGTAACGGTCGTAGCTCGGGAAGTTCTTGCGCGTGTTGTCGGTATCGCTGCGGATGTACATCGCCGCCACGTCCCAGTCCCAGCCCGCGCCCGTGCCCTTCACGCCGGCCAGGTAGCGCTGCGTGTCGGTCTTGACTTCGGCATCGCGTCCGCCCATGGCGAAATCGACGTGATACAGCCGCGCGACCTGGTTGTTCGCCGAGAACGGGTTATCCGGATGGCCCACCGGCAGGGCGACGTTGACCGACGACTGGATGGTGTTGGTCGACGGGTCGTACCAGTTGGCGCGCGACCCGTAAGGGGTCGACCGCGAGTCGGTCTTGACCGAGAAATAGGACAGTTCCGCGTAGCCCTGGATCGAATCGGTGAAGTTGAAGGCACCGCGCGCATAGACGTTGAAGCGCTCGATCTTCGGTTGCAGGTCGGTCCAGTCCTTGGTGTCGTAGAGGCAGTAGCCGTCTTCGCTCACCGCGTCTGGGCAGGTGCCGGCAAGCTGCTGGAAGGCGCCCGCCGCGCCGTTCGGGTTGGACGCATTCACCGGCCGCACGTTGCCCAGCGGCGAATTGCTGCCGAGGCTGAAGGGAACGCCCAGGCGCTGGTCGTCGCCGCCCATGCTGCGCAGGTCGTTGCTGCCGATGTAGTCGCGCAGGCTGCGGTACGGGATGGCGTCCTGCTTCTGGTAGTCGAACGAGATGAAGGCGTTGTAGCGATCCTTGGTCAGGTCGCCGACGCCGCCGGTGATCGCCGCGCGCCACTGGTTGCCTTCGCCGTTGGAGTTGGTGCCGCCCGAGCCCATCATCGTCACGCCGGTGAACTGCTGGCGCAGGATGATGTTGACCACGCCGGCCACGGCATCGGAGCCGTAGATGGCGGAGGCGCCGTCCTTCAGGATCTCGATGCGTTCGACGGCGTCGAAGGGGATCTGCGACAAGTCGGTGTAGGAGGCGTGACCGTCATCGGCCAGGCCGAAGTTCGCCACCCGGCGACCGTTGAGGAGCACCAGGGTGTTGTTCGGGCCCAGGCCGCGCAGCGAAACACCGGAGCCGGAGGCCGAGAAGCCGTTGGTGAACGACGGGGCGATGCCGCCGTTGTTGCTGGCCGTGATGTTGCGGACGACGTCCTGGATCGTTTGCAGGCCGGATTGCTGGATGTCTTCGCGGGTGATCGTCTGGATCGGCGCCGCCGTTTCCGAGTCGACCCGCTTGATGTTGGAGCCCGTGACGTTGACGCGGATGTCCTGCGCGAACGCAGCCCCGCCAGCGACCAGTGCCACCCCGCCCATGCCTAGGGCGAGCGCAACCTTCTTGCGCTGAAAATTCATTGTGAAACCCCCAGTAAAGATTGATGCCCCCCGAACGGACAAGCGTCCGTCCTCCGGCACACACGGGCAAGGTACAACAGGGGGTAATTTCCCGGCAACGAAAGGCACGGAATTGTTACAATGGCGGGCACCGATTTGTTGCAAATTCGCCAATTTTTCCCCCGCTGGCCGGACAACTGCCACTTGCAGGCGATCGCGTCGCTTCCCGCTCTTCCGGCGTCGTCGCATGATGTAGCAGACAGGTTGGAACAGCGCCCGCCCCACCGATACGACCGGGGCCCCTGACAAGGAAAACGCCCCCGGGCGGTCCCCACGCGCATGCGCTTCACCATCCTTCCGGGGCAGGTCGCGGACGCCCCCCACCTGCTGGCCATGATCCGCGCCCTGGCCGAGTACGAGCGGCTGGCGCATCGCGTGACGGCCACCGCGCCGGAGCTCGCCGCCTCGCTCTTCGGCGAGCACCCGGTGGCACAGACCCTGATCGCGTGGGAAAGCGTCGAAAAGCGCGAGCCGCTGGGCTTCGCGCTGTTTTTTCCTACTTTTTCCACGTTCCTGGCACGTCCTGGGCTTTGGCTGGAGGATCTGTTCGTTCGCGAACCGTTCCGGGGCCGGGGCGTCGGCCGCGGCCTGCTGCGGGAGGTGGCCGCCGTGGCGCGGGCGAGGAACTGCGGCCGGCTCGAGTGGTCCGTCCTGGACTGGAACCGGTCCGCGATCGCCTTCTACGAGGGCATGGGCGCCACGGTGATGCCGGACTGGCGCATTGCGCGAGTGACCGGCGAGAGCCTCGCGACCTTCGGCACCGGGGCGCCTCCCCCCTCCTCCTGACGCCGCGCCAGGCGGCCTGGAAGGCGACGCCGGCGCGCCCGACGTCCATCCACTGCCTCCACCCGTAGTCATCCCGCGAGCAACGATGCCCTTCGACGGACCCCTTCCCCCCTTCGACCTCCACGTCGACTTCTGGTCGCTGCGCTTCGTCCTGGAGCGCTCGGAGTATTTCGCCGTGCGCAAGAACGTGCCCCTGCCCTACGCCGCGACCACCGATCGCGGCGTCATGGCCACGGTCTACGCCGACGGCGGCTACGGCTACGCGGCCACGATGGACACGAGCCCGGCAGGCCTGCGCGCGGCGCTCGAACGCGCGGCGGCATGGGCGCGCGCGACCGCCCGGCTGGCGCTGGTCGACTCCCGCCGCCTGCCCATGCCCGCGCCGCGGGGCACCTATGCCTCGCCCGCCGCACCGGTGGCCGCCGCCACCCGCCGGGAGTGGTACGACCTGCTCGCATCCGAGTGCGCCATGGCCGGCCGCGACCCGCGCGTCGTGGACTGCGAGGCGAGCGTGGAGGTGCGCACCGCCCACCACCGGCTGGTGACCAGCACGGGGGGCGATGTGAGCCAGCACTATCGCTTCCTCATGCCCGGGCTTTCGGTCACGGCGCACGACCAGGGCGTGACGCAGACACGCACGCTCAACGGCCAGCGCGGCATCTGCCAGCAGGGCGGCCCCGAGATCCTTGCGCGGTTCGCCTTTGCCGATGCCGGCCGCCGGGTGGCGGAGGAAGCGCTCGAGCTCGTGGCCGCGCCGAACTGCCCGGCGGGCTCGCTCGACGTGCTGCTCCTGCCCGACCAGATGATCCTGCAGATCCACGAATCGATCGGGCATCCCCTCGAGCTCGACCGCATCCTGGGCGACGAGCGCAATTTCGCCGGCACGAGCTTCGTCACGCCCGACATGTTCGGCACCTACCAATACGGCTCGAATCTCCTGAACATCACCTTCGATCCCACGCGGCCCGAGGAGCTCGCGAGCTACGCCTTTGATGACGACGGCACGGCGGCCGAGCGCACCTACCTCATCCGCGAAGGCCTCCTCGAGCGTCCGCTGGGCGGGGCGATCTCGCAGGTGCGCGCCGGCTTGGCCGGAGTGGCCAACAGCCGCGCCGACAACTGGAACCGGCCGCCGATCGATCGCATGGCCAACCTCAATCTCGAGCCCGGCGATGCGTCACTGGACGATCTCGTGAGCGGCATCGAGCACGGCGTGCTGATGGAGACCAACTGCAGCTGGTCGATCGACGACTCGCGCAACAAGTTCCAGTTCGGCTGCGAGCGCGGGCGGGTGATCGAGCACGGCGTGGTCAAGCACGTGGTGAAGAATCCCAATTACCGTGGTGTGTCGGCGAGCTTCTGGCGCAGCCTCGCGCGCGTGGGCGACGTCTCCACGTTGCAGGTGCTGGGCACGCCCTACTGCGGCAAGGGCGAGCCCTCGCAGGTGATCCGTGTGGGACATGCGTCGCCGGCGTGCGTCTTCAGCGCGGTCGACGTCTTCGGCGGCGAGGGATAGGCATGACGATGGAAGCGTATTTCGAAGAGATGGCGAGCGTCGTGCAGCGCGCGCTCGGCGCGGGCGAGCGGTTCACCGCAGCGTTTGCTGCCGAGCAGTCGGATTTCGTGCGCATGAACCGCGGCAAGGTGCGGCAGCCCGGCACGGTGTCGCAGCGCTATCTCACGGTGCGGCTCGTGCGTGGCGCGCGGCACGCGGAGCACACGCTGTCGCTGTCGGGCGATGCCGGGTCCGATGCCGCATCGGTGCGCGAGGCGGTCGTGGGCTTGCGCGGCGTGCTCGCCGACCTCGCGGACGATCCGCTGCTGCTGCTGCCGTCGCAGGTGCAGTCGAACCGCCACGTGCGCGACGGTGCGTTGCCGCCGTCGGAGTCGGTGATCGACGATTTGCTGCGCGCGGGAGATGGCCTGGACCTCGTAGGCATCTATGCCGCAGGCCCCGTGTGGCGCGGATTCGCCAATTCCGAAGGCCAGCGCAACTGGCACGCCACCACCACGTTCAACCTGCAGTGGAGCCTGTATCACGGCACCGACAAGGCGGTGAAGAGCTCGTACGCAGGCTTCGCGTGGGACGGCGGCGAGCTCGCGCGGCGCATGGCGGTGGCGCGCGAGCGGTTGGCGCTCGTCGCGCGCCCGCCGCGCACGCTCCTGCCGGGGACGTATCGCGCGTACCTGTCCCCGACCGCGATGGACGAGATTGCCGGCATGCTCTCGTGGGGCGGCTTCTCGGGCCGTGCATTGAAGACGCGACAGAGCCCGCTCGACCGCATGCAGGAAGGCGTGGCGCTCGATGCGCGCGTATCGCTCGTGGAGAACACGCAAGGTGGTGTCGCGCCGTCGTTCCAGGGCGAGGGTTTCGCGCGGCCCGACCAGGTGCCGCTGGTCACGCAGGGCCGGCTCGTGGGTTCGCTCGTGTCGCCGCGGACCGCCCGCGAGTTCGACCTCGCGCAGAACGGCGCCAACGGCGGCGAGTCGCCGGAATCGCTCGCGATGGCCGGCGGCACGCTGCCCGCGGCCGATGCGCTCGCGGCACTCGACACGGGACTTGCCATCGGCAATCTCTGGTACCTCAACTATTCGGATCGTCCCGCGTGCCGCATGACGGGCATGACGCGCTTCGCCACCTTCTGGGTGGAGCACGGCAAGGTGGTGGCGCCGGTGAACGTGCTGCGCTTCGACGATTCCGTCTATCGCATGCTCGGCGAGAACCTCGTGGACCTCACGCAGGAGACGGAGCTCATCCTCGAGTCGGGAACCTATGGATCGCGGCAACTGCGCAGCCAGGAGCTGCCGGGGGCGCTCGTGAAGGAGATGGCGTTTACGTTGTAGGCTCAAAGGCGATCGGAAGGGTCAGCACAGCATCCGCGTCAATGACCAGTTCCGCATCTGCTTCGTATGGACTGCTGTCGGACCCGCGAATGTCGAGGTCGTGGACTACCACTGAAGGAGAAACGATGACTCGTCCGGTAGACCGTATGCGGCCAGTTCACCCTGGTGAAGTCCTGCGAGAAGACTACCTCGCACCTCTGGGTATGAGTGTCAATGCCTTGTCGCTCGCTTTAGGGGTTCCAGCCACGCGGATTCACGAGATCGTGAAGGAACGTCGCGCTGTTACCGCGGACACAGCGGCACGACTCGCCCGCTACTTCGGCGGAGACGCCCCATCGTGGCTGGCGATGCAGGCGAACTACGATCTGAAGACTTTGCCAACCCGTAAAGACATCGAGCGTCAGGTACGCTCCCGAGAACAGGCCACGGCATAGGCGCACACCACCCAACGCAGGCACGGGTGCTCGGCTCCCGCACCATGCGCTACGCCGCGGCGGGCGCGAAGCCGCGCGGGATCGACGCCAAGAGCCGCTGCGTGTACGGCTCGCGCGGATGGCGGTAGATCTCGTCGGAATTGGCGATCTCCACGATCTCGCCCTGGTTCATCACCATCACCTCGTCGGCGATGTATTTCACCACGGCGAGGTCGTGCGAGATGAAGATGTAGGAGAGGTCGAATTCCTGCTGCAGGTCCTGCAGCAGGTTCAGCACCTGCGCCTGCACCGACACGTCCAGCGCCGAGACCGACTCGTCGCAGATCAGGATGTCGGGCTTCAACGTCAGGCAGCGCGCGATGGCGATGCGCTGGCGCTGGCCGCCCGAGAACTCGTGCGGATACTTGTAGAAGGACACTTCCGGCAGGCCCACCTTGGCGAGCAGCTCGAAGGCGAGGTCCGCGCGCTCCTGCGCGCTGCTCCCGATGCCGTGGATCTCCATCGGCTCGGTGAGGATCTGGCCCACGATGAAGCGCGGATTGAGCGAGGCATACGGATTCTGGAAGATGATCTGGATCCGGCGCTTGTAGGGCATGAACTCGCGCGGTGTCATCGCGAGGATGTCCTTGCCGTCGAACAATGCCTGGCCGGTCGTGGCTTCGTGCAGGCGCATGAGCGTCATGCCCACGGTGGTCTTGCCCGAGCCCGACTCGCCCACGAGGCCGAGCGTCTTGCCGCGGCGCAGGTCGAACGAAACGTCGTGCACGGCCTTGAACTCGCGCTGGCCGAACAGGCCCTGCCGCGCATAGAAGCTCTTGCCGAGGTTGCGCACCGAGAGCACGACCGGGTCGTCGGGATTGACACCGCGCGTGCGCTCGGGAAGCTCGCCGATCGCGTGCGCGGTGGCGCCCATGAAGTCGTCGATCACCGGCAGGCGTACCGGCCGCCGATCGAGCGACGGCCGGCATAGCAGCAGCGCCTTGGTGTAGCTGTCCTGCGGTGACTCGAAGATCTGCGCCGCGGGGCCCTGCTCGCGGATCTCGCCGTTGCGCATCACGATCACGTGGTCGGCGATCTCGCCCACCACCGCGAGGTCGTGCGTGATGAAGAGCACCGACATCTGGTGCTTCTTCTGCAGGGCCGCGATCAGCTCGAGGATCTGCTTCTGGATGGTGACGTCGAGCGCGGTCGTGGGCTCGTCGGCGATGAGCAGCTTGGGCTCGCAGGCGATGGCCATCGCGATCATCACGCGCTGCTGCTGGCCGCCGGACATCTGCGATGGGAAATAGTCGATCCGCCGCTCGGGCTCGGGGATGCCGACCTCGGCCAGCACCTCGATCGCACGCTTGCGCGCCTCCCGGCCGGTCATGTTCCGGTGGAGCTTCAGCACCTCCTCGATCTGGAAGCCGACCGTGAAGACCGGATTGAGCGAGGTCATCGGCTCCTGGAAGATCATCGAGATGTCGGCGCCGCGCAACGCCACGAGGTCCTTGCGCGGCAGCTGTACCAGGTTGCGATCGCCATAGACGACCTCGCTCGCCGGATCCACGATCGTGTTCTCGGGAGGCAGCAGGCCCAGGATCGCGAGCGAGGTCACCGACTTGCCCGAGCCCGACTCGCCCACGAGCGCCACGGTCGAGTTGCGCGGAATGTCGAAGGAGATGCCCTTCACGGCATCGAACACCGTGTTGCGATCGAGGCGGAAGGCGATGCGCAGGTTGCGCACGCGCACGAGCGGATCGTCGGCGCGGGGCGTGGGTGCGGAGGTGTTCATGCGTGTCCCGGTTTCCATCATTGGCCCTTGCCGCCCTTGAGCTTCGGGTCGAGCGCGTCGCGCAGCGCATCGGTGAAGAGCGAGAACGCGGTCACGAGCACGGCCATCGTGCCGCCGGCCGCCACGAGCTGCCACCACTTGCCGAGCAACAGCTCGTTCTGCGCTTCGTTGAGCATCGATCCCCACGACACCACGTCCACCGGCACGCCGAAGCCCAGGAAGGAGAGGATCACCTCCGACTTGATGAAGGCCACCACGAGGATCGAGAGCTGCACGAGCACCACGTGCGACACGTTGGGGAAGATGTGGCGGAACATGCGGCGCGCATTCGAGGCGCCGATCGCGTCGGCGGCCTGTACGTACTCGCGGCCCTTGTGCTTCAGGTACTCGGCGCGGATCAGGCGGAACACGCCCGTCCAGCCCGTGAGGCCCAGGATCAGCACGATCGTCATCGTGCCCTTGTGCTGCAGCACCGCGGCCACGGCGAGGATCAGCAACAGATACGGGATCGAGCTGAAGATGCTGTAGAACCAGTTGAGCGCATCGTCGACCCAGCGGCCGTAGTAGCCCGCGAGCGCGCCCAGCACCGTGCCGATGAGGGTGGCGACGAAGGCTGCGGCCAGTCCCACGAAGATCGACGTCTCCGAGCCCTTGATCGTCTTGGCGATCACGTCGCGGCCCCACTTGTCCGCGCCGAAGGGCAACGTGGCGCGGCGGGCGTCGATGGTGGAAGCCTGCGCGGCCTTGTCGGCCTGGATGTCCTTCATCACATCGGCGAGCGGATCGACCGACTTGCCGGCGTCGGGGGACGCGGAGGCGCCGCCCGGCGCAGGAGCGGCACCGCCCTGGCGGGAGGCCGCGATCTCCTTCATCACGTCGGCGAGGGGATCGACGAAGCCGGTATCGTCCTGGGCAGCGGCGGCTCCGGGCGTGGTGCCGTCCGGCGTCGGCGCGGCCGCCGAGCCCGCCCCTGGCGTTGCTCCCGTCGCCGGTTTCTCGCCCCGAAGCTCGGCGATCACGTCGCCGATCGGATCCACGACCTCGGACTCCCAGTCGCTTCCCGGCGTGCCGGCCGTGGACGGCGCGGTTGCCTGCGGGGCGATGGTCGGCGCGGTGGAGGTCTCGACGGCATCGGGTCCCACGAACGTGGGCGGCGCATAGTTCACACCCACCTCGCGTGCCCAGTCCTTCGCGATCACGCCGAGCCCCGAAAGGATCATCATCGCGATGAACGCAAGCACGATGGCGAGCGACACCATCGCGAGGCGGTCGCGGCGCAGGCGCCGCCAGGCGAGCGTCCACAGGCCCGGCGAGACCGTGTGCGGGATCTCGCGGCGCGCGAGGGGCACGGCGCGCCCGACCGTTTCGCTGGTGGAGGCGGTCATTTGAGCTGCACCCGCGGATCGACCGCCTTGTACATCAGGTCCGCCAGGAGATTGACGAGCATCGTGGCCACGGCCACGTACACGGTCAGCGCCTTGATCACCGGGAAGTCGGAGCGCTCCACGGCGAGGATCACCTCGCGGCCGATGCCGGGGATCGAGAAGAAGCGCTCGAGGAGGAAGGCCCCGATGAGGAGGCCCGGCAACGCGGCCATCACGTGCGTGATGATGGGGATCGACGCATTGCGCAGCACGTGCACCCACATGATGCGGTTCTCGTTGACGCCCTTGGCGCGCGCGGTGCGCACGTAGTCCTGGTTGATCTCGTCGAGCACGAACGTGCGGTACAGCCGCAGGTTGGGCGCGATGCTCACCACGAGGCCGATCAGGATCGGCAGCGAGGCGTAGCGCACGAGGTTCTCCCAGAACGAGTCGCCCCACCCTTGCACCGGGAACCACCCGAGCTTGTAGGCGAATACGTACTGGAACACGATGATGTACACGAGGATCGAGATCGACAGTCCCACCGTGCACACGATCATCACCGCGCGATCGGTGAGCGAGCCGCGCACGTAGGCCACGGCGAGCGCCAGGCCCACGGCGACGAGCGTCTCGATGATGAGCAGCGGCACCAGCACCGTGAGCGAGGGCCCCAGGCGCGTGGCGAGGATGTGCGACACGGGCTCGTTGGTGCTCCACGAGGCGCCGAAGTTGCCCGTCACGATCTGCTTGCCAAAGATCCCGAGTTGCACCCACCACGGCTGGTCCACGCCGAGCTGGCGGCGGATGTTGTCGATCTGCTCGGGATTGCTGATCTTGCCGGCGAGCACGTACGCAGGATCGCCGCCGAAGAGATTGAACAGGATGAACACGAGCAGCACGACCCCGAGCATCGTCGGGATCATCTGCCAGAGTCTTCGTACTACGTAAGCCCACATGATGCGGTTCTCCTTCGCCGTCGCGGCGAGGTCGATGCGTTCGAGGTCGAGGCGTCCGGCGTCGACGTGCTAGTTGCCCGAAGGGGCGACGTCCACGTATTGCCACGAGGACGACAGGATCGGATGCCGCCGGTAGCCCACGATGCGCGGTTGCACGAGCTGGTTGCGATAGCGGCTCACGGTGAGGCGGTGCGGCGCGTAGTACTCGAGAAGGCGCGCCATCTTCTTGTGGATGCGGTCGCGCTCGGGCCCGGCCGGCATGCGGCTCGCCTGCCTGTACAGCGCGTCGTACTCGGGGATCTCGACACAGCTGTTGTTGCTCTGCAGCTTGTTGGGACCGTAGAAGAGCTGCATGAAGTTGTCGGCATCGGGATAGTCCGCGATCCACGCCGCCTCGCGGCTGAAGAGCTTGCATGCCTTTTCGAGCTTCAGCAGCTCCGGGAAACGGTCGCGCTGGCTCTCCATGCGCACGCCGATGGCATCGTAGGACTTCTTGGTGAGCTCCTCGAGCTGGCGGTTCTGCGTGTCCGGACGCGCGGCGTACTTGAGGATCATCGGCGAGCCGTCGGGCCAAGTGCGCCAGCCGTCCGCACCGCGCTTGTAGCCGAAGCGGTCGAGGAGCTTGTTGGCAAGCGCCGGGTCATACTTGATCGTGCTCTTCCAGCCGGAGACGTGACCCACCACGCCCGGCGGGACCGGGTAGTCGGTCTCGATCGCCTGGCCGTTCAGGATCACGCGCACTTCCTCGGACACGTCGTAGGACATCGCGAGCGCGCGGCGCAGCGCAATCTGCGCCTTGCCCATGCCGCCCACGCGTGGGTCGAGCCAGTTCCAGTACATGTAGCGGATCTCGGGCTCCACGTAGCGGTCGAGGCGGATGCCCTTCGCCGCGAGCTCGGGCCGGAGGTTGCCGTCGGGGCCGAGCGCGTTGGGCGCGAGCGGCCCTTCCATGTTCATGAAGTCGAGCTGGCCCTGCTGGAAGGCGAGCCAGCGCGGCTGGTCCTCCTCCTGCACGAAGACCTCCACGCGGTCGACGACCGGCAGCCGCTTGCCCTTCATCTGCGCCACGAGCTTCTCGTCGCCCGGCTGGCCGGGCGCGAAGTCCCACGTCACCTCGCGGTAGTCGGGATTGCGGTCGAGCACGATCTTGTTGCTGCGGATCCACTCGCCGAGCTTGAACGGTCCGGTGCCGACCGGATTGCTCATCGCGCGGCCGTCGGACTCGCCGTACTTCTCGATCACCTCGCGCGCGACGATCGACAGCGCCTCGTGCGACAGCACGTAGGGCAGGTTGTAGTCGGTTTCCTTCAGGCGAAAGCGCACCGTGTGGCGATCGACGACCTCGAGTCCCGGCACCTTGCGGTCGTAGTCGAACTTGCCGCTCTTGGTCGCCGCTGCCACGACCTCGTCCATGCCGCTGAACTTGCCTTCGATGAGGAAGCTCCACGGCGAGCGCAGCCTCGGATCGAGCACGCGCTTGTACGAATAGACGACGTCCTCCGCGGTGAGCTCGCGCTTCCTGCCGCCAAACGCCGGATCGGGCTGGAACTGCACGCCCGGCGTGATCCGCACCGTATAAACCTTGCCCTCGTCGCTCACCTCGGGCATCGCGGTGGCGAGGTTGGGCATGAGCTTCGCCGGACGCGCGAGATAGTCGTAGGTGTAGAGCGTGTCGAAGACCGCGCGCACGATGCCCGCGGAATAGAGGTCGTGCATCGCCGCGGGATCGAAGCCCGTCTCCGCGACCGGGAACACGTCGTGGATCACCTTCTTCGGCTCCGCGGCGTGCGCCGGCGCGAGCAGGGCGCATGCGAGCATCATCACGACCGCTCGCGAGGCAGAAGAGCATGACGAAGGCACGACAGATCGCATACGCTCTTTCCAGCTTTTTCTACTGCAGTCACCGATGAAAAATGCGGAACGCATTTCTTATCGCTCGACACTCATATACTGCCACTGCGCCTGCAGGATCGGATGCCGCTTGAA
>CAZUGY010000006.1:29238-66940 GCA_964620265.1 uncultured Alcaligenaceae bacterium
ATCGCTCGACACTCATATACTGCCACTGCGCCTGCAGGATCGGATGCCGCTTGAACCCCAGCACCTGCGGCCGGATCAGCCACCGCCGCTCGCGCGATGCCTGCAGGCTCCACGCGCCGTCCACCTCCATCTGCCGCGCCATCTCGAGGAAGAGCCGATTGCGTGCCGGCGAATCCGGCAGCGCGATGGCCTTCTCGTAGAACGCGTCGTACGTCTTCGAGCGATAGCAGCCGTTGTTGCTCTGCCCCGAGTTCGGGCCGTAGAGAAGCTGCGCGAAATTCTCGCCATCGGGATAGTCCGCGCCCCATGACGATTCCCACATCATGAGCTTGCACTGCTTGGCCGCCTTGAAGTTCTCCTGGAACGGGGCGATGGCGAATTCGATGCGCACGCCGATCGCATCGAGCGACTTCTTCCACAGCTCGCTGTGCTCGCGGTCCACGACCGTCCCTTGCGTGGCCTGGCGAATGACGAGCGGGCTGCCGTCCGGGAGCGTGCGCCAGCCGTCGGCGCCGCGCTGGTAGCCGAAGCGGTCGAGGAGGCGATTGGCGAGCTCGGGATCGCGCTGGTTCAGCGAGCGGTATTCCGGATCATGGCCCACCACGCCCTGCGGGACGAGCATCTGCGCCTCCACCGCCATCCGGCGGCGGATGAGGTCGATGTCGTCGTTCACGCGGTAGGCGAGGATCAGCGCGCGCCGCAGCGCGACCTTCTCGCGCGAGAAACCGCCCACCACCGGATCGTCGAAATTGAAGAAGGCGTAGATGACCTCGGGAGCGACGTACGAATACATCGTGATGCCCTCGGCTGCGAGGTCCGGCTTCAAGCGGTCCTCCGCATCGAACGCCTCGGTGCGGAAGGCCGACGGGAGGTTCAGGATGTCTGCCTGCTTCCCGCGGAAGGACAGCCACTGCGTCTGGAATTCCTCGATGATCGAGATCTCCACGCGCCCGATCTGCGGCATCGCCTTGCCGCGCATGGTGCGCACGAGCTCGGCGTCGCGGGCATCGCCCGCCATCGGCTCGAAGTCCCACGTGAAGCCCCGGTAATCGGGGTTGGCCTCGAGCACGATGCGCGAGGCGCGCTTCCATTCGGCGAGCCGGTAGGCGCCCGTCCCCACGGGATGGGCTTCGGTGGCATCGGGATAGGCCTCGATCACCTCGCGCGCGACCGCGGCGAACGACGTATGCGCCATCACGTAGGGAAAGCGCGGATCGGGACGCGCGAGCGTGATGCGCAGCGTGTGCCGATCCACCGCCTCGAGATCCGGGAGCTTCGCGTCGTAGTCGAATTTTCCCGTCTTGCGTGCCTGCGCGCCGAGCGCGTCGAGCCCCGCGATGCGGCCTTCGAGCATGAACGCGTACGGCGCGCGATTGGCGGGATCGAAGAAGCGCATGAACGAGTACACGAAGTCCTGCGCCACGAGCTCGCGCGGCTGGCCCTTGAAGGCGGCATCAGGCGTGAACAGGATGCCCTTGCGCAGGCGGAAGGTGTACGTGCGGCCGTCGGCGCTCACCTCGGGCATCGCCTCCGCGACCATCGGCACCACCTTCGCCGGGCGCGCGAGGTAGTCGTAGGTCAACAGGCGCTCGAAGATCGCCTCGTTGACCGTGGCCGAGTAGTTGTCCGATACGCGGACGGGATCGAAGCCCGTCTCGGCGATCTCGAAGGACAGGCGCAGGACCTGCGCGGGATCGGCGGAATGCGCGCCGACGACGGCGGGTACCGCCACGGTCATCGCGAGGGTGAGCGTCGCGGCGTGGAGCGAGGAGCGCGCGAGCCGTACCGCGGTGCGGGCGACGCGGGCGACGGACGTCGCTGCATCCCTCCTGCCGACCCTCGCGTCCGTGCGTGCGAAACTGCGCGAAACTGCCCCCATCGCTCCTGAACCCGCCCGTCGGACCCGCCGACAAAATCCTGCTAATGTACCATTTCTAAAGGGTTTTTTCCTCTCCGTCCGTGTCCGTCAGACCCGCTTCCGCCCCCGCCCCGTCGTGAAGCCCACCTACTGGGACGAGGCCGCCCGCGACCTCGCGGCGCGCGATCCCGTCATGCGCGCACTCGTGAGGTCTTTTCCGGGCGTGCACCTCGCGCGCCGCGGCGAGCCGTTCACCGTCCTCGCCCGCGCCATCGTGGGGCAGCAGATCTCGGTCAAGGCGGCGCAGTCGATCTGGGATCGCTTCGCTGCGGCCACCGGCGCACCCGGCGCCGCCTCGACGTCGCCGGTCGCGCTCGATGCCGGCCGTGTCAGCCGCACGCGCATGACGACGTTGCGGCGCGTGGGACTGTCCGAGCGCAAGGCGCTCTACCTGCGGGATCTCGCGAAGCACTTCGTGACGGGCGCGCTCGATCCGCGCGAGTGGCCGTCGCTCGACGACGAGGCGCTCATCGCCCGGCTCGTCGACGTGAAGGGCATCGGGCGCTGGACGGCCGAGATGTTCCTCATCTTCCACGAGCTGCGCCCCGACATCCTCCCGGTCGACGACATCGGGCTCGTCAAGGCGGTGGCCCTCCACTACCGCGACGGTGCGCGTCCGACCGCGAACGAGTTGCGCGAATTCGGTGCGCGCTGGGCGCCATGGAGAAGCGTGGCCACGTGGTACCTGTGGCGCTCGCTCGATCCGGTGCCGGTGGAGTATTGACGCGCGAACGGGCGCCGGGTCACGTCGAAGTGGCGATACCGACCCGACGCCCTTGCGTCGCGGAGCGATAGCCCGCTTCGATCACGGCGAGCGCGCGCGCCATCTCGGCGAGTCCCGCCCCGGGCGCACGGCCCTGCCGCAGGTCATCCACGAAGCAGCGGACGTACTCCGCGTAGTAGGCATCGGTATCGAAGGACGCCGCCACTTGTCTTTGTCCGCCCCGTGCGTCGCGGACCACGAGACCTTCCCCGGTTGTTTCCACGTACGTTCGACGTCCGCTCATCGTCAGCCGGAACTCGCGGTGGGGCGCCACGTCCGGAAAGCGGTAGCCGACGGTGACGTTGGTCACGGCGGCGTTCTCGTGCAGCAGCGTGAGCACGGCCAGATCCTCCACGGCTCGGCGATGCCGCGCGTTGCTGATCGCGGCCACGACTTCGGTCACCGGGCTGTCGGCGAGCAGGATCGCGAGGTCGACGAAGTGGACCGCGAGGTTCACTGCCGCGCCGCCGCCGCTGCGGGCCGGATCGAGCATCCAGCCGTTGCCGCAACGATCGTAGCGCTCGGGTGATCCGGCAACGAAGCGGACCGCGAGCTCGAGCGCGGGATCGTCGCGAGCGATCTCGATGAGGCAGCGGCCGATCGTGGCGTAGCGCTGCACCAGCGGCACCGCGACGGGCACGCCGGCGGCCCGCGCTTCCGCGTGCAATGCAGTCACGTCGGCAGCCGTGAGCGCACACGGTTTTTCGAGCGACAGCGGGAGGCGCCGCGCGAGCACGGCCCGTGCAAGGCCGGGCATGTCGCTGGACGGTCCGGAGACGAAGACGCAATCGATGCCGCCCGCGTCGAGCAGGGCCTCCACATCGGAGAACGCGCGCGCGCCATGCAGGCCGGCCAGCGCCTGCGCACGCCCCGGATCCGGATCCCAGGCCGCGACGACGTCGAGCCCGGCAAGAGGGAAGCCACGCAGCATCAGGGGGACGTGCCAATGGGCCACCCCGAGCAGCGCGGCACGCTTCAAGGGCCGGTCCCCAGGCTCTGCGAAAACGCGCCGCGCGCAGCGTGCAGCACGCCGCGATTGAGGAAGATCTCGGTGATGAGGTCGCTCGCCTCGGCAAAGCCCGGCAGGCGCCGGCCTTCGAGTCCCCGCGGGCGCGGGAGCTCGATCGGAATGACGCGTTCGATGCGGCCGGGCCGAGGCGACATCACCAGCACACGGTCGGCGAGGAGCACCGCCTCGTCGATCGAGTGAGTGATGAACATCACGGTCTTGCGACTCGCGAGCCACAGCTCCTCGAGATCGATGCGCATCTGTTCGCGGGTCAGGGCGTCCAGGGCTCCGAAGGGCTCGTCCATCAGCAGGATGCGCGGGTCGTGCACCAAGGCCCGAACGATTGCCGCGCGCTGCTTCATGCCCCCCGACAACTCGCGCGGGAGCGCGCCGGTGAACTCGCCCAGGCCGACGGCCTCGAGCAGCGCCATGGCGCGCGATTCATAGGCCTTGGGATCCTGCCCGCGCAACTCGACCTGCAACAGCACGTTGCCGAGCACCGAGCGCCAGTCCATGAGCGTGGCCGCCTGGAAGACGATGCCAAGATCGGTGTGCGGGCCGTGCACCCGGGCACCGGCGATCATGATCTCCCCGGTCGTGGCCGGAACCAATCCACCCACGAGGCGCATCAGCGTGCTCTTGCCGCAGCCTGAAGGGCCGAGCACCGCGACGAACTCGCCGTCTCCGACGTCGAAGTCGACCTGGTCCAGCGCACGCACCGCATTGCTGCCGCGGCGGAACACCTTCGAGACACCGCGGACGCTGATCGCGTCCGCGGTGGGTACGGGCGCGCCGGCGTGATGGTCGCGGGGATCGCTCACGTGCAGCCTGCTCGCGGTGCTCGCTGCCTCACTCACTCGACCCACTCACTTCGATTCTGCGAAGCGGTAGTCGTAGTGGTCGGCAATCTTGGCGTCGGTCTTCAGGCCCTGGTACTTGGTGAGGATGCCCAGCGTCTGGTCCCAATACGATGCCGGGGCGACGCCGAACGCCATCGCCGACCCATCCGGCGGCGGGATCAGCTTGAAGCTCGCTTCCATCTGCGCACGCAGTATGTCTTCGTTGATGCCGGGCTTCGCCTTCGCTGCCGCCTTGATGGCGGCCTCGGGATCGGCCATCGCCGCCTTCCAGCTGCGCTCGGTCGCCTTGACGAAGCGGCGCACGAGGTCGGGCTTCTCGGCGATCACCTTGTCGTTCGTGAAGACACTCACCGTGAGCGTGTTGAACTTGTTGTCGGCAAAGCGGATCACGTTGACCTTGCGTCCCTTGCTCTCGATCGTGACCGCCTGGTCGTCGATGCCGCCGAGCAGGCACTCGGTCCGTCCCTGCAGCACCGACACTGGCTTCGCGGCCGGATCCATGAACACGAGCGTGATCTTCTTCTCGTCGAGGTTGTTGGCGCCGACGAGGCCGGGCCACATCTGGTGCAGCGCGTCACCCGCGGTGACCGCGATCTTCTTGCCATACAGGTCGGAGAGCGAGCGGACGTTGGCATCCGCGGCGCAGGTCACCGACAGATTCGAGGTGCGGAACAGCGACATGATCACCTTGACCGGCGCGCCCTTGGCACGACCGGCGATCACCGCGCCGGCATCGGCGAGGCCGAACGTATCCTCGCCGTTGGCCACCAGCTGCACGGCGGCGCCGGAGCCGCGCCCCTCGTTGATGGTGAGGTCGATGCCTTCGTCGCGGTAGTAACCCCGCTCGAGGCCGAGATAGTAGGCGGGATGCTGGCCGATCAACACCCAGTTGAGCCGGAGGCTCGCCTTGTCGAGGGCGAGCGCCGGGCTCGCCGCGAGGGCCAGGAGGCCCGCCACCAGCAAACGGCGAATGCTTGTATTCATCATGTTCATCTCCTCCGCAGGGTGCTCCGCCGGATCGGCGGGTGGTTCGTGTCAGTCGGATCCCGGCACGTCTGCATCGGTCTGCGAGACGTGCCAGGGAATGGCGAGCTTCTCGGCGACCTCGACCAGGTAATAGATCGCGAGACCGGCGAGGGAGAGCAGGATGATCGCCGCAAACACCTTCGCGGTCTCGATGAATCCGTTGTACTCGAGGATCAGGTAACCCAGGCCCGAATCGGAGCCCACGAACTCGGCCACGACGGCCGCGGTGGCGGCCATCGCCGCACCGACCTTGAGTCCCGTGAAGATGCTCGGCAGCGATTGCGGCAGGCGGATCTTGAAGAACATCCGCCACATCCCGGCGCCGGTCGAGCGCGCGAAGTCCTCGACATCCGCATCGAGCGAGCGGAAGCCGGCGATGGCGCTGATGACGATCGGGAAGAACGACAGCAGGAAAACCAGCATCACCTTCGGCATGAAGCCGAAGCCGAACCACACGATGAACAGCGGCGCCACCGCGATCTTGGGAATGATCTGGAACACGACGAGCAGCGGGTACAGCGTGGTCTGCACGAAGCGCGAGAACGCGATGAGCAGGGCCAGCGGGATGCTCACGAGAACCGCGATCGCGTAGCCGGCGATGATGATCTGCACCGTGGACCAGGTGTTCCAGAGCATCCGCCCCGGCTGCGACATGAACCCCTCCCAGACGCCCATCGGCGACGGCAGGATGTAGCGCGGGGCATCGAACACGCGTACGCCGATCTCCCAGATGGCGAACAGCAGCACGAACGTGATCACGATGTTGCGATGGCGCGTCCACGCGGCGCGCAGGCGCGAACCACGTCCGGCCGCGCGCGCGGTGGCGTGGGTCACGGGAGCCGCGGTACCGGTCATGGGCGCGCCGCCACCATCTGCTCGTCGCGAGCCGCAGTACCCGGGACCCTCGTCAGCGCATATCCATTGCCGTGAACACGTTGCCGGACGCGCAGGCGCCAGGCGGACTCGATCGAGGCGACAGCGGATGCGAGTGCGGCGTGGATCTGCGGGTAGCGCTCGGGCGTGATCCGCGAGATCGGGCCCGCCACGCTCAGTGTCCCTGCCACCGGAGCATCCGGTCGTGGTTCCGTGCGGAACGTGGCGGCGAGTGCGACGATGCCGGGCTCCGCCTCTTCGATCGCGATCGCGTAACCGCGGGTGCGGGTGTCGGCGAGGTGACGCTGCAATTCGCCGACCGTCGAGAGCGCGCGGGGTCCGAGTCGCAGGTGCGCAAAGAAGCCGCGCGCGCACACGATGCGCACCGCACGCTCCTCCGGCAGCGTGGCGAGCCACGCCTTGCCCGTGGCCGTGGCGTGCAGCGCCACCTCCTGTCCCATGTCGGCGTCGTAGCGCAACCCATTCACCGCGCCCTGCGCGCGCGACACCCACGCCACCGTTTCCCCCTCGACGATGGCGAGGCGGCAATACTCGTGCGTCTCCCGTGCCAACTCGTCGAGGACCACCTGCACGACGTCGGTGACCAATCGAACGTCCAGGTCGTGGAAGGCGAGCGTCGACAGGCGCAGGGAAAGCGCATAGCGCTGGGTCACCGCGTCCTGAACCACCCAACCGCGTTCCAGCAGCGTCGCCAGGATGCGGTGGACGCCGCTTCTCGCCGTGTCGAGGCGCGCTGCGATCTCGCCAAGCTCGCAACCGCCCGCGACCCCCGCGAGGCATTCCAGCACGTCGAGACAGCGCGAAACGGCAGCGACCGCCATCAGGCGGCCCTTTGCAGGCCGTCGGTTCCTCGCTGCGGATGCGGATCTTCGCGCATGGTGAAATTGGATTTCGTGTCTATATTGGAACGAAATTCCAATCTTGTCGAGCAAATGAACCCGGGATGGACGTGAGGGGCCGGGAAATTGCCTCCCCGCAGCAGCTTACGTCCACGCGCTTCGACCCCTCACGCCCCGTACGGAATCCAGACGTTCTTCACCTGCACCGCGTGGCGCAGGAATGCGTCCCCCTGCGCTGCCGGTGCGGTCCAGTCGACGCGCTCCCCGTCGTCGCACCACGTGGCCTTGAGGTTGCCCGCCGCGGCGCGCTCGACCGCACCGGCGCCGGCCTGCCCTCCGAAGTACCAGCAAGCCGCCACGTCGTCGTGCTCGGCGAGCACTTGCGCGAGCTCCTCGCGGACGCCCGTGACGATGTTCACCACGCCCGCGGGCACGTCGCTCGTCTCCAGCACCTGGTAGAAGTCGGTGGCCGCGAGCGGCGCGGACGGCGAGGGGATCGCGACCACCCGGTTGCCGAGCGCGATCGCAGGCAAGACCAGCGACACGAAGGCGAGCAGCGGCGCGACGTCGGGGCAGGCGATGCCGAGCACGCCGAAAGGCTCGTGCATCGCGAGCGTCACGTGCCGCGAGCGCGTGGAGTGGACGCGGCCATCATATTTGTCGGCCCACGCGGCGTAGAAGAACGCGCGGCGGAGCGCGAGATCGACCTCGCGTGCCGCGCGCGCCCGCGTGCTGCCCGTCATGGCCGCGACGCGACCGGCGAGCTCGGCAGCCCGCGCCGCGAGGTTCTCGGCGATGAAGTAGAGGACCTGCGCACGCTGGTGCGCGGTGAAGCTGCTCCATGCCGCGGCCTTCGCGGCGGCCTCCACGGCATTGCGGATGTCCTTGCGATTGCCGAGCGCGGCCTGGCCCGCGATGCGGCCGCGCGCGTCGAACACGTCGTAGCTCGCGCCGCCGTCGGCGCGCGCCTGCACGCCCCCGATGTAGAGCTTCGCCGTGCGATCGATGTCGCCACGCATGTCCGGTGCGGCCGCGGGCACCGGCAGCGGTGACGGCACGCGGACCGCAGGGTGCCGCGTGCCGGCGGCACGCCGGCCGCGCGGCGCAGGCTCCGCGAGGTACTCGCGCATGCCCTCGCGTCCGCCCTCGCGTCCGAAGCCGCTCTCGCGGTAGCCGCCGAAGCCGGCCGCGGCGTCGAACAGGTTCGTGCAATTGATCCACGCCACGCCCGCCTTCACGCGCGCGGCGACGTCGAGCGCACGATCGATGTCCTGCGACCAGATCGACGCCGCGAGGCCATAGCGCGAGTTGTTGGCGAGCTCGACCGCCTCGTCGGGTGTGCGGAACGTCATCGCCGCGAGCACGGGTCCGAAGATCTCCGTGGTGGCGATGGTCGATGCCGGCGCCACGCCGGTGAAGAGCGTGGGCAGGAAGAACGTACCGCATTCGGGCAAGGGCGTGGCGGGCTGGAATGCCTCCGCCCCCTCGCGGCGTCCGGCATCGACCAGCGCGGCGATGCGCTCGAGCTGCACGGGCGCGACGATGGCGCCGATGTCCGTGGACTTGTCGAGCGGATCGCCGACGGTGAGCCGGGCCATGCGCTCGCGCAGCCGCGCATACACGCGCGGCGCGATGCCTTCCTGCACGAGCAGGCGCGAGCCCGCGCAGCACACCTGCCCCTGGTTGAACCAGATCCCGTCGACGACGCCTTCCACGGCGCTGTCGATGTCGGCATCCTCGAACAGGATGAACGGCGACTTGCCGCCGAGCTCGAGCGAGAGCCTGAGGCCGCGCCCGGCGGTCTCGCGGCGAATGGCGCGCCCGACCTCGGTCGATCCGGTGAACGCCACCTTGCGCAACCCGGGATGCGCGACGAGCGCGGCGCCCGTGCTGCCGTCACCGGTGACGATGTTCACCACGCCGGGCGGCAGTCCCGCTTCCACGCAGACTTCGGCGAAGAGCAGCGCCGACAAGGGCGTGAACTCCGCGGGCTTGAGCACCACCGTGTTGCCCGCGGCGAGCGCGGGTGCGATCTTCCATGCGAGCATCAGCAGCGGGAAATTCCACGGGATGACCTGCCCGCAGACCCCGAGCGGCTCCGCTCCTGGAAACTCGCTCGCCACGAGCTCGGCCCAGCCGGCATGGTGGTAGAAGTGGCGCACGGCCAGCGGCACGTCGATGTCGCGCGACTCGCGGATGGGCTTGCCGTTGTCGAGCGACTCGACCACCGCGAAGAGGCGCTCGCGCTTCTGCAGGTGCCGCGCGATGGCATACAGGTGCCGTGCACGCGCGTGGCCGGACAGCCGCGACCACGCGGCAAAGGCCGTCTGCGCGGCCTCGACGGCGCGCGCGATGTCGGCGCCGCTGCCCTGTGCCACGCGCGCGAGGCGCTCGCCGCGCGCGGGATTCATCACGTCGAAGCGCACGCCCTCGGCCGGTGCCAGGAAATCGCCGCCGATGAAGTGATCGAAGCCCTCGGAGTGAGCGGCCAGCCACGCGCGCGCCGGGCCCTCGGCTTCCGGAGACGGGCCGTAGTCCAGGGAGGCGAGGATGTCGACGAGCTGGTTCATCGCGCGCTCGTCATGCCAGCGGCTGGTGGTGGGTGGCGGCGTAGCGGCCCGTCGCGGCATGCTCGAGCTGGCGCTCGATATCGCCCAGCATCGAGCTCGCCCCGAGGCGGAACAGCGCCGGATCGGCATGCTGCGGGCCGAGCTCCTCGCGCATGAGCATGAGCCAGGCCAGCGCATCCTTCGCGGTGCGGATGCCGCCGGCGGGCTTGAAGCCCACGCGGCATCCGGCCAGCGCGGCGTAGTCGCGCAGCGCGCGCACCATGACGAGGCCCACCGGCAACGTGGCATTCACGTCCTCCTTGCCGGTGGAGGTCTTGATGAAGTCGGCGCCCGCCATCATCGCGACCATGCTCGCGCGGTAGACGGTGTCGAGCGTGCGCAGGTCGCCGGTGCCGAGGATGACCTTGAGCCGCGCGCTGCCCGTGGCCTCGCGCATCGCGCAGAGCTCGTCGTAGAGCGCCTGCCAGTGGCCCGTGAGGGCGTGCTCCCGCGTGATCACGACGTCGATCTCCGCCGCGCCCTGCTCGAGGGCGTAGCGGATCTCGGCCAGGCGCAGCGGCAGCGGCGTGAGCCCCGCGGGGAAGCCGGTGGCGACCGAGGCCACCGGAATGCCCGATCCTTCGAGGGCGCGCACGGCGGGCGCGACCATCGTGGGATAGACGCACAGTGCCGCCACGGTGAGGCGCACGCCGGACAGTCCCAGCGCGTCGACGATGTCGGCGCGCAGCGGCTGCCGTGCCTTGGCGGCCAGGCGTTGCACGCGGCCCGGCGTGTCGTCCCCGGCCAGTGTCGTGAGATCCATGGCCTGCAGCGCCTTCACGAGCCAGGCGACCTGATGGATCTTCTTGACCGAGCGGCGCGTGACCAGCGTGGCCGCCCTCCGCTCGATCGCGCTGCGATTGATGCGCACGCCCTCGAGCCAGTCGAGCTCGAGGGGGCCGCCGCGGTTGCGGGCAATCGGCGGCGCGGGAGCCGGCAGCGACGGGCGCGCGTCGCCGGTCGTCCCGTGTCCGGATCCTGGCACCGGCTGGAATGATCGTGTCATACTGTGACGATCCTAACACGATCCGCGCGTCCGATCCGCCCTTCATGCCCGAGCCCCACGCCCGCGGCCGCCATGCATCCCCCCGGCCCGGCGCCTCGCACTCCGGCGTTCCGGACGCACGCGCCGACCGGCTCGACCGCCTCGCGCTGGCCCTCGAGCACGGCGCGTCGCTGCGCCTGCGCGATGCCGCGGCGCTGCTCGATGTCTCCGAGATGACGGTGCGCCGCGACTTGGCGGCGAGCGGCGAGGCGTTCCGCTACCTCGGCGGCCATATCCTCCGCCAGCCTCCCGGCGCGCGTGACCGTTACGACATCGATGCCGAGCGCACTGCGCACCTGCGCGGCAAGGTCGCGGCCTCCGCCCGCGCCGCGGCGCTGGTCGAGGATGGCGACGCCCTCTTCGTCGACTGCGGCACCACGCTTCCGCATCTCGTCCGCCGGATCCCCGAGACGCTGCGCCTCACCGTCGTGTGCTACTCGCTCGAAGTGGCCACGATCCTCGCGGCGAGGCCGCGCGTGCGGCTCATCCTGCTGGGCGGCCTCTATCACGCCACCTCCGCGAGCTTCGCGAGCGACGAGAGCCTGGCCCTGCTCGCGAAGGTAGGGATCAACAAGGCCTTCATCTCCGCCGCGGGCGTGCATCCCACCCGCGGCGTGAGCTGCATGCACTTCCACGAGGTGGCCGTCAAGCAGGCGGCCATGGCGAGCGCGATGGCCCGCCACCTCGTGGTGGATGCGAGCAAGTTCGGCCGCGTGAAGGCCGCCGTGTTCGCGCCGGTGGACAGCTTCGACACCATCGTGACCGACGCCGCGCCGGACACCGCCCCGGCGGCGCTGCGCAAGCGGCTCGTGGTTGCGCCGGCGGCTGCCGCGCGCCCGCGCGCCGCCCGATCGTGAGCGCGGGCCGCTTGCGCCCGACGCCGGCGGATGTGTTATCTTCGTAACACGATACCGGACCCGGTCGACGGGCCACATGCAGTACCACTGCAAGGAGGAGCCACCATGAATCCCACTGCGCACCCAGGCAATGCCACGGGCGCCCTCGCCGCCTTCGGACGCACCCGCCGGCATTTGCTGGCCCTCGTGGCCGCCGCCACGCTGGCTACACCCGCGCTCGCACAGGAAACCCTCAACGTCTACTCGATCTGGCCCGAGAACTGGGCGCGGCCGATGTTCCAGGAGTTCGAGGCGGCCACCGGCATCAAGGTCAACTTCCTGCGCTTCTCCTCGGGGGAGGCGCTCGCGCGCGTGATCGCGGAGAAGAACAACCCGCGCGTGGACGTGCTCTTCGGCGGCCCGGTGGAGACCTTCGCCGCGGGGATCAAGGAGGGCGTGTTCGAGCCCTACGTCCCGCCTTCCGCCGCCAGGCTCCCGCCGCGCTTCAAGGCCGCCGACGGGACGTGGACGGCCATCGCCGACGATCCGCTCGTGTTCATGACCAACAACAAGTTCCTGGCCGACAACAAGCTGAAGCCGCCCACCTCGTGGGAGGACCTCACGCTGCCGGCCTACAAGGGACAACTGCAGATGGCCGACGCGCGCACGTCGGGCACGGCCGTCACGCGGATCTTCTCGGTGCTCGAGGTCAACAACCGCGACGAGGACAAGACGTTCGCGTTCCTCAAGCGCATGCGCCCGAGCATCCAGCAGTACACCAAGAGCGGCGGCGGCGGCACGCTGCCGGTGGGCCTTGGGCAGGCGGGCGGCGGCATCTTCTTCATCGTCGACGCGCTCGACACCAAGGCCAAGGGCTACGACGTCAGCATCAGCTTCCCCAAGGAAGGCATCGGCACCGCCGCCGAGGCCATTGCGCTCATCAAGGGGGGCAAGAATCCCGCCGCCGGCAAGAAGCTGATCGACTGGGCCACCAGCCCCGCGATGCAGTCGCTCTACGCGAAGCACAAGATCAACTTCGTCCCGGCGCATCCGGAGGTCAAGACCGAGGCGTCGCTCGCCGAAGTGCTGAAGGGCGCGAAGATCTTCGCGATCGATGCCGACTACGCGGGCGCCAATCGCAAGCGCATCGTCGACCGCTGGATCGCCGAAGTCCTGCCCTGACCGGGCGACGGCGCGCGCCGGGCCTTTGCGATGACCGGCGCCGCCGCGGCAGTACCGGGGAGGGGGTGGCGCCTGCCCCGCGATCCCGCGCTCGTGGTGACGCTCGCCGCGTTGTGGCTGCTGCTGGGGCTGTTCGTCCTGTATCCGCTGGCGATGCTCGTCGCCACGGCCCTCTCCGCGGGCGGCCCGGATGCCACCACCATCGGTGCGCTCCTCGCCAAGCCGAATACGCAGGTGGCCTTCCGCAACAGCCTCGTGCTCGGCGCGCTGGTGGGCGTGCTCGGCACGCTCCTGGGGTTCGTCTTCGCCTTCACCGTGAGCCGCGCCAACCTCCGCCCGCGGTGGATGCGACTCATCGACGGCATCACGCTCCTTCCGCTCATCTCGCCGCCGTTCACCACCTCGATCGCCTTCATCTTCTCCTTCGGTCCGCGCGGGCTCATCACCTACGAGCTCCTCGGCATCCGCGGCACCAACGTCTACGGACTCACGAGCACGATGGTGGCGGAGGTGCTCACGTACTTTCCGATCGCCTACCTCACGCTGCGGCCGATGCTGTCGGCCATCGGCGGGAACCTCGAGGAGATGGCGTTCAGCCTGGGCAGCTCGCGCTGGCACGTGTTCCGCACGGTCACGCTGCCGCTCGCCCTGCCGGGCCTCGCCAATTCCTTCCTCCTCCTCTTCGCGGCATCGCTCGCCGACTTCGCCACGCCGCTGATCCTGGCCGGCAGCAGCTTCCCGGTGCTGCCCACCGAGGCGTACCTGCAGATCACCGGCCTCTACGACCTGCGCGGCGGGGCGGCGATGTCGCTGCTGCTGCTGGTGCCGGCCGCGATCGTCTATTTCGTGCAACGCCATCTCGTGGGTCGCGGCAACTACGTCACGGTCACCGGCAAGTCGGGGGCGCAGGCCCGGATCCGCAGCGTGAATCCCCTGGCGCGCAACCTCCTGCTCGCCGCGTGCGCGGCGGTGGCGCTCTTCATCGCCTACCTCTACCTGCTGCTGCTCTATGCGTCGCTGGTGAGCGCCTTCGGCGCCAATCACTCCTTCACGCTGCGCCACTATCACGACATCTTCACCGCGGGGCGCAAGGCGATGATCGACACGCTCATCATCGCGCTGGTGGGCATGCCGATCGGCGGCCTCTACGGCGTGATCGTGGGCTACCTCGTGGCGCGCCGCCGCTTCCCCGGCCGGCGCACGATGGAGGTGGTGTCGATGATCAACTACGCGCTGCCGGGCACCATCGTGGGCATCGGGTATCTCATCGCGTTCAACGATCCGCCGATCATGCTCACGGGTACGGCGATCGTGATCATCGCCTGCTATGTGTTCCGCTACAGCCCGACCGGGATCCGCACCACGGTGGCGCTGCTCGAGCAGGTCGATGCGAGCCTCGAGGAGGCCTCGCGCAGCCTGGGCGCACGCTCGTTCACGACCTTCCGGCGCGTCACGCTGCCGCTCATCATGCCGGCGTTCCTCGCGGGCGTGAACGTGGTGTTCATCCGCTCGATGACGGCCATCTCGGCCACGATCTTCCTCGTGTCCATCGGATGGACGCTCATCACCGTGCGCATCCTGGAGAACATGACCGAGCTCGCGCTCGGGCCTGCCGCCGCGTTCTCGGTGTTCGTCATCGTCGTGGTGCTCCTCGTGACCCGCGGCGTGAATGCGCTGATGCGCAAGCTTCCGGCCACCGCGGCGGAGCGCGACCAGTGGAACATGGGAGGCGCCTAGGATGCGCGCGGACCTCCGGATGACACTCCCCCGCATCGCGCTTGGCGGCCGGCCGCCGGCGCCGCCAGCGCCAGGGGGCTCGTCGTGAGCGCGGTCGGCATCCGCCTCGAGGGGGTATCGGCGCACTTCCGCCATGCGGTGAAGGGCGACATCGCGGCGGTCGACGACGTATCGCTCGCGGTGCAGCCCGGCGAGCTCGTCACGCTCCTGGGACCCTCCGGCTGCGGCAAGACCACCACGCTGCGGATGATCGCGGGCTTCCAGCAGCCGAGCCGAGGCAGCGTGTGGATCGGCGATCGCGACGTGACGCAGATCGAGTCGCAGGAGCGCAACACGGGCTTCGTCTTCCAGAACTACGCGCTGTTCCCGCACCTTTCGATCTTCGAGAACGTGGCCTACGGGCTGCGCGTGCAGCGGCGCGACCGGCGGGCGATCGACGACGCCGTCACGCGCGTGCTCGGACTCGTGGGCCTCGCCGGCTACGAGAAGCAGATGCCGCACCAGCTCTCGGGTGGCGAGCAGCAGCGCGTGGCGCTGGCACGCGCGATCGTCATCGAGCCGCGCGTGCTGCTCTTCGACGAGCCGTTGTCGAACCTCGACGCGAAGCTCCGCGTGCAGATGCGGGGCGACATCCGCACCCTGCAGCAGCGGCTGGGGATCACCGCCGTCTACGTCACGCACGACCAGGAGGAGGCGATGGCGATCTCCGATCGCATCGCGGTGATGAATCGCGGGCGGATCGAGCAGGTCGGCACGGCCCCCGAGCTCTACGGCCGGCCGGCCTCCGCGTTCGTGGCCACCTTCATCGGCCGCAGCAACCTCGTGCCCTGCCGCGTCACGCAGGCCGGTCCCGGCCGCGCGACGCTCGCGATCCTCGACGCCAGCCACGAGATCGAAGGGGCCGGCCTGCACTCGCACGCCGGCGGCACGATGACCGCCGTGATCCGTCCCGAGTCGCTGCGGCTGGCACTCCCCGGCGAAGGCGGCATCGCCGCCACCGTGACGTCGCGCGTGTACCTGGGCGACAAGATCGAATACGTCGTGGACGTCGCCGGCACGATGCTGGAGGTCGCGCACGCCGATCCCCGGGACGACAATGATCACGCACCCGGCAGCCGCGTCGGCCTGCACCTGCCCCGGCGTGGCATCCACCTCATCGGACCCGACGCGGCATGAGGCCGCTGCCGCCCGCCACCGGAGGAAATCCATGAACAGGCAACGATGGTCCCCCTGCCGCTGCGCGGCGATCTGGCTGCTCGTCGCGTTCGCCGGCGTGGCGCCGGCGCAACCGGCACCCCAGACGATCCACGGCGAGAACTCGGAGTTCCGCAGCCCCACGCTCAAGCTCGTCTGGGGCGTGCTCCGGGGCAAGTCGGAGGACGCCACGCAGGTGGTCATCCGGATCGCCAACGTCGCGGGCGCCTACCAGCGCGTGCGCGTCGATGGGGTCGATCCGTTCAGCAAGGAGCGCACGGTCCAGGTGGCCGCGCAACCGCTGGGACGCGAATTCGATGCCGTCATCCCGCGCACGCGCTTCGCCGCGCATCCCTCGACGGAAGTCCTTCTCTTCCGCACCGACGACGATGCGAAGGCGAATCGTCCGGCCCTCGTCGTGTACTACCTCGGCGTGCCGGACACCGCCCCCGAGTTCGCCGATCCCGCCAAGCTCGAGGAGCACCTCGCGCGCATGACCGCAAAGTAGCCTGGCCCGCGCTACGCTGGCCCCGCCCCCGGCGGCGGTGGCCTAGCGCCCGGCGGCGGTGGCCTAGCGCCCGGCGGCGGCGGCACGTCGCCGCCCTGCTGGCGCTCGCGGAAGAGCGCCGCACGGGAGAGCAACGCCGTGGTGATGGGCGCGGTGATCGACAGGAAGATCGGGATCAGCCACACGTACAGCGCGATCCGGTCCTGGAAGACGTAGAAGTAGACGATCACGCCGAGCGCCGTGCACCACACGGCAAGCGTGTTGGCGATGGCCGGCGGGTGCATGCGCATGAAGAAGCTCGGCATGCGCAGGAGCCCCACCGCCGCGGTGAGCGAGAAGAGGCCGCCCGTCAGCAGCAGCAGGCCCACCACGAGCTCCCCGATCGCGAGGGCACTCACTCGATCACCTCGCCGCGCAGCAGGAACTTGGCCAGCGCCGCCGAGCTCACGAAGCCGAAGAGCGCGATCAGCAGCGCCGACTCGAAGTACATGCCGCTGCCGTAGCGCACGCCGAGCGCCAGCACGACCAGCATGCCGTTGATGTAGATGAAGTCGAGCGCCAGCACGCGATCCTGCGCGGAGGGACCGCGCAGCAGGCGCACGAAGGCGACCGCGATCGCCAGCGCATAGCAGGCCAGCGCCGCGCTCACGGCAAGGTCGAGGATCGGGGTCATTCGAAGATCTCCTTCAGCGGACGTTCGTAGCGCTCCTTGAAGTGCGCCACGAACGCGGTTTCGTCGTCGACATCGAACACGTGCAGGAGCAGCCCGTAGTCGGCCACGAGCTCCGTCCACACCGTGCCGGGAATCACCGTGGTGATCGCGCACAGCGACGCCAGCGCATTGGGATCGCGGATTTCGAGCGGCACGCGCACGAATGCGCTGCGCGGCGCGCGCCAGGGACTGCGCAGCACGCCCAGCGCGACGTGGAGGTTGGACATGAGGACGTCGTGACCGACCACGAGGATCAGCCGCACGAGCACCAGCGGACGGCGGATGCGCACCGGCAGCGGGCGCAGCGGCGCGCAGGCCAGCGGAATGGCCACGGCGAGGAAGAGCGCGAGCAGCACATCGCCTGCCGCCAGCGATCCCTGCAGCACGAGCCACATCACGAACAGCGACGCGGACAGCAGCGGCGCCGGCAGGAACCGTCTCATCGCAGCGCTCCCGGCACCGCGCGCGTGTCGTGCGTGGGACTCGGCCGCGGCTGGGTGCCGGCGATCGACTGCACATACGAGGCAGGATCGAAGAGCCCTTCCGCCGCCGCGGTGGTGTAGCGCAGCACGGGGCCGGCCGCGACCGTGATGAAGACCACCACGGACAGGAGCGCCACGATCGGCAGGCACTCGATGACCGCGAGTTGCGGCGCCGGGCGTCCCTGCGGCGCCCAGAAATAGCGGATGCCCGTGCGCGCGAGCACGATGAGCGCCACGAGACTCGAGGCGACGAGCACGATCACCACGGCCCAGCCCAGCGCGGACACGTCGCTCACGTGCGCGTGGTCGCCCACGATCACCGTCAGCATCGAGAACTTGGCGAGGAAGCCCGACAGCGGCGGCAGGCCGGCGATCAGGAGCACCGAGACGATGAAGGCGCCGCCGAGGAAGGCGAGCCCCACGGGCACGGGATGGCCGATGAGCGCGGCTTCCTCGTCGTCGAGGTTGACGCCCGCCACACCCCGGCGGCCGCCGGCCATGAAGGGGGGCGGCTCCACGTGGCCTTCGTCGAGCGTCGCGCCGGTGCCCCGTGCGCGCGTGCGCTCGATGAGGTCGGCGAGCAGGAAGAGCACCGCCACGGCGAGCGTGGAGCCCACGAGGTAGTACAGCGCGCCGCCCACGAGCGACGCGTTGCCGAAGCCCAGCACGGCGATGAGCGTGCCCGACGACACCAGCGCGGCGAGTGCCGCCAGCCGGCGTACGTTGCGCGAGACGATCATGGTGACGCAGGCCACCACGATCGTCGCCAGCCCCGCCACCACCAGCACGTCGGCGCCGAAGCGCACGGTGGTATCGCCCTGGGGTGCGAGGAAGAGCGTCCACAGGCGCAGGATCGCGTAGAAGCCGACCTTGGTGAGCAGCACGAAGATCGCGGCCACCGGCGCTGCCGCCGAGCCGTAGGCCGGGACGAGCCAGAAGTTGAGCGGCCAGATCGCGGCCTTGGCGAGCAGGGCGATGCCGAGCAGCGCCGCGCCGGCATACAGCAGCCCGCGATCGTGCGGCGGAATCGCCGGGAGCTTCTGCGCGACATCGGCCATGCCGAGCGTTCCGGAAATGCCGTAGATCATCGCGACGCCGAGCAGGAACAGCGCCGACGCCACGAGGTTCACCGCGATGTAGTGCAATCCCGCCTGCACGCGCGCGCGGCCCGAGCCGTGGAGGAGGAGCGCGTAGGAGGCGGTCAGCATCACCTCCACGAACACGAAGAGATTGAAGAGGTCCGCGGTGAGGAAGGCGCCGTTGATCCCCATCACCTGCAACTGGAAGAGCGGATGGAAGTACACGCCGGCGCGTTGCCAGCGGCCGCTCGCGAACACCAGCGCGCCGCAGGCGATCACCGCGGTGAGGACGAGCATCAGCGCGGAAAGCCGGTCCACCGCAAGCACGATCCCGAAGGGCACGTCCCAGTTCGCGGGCAGGTACGCGGCCACGACCGGCGTCGCGCCATGCGCATCCACCCACGCGAGGAGCGCGACCGTGACCGCGAGGTTGACCGCGCCGGCAAGGAGGCTGCCCGCGGTGACGAGCCCGCGCCGGCTCTGTCCCGCGAGCACCAGCAGTGCCGCCGCCGCCAGCGGCAGCACGATGGGCACCACCACGAGATGCGGCATGAGCGAGGCGATCGCCGCGGCAAGCGATTGCATCACGTGCCCTCCTCCTCGCCGTCGACGTGGTCGCTGTCTGCAAGGCCGCGCAGCGCGAGCAGCACCACGAGAAAGAGCGCGGTCGTGGCGAAGCCGATCACGATCGCCGTGAGCACCAGCGCCTGCACCATGGGATCGGTGTAGTTCGTGAGGTCGGCCGGCACGCCGGGCACCACGATGGGCTCCTGCCCGATCGACAGGCTCCCCATGCTGAACATGAACAGGTTGACGGCGTAGCTCAGGAGCGAGAGGCCCATGATCACCTGGAACGTGCGCGCGCGCAGGACGAGCCACACGCCGCACGCGCCCAGCACGCCCACCGCCAGCGAGAGCACGATCTCCATCAGCGGGACACCGGCGGGGCCGCGAGGGCGGCGGAAGCCATGCGGGCGGCAGCGTCCCGGGCCGCGTCTTCGGCCGCATCCTCGATCTCCGCCGCCTGTGCGCGCTGCGCGCGGATCGACTGGTGCGCGAGGGCCAGCAACACGAGGAGGGTCGAGCCCGTGACCACCGAGAACACGCCGAGGTCGAAGAAGAGCGCGCTGGGCACGTGGATCGTGCCCACGACCGGGAACTGCAGATGCGCGGTATGCGTGGTGAGGAAGGGATAGCCCACGAGCCACGCGCCCGCTCCCGTGGCTGCCGCCACGAGGAGGCCCACGCCGATCCAGCGCGCTGGATTGAGCGTGAGGCGCGCCTCGATCCATGACGCGCCCGCCACGAGATACTGCATCACGAAGGCGATGGCCACCACGAGCCCGGACACGAAGCCGCCACCCGGCAGGTTGTGCCCGCGCAGGAAGAGGTACACCGCCACCATCACGGCGAGCGGCAGCATGAGGCGCGCGAGTACCGCAGGGACCTTGAGATAGCCCGTCATCGACGCCGCATCGGTGACCGGGGCCACGAGGTCGGTCTGGATCTCCACGGGAATCGCGCGCTGCTGCGCGGGCAACTCGATGGCCTCGCGCGGCGGACGGAAGCGGCGCAGGAGCGCGTACACCGTGAGTGCGACGCCGCCCAGCACGGTGATCTCGCCCAGCGTGTCGAAGCTGCGGAAGTCGACGAGCATCACGTTGATCACGTTCGTGCCGCCGCCCTCGGGCAGCGCGCGATCGAGGAAGAACGGCGAGATGCTCTGCGGCGCCGGACGCGTGAGGAGCGCGTAGGAGAGCGTGGCGAGGCCCATGCCTGCACCTGCCGCGAGCACGAGGTCGCGCCCGCGGCGCGCACGCGTGCGCAGCGAGACGTCGTCCGCGTCACCGGCACGGCGCTTGGGAAGCCACCGCAGGCCGAGCAGGAAGAGCACGATCGTGACCGCCTCCACCACGAGTTGCGTGAGGGCGAGGTCCGGTGCCGAGAAGATCACGAACGTCATGCACACCACGAGCCCCGTGACCCCCAGCAGGGTGAGGGCCGCGAAGCGGTGGAGCTTGGCGAGCCACGCGGCAGCCAGGGCGCTCGCCATGCCCACGACCCACAGCAGGACGAAGGCGAACGTCGCGGACACGCGCTGCCGGTCGCCCCACACGAGCCCGGTCTGCGCCACGGCGAACGTCGCCCCGGCGATGGCGAGCACGACCATCCACGCGAGCTGCGGCTGCAGGCGACGCGTGGTGACGCGGCGCGCGAGCATGCGTGCGCCGCGATCCGCGGTGGCGAGCACGCGCTCGAAGATGCGCCGGCCGTCGAGCGGCAGCAGCGGCGGCGCATCGAGCCCCGGCCCGCCCAGGCGGGCTCCCACGCGACGGTAGATCACGATGCCTGCCGCCATCGCGACGATGCTCATCATGAGCGGCGCATTGAAGCCATGCCACACGGCCAGGTCGTAATGCGGCAGCGTGCCCCCCACGACGGGACGCGCCGCGGTGGCGAGGAGGTTCCCCACCATCAGCGCAGGCGCCACGCCCACCGCCACGCACACGAGCACGAGGAGCTCGATCGGCACGCGCATCCAGCGCGTGGGCTCGTGCGGTACGTGCGGAAGCTTGTCGGGAGGCGGGCCGAAGAAGATGCCGTAGCCGACGCGCAGCGCATAGACGACGGCAAAGGTTCCCGCGAGGGTCGCCACCACCGGCAGCGCGTACTGGATCACCGGGTGCCCCTCGAGATAGACCGCCTCGGCGAAGAACATCTCCTTGGACAGGAAGCCGTTCATGAGCGGCACGCCCGCCATGGCGGCACTGGCCACCATGGCGAGCGTCCCGGTGATCGGCATGGCGGAGAAGAGCCCGTGCAGGCGGCGCAGGTCGCGCGTGCCGGTCTCGTGGTCGATGATGCCCGCCGCCATGAAGAGCGACGACTTGAACGTCGCATGGTTCATGGTGTGGAACACGGCCGCCACCGCCGCCAGCGGGCTGTTCAGGCCCAGCAGCAGCGTGATGAGGCCGAGATGACTGATCGTGGAATACGCGAGCAGGCCCTTGAGGTCGCGCTGGAACATCGCGCACCATGCGCCGAGCAGGAGCGTGGCGGCGCCCGCCCCGCCCACCGCGAGGAACCACGCCTCCGTTCCCGAAAGCACGGGCCACAGGCGCATCATGAGGAACACGCCCACCTTCACCATCGCCGCGGAGTGCAGGTACGCCGATACCGGCGTGGGGGCGGCCATCGCGTGCGGCAGCCAGAAGTGGAAGGGAAACTGGGCGCTCTTGGTGAAGGCGCCGGCGAGGACCAGTGCGAGCACCACGGGATACAGCGGATGCGCGCGCACCACGTCGCCCTGCTGCAGGACCTGCGCGATCTCGTAGCTGCCGGCGACATGCCCCAGGACCAGCACGCCCACGAGCAGTGCGAGTCCTCCGGTGCCCGTCACCGCGAGCGCCATGAAGGCGCCGCGACGCGCATCGCGCCGGTGGTACCAGTAGCCGATGAGGAGGAAGGAGAAGATGCTCGTCACCTCCCAGAAGAAGACGAGCTGCACGAGGTTGCCCGAGGTGACCACGCCGAGCATCGCTCCCATGAAGGCCAGCAGGAACGCGAAGAAGCGCGCCATCGGATCCTCGGGCGACAGGTAGTAGCGCGCATAGAACACCACCAGCGTGCCGATGCCCGCCACCAGCAGCGCGAACATCCACGCGACGCCGTCCACACGGATCACGAAGTCGAGGTCGAGCACGGGCAGCCACGGCAGCCGCCACTCGACGGCGCCGTGCGCATTCACCTCGGGATAGAGGCGGGCGACGAGAATCGTGGTGACCAGCGCCACCATCCCGGCGAATGCCGAGGCCGCATTGCGCGCATGCGTGGGCAGGAGCGCCGCCACGATGCTCCCCGCGAACGGCAGCAGGAGGAGGAGCGGAATTTCCATGCGCCCGAGTGTAGCCGACGGGCGCGAGCGCCACGGCTGCGCGCGCGATCACGGCGCCGGATGTCGGGCGGCGCGAGGTTCCGGCGACGCTTCAGCGCAGCGCGCCGTCGACCAGGTGCAGCGTGCGATCCGCCCGTGCCGCGAGCTCGGGGTCGTGCGTGACGATCACGAGCGCCGTGCCCACGTCGGCATTGAGCTCGAGCATCAGGTCGAACACCTGCCCGGCCGTCTTGCGATCGAGGTTGCCGGTGGGCTCGTCGGCGAGCACGCAGCGCGGCTGCGTCACGAGCGCACGCGCGAGCGCCACGCGCTGCCGCTCGCCGCCGGAGAGCTCGCCGGGGCGGTGCTTCAACCGATGGCCGAGCCCCACGCGCTCGAGCGTCACCGCGGCGACCTTCTGCGCCTCGCGCGGCGGCATGCGCCGGATCACGAGCGGCATCGCCGCATTCTCGATGGCGCTGAACTCGGGCAGCAGGTGATGGAACTGGTAGATGAAGCCGAGCGCGCGATTGCGCAGCGTCCCGCGTGCGGCTTCGGACAGCGTCACGAGCGGAACCCCTTCCACGCTCACCTCGCCCGCCGTCGGGCTGTCGAGCCCGCCCAGGAGGTGCAGCAGCGTGCTCTTGCCCGATCCCGACGCGCCCACGATCGCCACCCGCTCGCCTTGCGCGATGTCGAGGTCGATGCCGTTCAGCACCGGGACCGGCGCGGGGCCGCTGGTGTAGGTCTTGGAAAGATTGCGGCAGGAGAGCACCGGCGTGGCGTCATTCATAGCGCAACGCCTCCGCGGGATTCACGCGCGCGGCCTTCCATGCCGGATAGAGCGTGGCGATGAGCGCCAGGCCGAGCGCGATCAACGCGATGGTGAGCACGTCGGCGCGCTGCACCTGCGAGGGCAGGTCGCTGATGTAGTAGACCGACTTGTCGAGGAACTGCACGTTGAAGAGGCGCTCGATGAAGGGCACGACCACATCGATGTTGACCGCGAGCAGCACGCCGCCCACCACGCCGATCAGCGTGCCGATGATGCCGATCAGCGCCCCCTGCACGATGAAGATCGCCATCACCGACGAAGGCGAGGCGCCGAGCGTGCGCAGGATCGCGATGTCGGCCTGCTTGTCGGTGACCACCATCACCTGCGCCGACACGATGTTGAACGCCGCCACCGCCACGATCAGCGTGAGGATGATGAACATCATGCGCTTCTCGATCTGCACGGCGCGGAAGAAGTTGGCGTGGCTGCGCGTCCAGTCGCGCACCTCGGCCTGCACGGGAAGCTTCTGCCACAGGTCGCGCGCGACGAGCGGTGCGGCGAAGAGGTCGTCGAGCTTCAAACGCACGCCCGACACGCCGTCGAGGCGATAGAGCTTGCGCGCATCCTCGATGTTGATGAGCGCCAGGCCGCTGTCGAACTCGTACATCCCGACCTCGAAGATGCCCACCACCTTGAAGCTCTTGAGGCGCGGCAGCGTGCCGGCCGGCGTCATCGTGCCCTGCGGCGTGATCACCACCACCGTGTCGCCGCGTATCACCTGCAGCGCGCGCGCGAGGTCGCCGCCCAGCACGATGCCGAACTCGCCGGGCTTCAAATCGGCGAGCGAACCGGACCGCATGTGCGCGCCGATGTCGGCCACCGAATCCTCGCGCGCCGGATCGATGCCGCGGACGAGCGAGCCACGATTGACGTCGCCCGCGGCGAGCATCGCCTGCCCCAGCACGTAGGGCGCCGCCGCCTTCACCCGCGGCTGTGTCTTCGCATACTCCGCCACGCGCTCCCAGTCCATGAGCTGCGGCATGCCGCGGATCTCGATGTGCGAGGCGACCGAGAGGATGCGATTGCGCAGCTCCTCCTGGAAGCCGTTCATCACCGACAGCACGACGATGAGGGCGGCGACACCGAGCGCGATCCCGGCCATCGAGATCAGCGAGATGAAGGAGATGAACGTGTTGCGGCCCGAGCCCTTGCGGGCGCGCGTGTAGCGCAGGCCAACGGCCAGTTCGTAAGGCGACAAGGGAGCGTGCGACGGGCGCGGAAGGAGGTGGAACCCGCCGATTATGGCATGCCCGCGCGGCTGCTAAACTCCTCGCGCGCCGTGCCTCGCGACACCCTCCTCGTCTCGCGCGCGGCGCCGTCCCCTTTCCTCGATGCGTCGCTCCCTCGTCGTCCCCGGCCTCCTCGGCGCCCTCCCTGCAAACGCGCCGGGGACGCACGCGCTCGCACGGCTCGCGGCCTTCGGCCGCGCTGAAGCGCTGGCGCACGATCTCGACCGCGCCGTCGCCACGCTTGCGGGCCTTCCCGCCGATGCCGCGATCGCGCCGCTCGCGGCACTGGGCGCAGGCCTCGACCCGGGCACGTCGTACGTCCTGCGCGCCGATCCCGTGTCGCTGGTCGCCGGCCGCGACGACGTGCTCCTCACCGGACGCGTCGACGACCTCGCGGCGGACGAAGCCGAAGCGCTCGTGGCCACCCTCACCGCGCAATTCGCAGGCGACGGCCTCGCATTCCACGCGCCGCGACCCGATGCGTGGTTCGTGAGCGCCACCGCAGGCGTGCCCGTGGATACCACGCCGCTCGACCGCGTGACGGGCGCCATCCAGCCCTTCCTCCCGCAAGGACCGCATGCGAAGACCTGGCGGCGGTGGCTCTCCGAGATGCAGATGATCCTGCACGCGCATCCGGTCAATGCCATGCGCGAGTCCGCCGGACGCGCGCCGCTCACCGGCATCTGGATCTCGCAGGGCGGCACGCTCGCGCGCGATGTCACGCCGGCACCCGGCGACGTCCGCGCCACGGCGCGGCCCGCGGGCGACGTCGCGCGCGGCCTCGCACTGCTGGCAGGCAAGGCGGCGACGCACCCGCCGGAATCCTTCGGCGAGCTCGCCGGCGACGACGCCCTCGTGGTGCTCGATCCGGTGACCGATGGCGAGGGCGCAGCACGACTTGCGCGCGCGTGGCTCGATCCCGCGGTCGCCGCGCTGACCCGTGGCGATCTCGACGAGCTCATCGTGCTCGGCAGCGGCGGCGGACACACGCAGCGCTGGTCCGCGCGCACACCGTCGCTCTTCGCCCGCCTGCGGGCCCGGTTGCGCGGTACGGGTGCGCCGCGATGACGCGCACGTCGCCAGCACGCGCGAGCCGCCGGCCATGACCACGCTGGTGCGCCGTCCCGCGCATCCCGCCGCCGCCGCCCTCGAGGCCGCGGGCCTGTCGCGCGTGCTCGCGCGCATCTACGCGTCGCGCGGCATTGCGTCCGCCGCCGAGCTCGACCACACCCTCGCGGCATTGCCCACGTTCGCCACGCTGCGCGGCATCGACGCGGCCGCCGCGCGCCTCGCCAGGGCGATCGCGCAACGCGAGCGCATCGTGATCGTGGCCGATTACGACGCCGACGGCGCCACCGCCTGCGCCGTGGGCGTGCGCGGCCTGCGCGAGCTCGGCGCGCAGGTCGACTTCCTCGTGCCCAACCGCTTCGAGTTCGGCTACGGCTTGACCCCCGAGATCGTGGCCCTGGCCGCGCAGACATCGCCGGCGCTCATCGTGACGGTCGACAACGGCATCGCCAGCCTCGACGGCGTGGCCGCGGCCAACGCGCGCGGCATCGAGGTGCTCGTCACCGACCATCACCTGCCGGGCCCGGCGTTGCCCTCGCCCGCGATCATCGTCAACCCCAACCAGCCGGAGTGCGCGTTCCCGAGCAAGCACATCGCGGGCGTGGGCGTGATGTTCTACGTGCTCCTCGCCACGCGCGCCCACATGCGGGCGGACGACGCCTTCGCCGCACGCCGCGAGCCCAACCTCGCGCGCCTCCTCGACTTCGTGGCGCTCGGCACGGTGGCCGACGTCGTGCGCCTGGACCAGGTCAATCGCGTGCTCGTGGAGCAGGGCCTCGCCCGCATGCGCAGCGGCAAGGCGCATCCCGGCGTGCGCGCGCTCTTCACCGTCGCGGGCCGCGACATCGCGCGTGCCACCGCCTTCGACCTGGGCTTCGTGGCCGGCCCGCGCCTCAATGCCGCGGGACGCCTCGCCGACATGAGCCTCGGCATCAAGTGCCTCCTCGCGGATGACGAGGCGGAAGCGCTGGATTGCGCACGCCGCCTCGATGCGCTCAACCGCGAGCGCCGCGACGTCGAAGCCGGCATGCAGGACGAGGCGCTCGCCGACCTCGCCGACATCACCGCCGACGACGACCGCTATACCGTCTGCCTCTACCGCGAGAGCTGGCACCAGGGCGTGGTCGGCATCGTGGCCTCGCGCCTCAAGGACCGCTTCCATCGTCCCGCCTTCGTCTTTGCCCGCGGTACCGACGGCGAGCTGCGCGGCTCGGGCCGCTCGATCACGGGTTTCCACCTGCGCGACGCGCTCGACCTCGTGAGCAAGCGGCGTCCGGGCGCCATCACGAAGTTCGGCGGCCACGCCTTCGCCGCGGGGCTCTCCCTGCGCGAGGACGCCCTGCGCGACTTCGGCGATGCCTTCGAGGAAGTAGCCCGTGAGCAGCTCACGACCACCCATCTCGCCCGTACCGTCGACAGTGACGGCGCACTGGCCCGCGGCGAGCTCGACCTCACGCTCGCCCGCGAGCTGCGCGAGCGCGTGTGGGGGCAAGGCATGCCCGCCCCCACCTTCGACGACGTCTTCGACGTGCGCGAGTCCCGTATCGTGGGCGGCGCGCACACGAAGCTCGTCCTCGAGCGGGCCGGCGAGCGCTTCTCCGCGATCCTCTTCCGGCACGCCGAGCCGCTCCCCTCCCGGCTGCACGCGGCCTACCGCCCCGACCTCAACGACTGGCAGGGGACGCTCTCCCTGGAGCTCACGATCGAGCACTGGTGGCCTGCTGCTTGACGGGATCGCGAGTGCTGCAGACGGGTCGTGAACGCGTGCGGGCGCACCAATGCGGCGCATCAACGGACGCCGTCGAGGCGTCGGGAGTCCTTCTGGGAGCACCTCGTCGCCCTTCGCAATGGTCGATCAACCTGTTGATTACATGACGTAAACTGTCCCGTCGCGAAAGTGGCGGCGAACTGTCATCGCAGAGCAACAAAACCCTTGTGCGGCGCATCAATACCCGCTATATTCATGCGGTTTTGCGCCACCGTCGTGCCCTCTTTCGGGGCTCCCCAGCGACGGACACCGCGCACCCCCAACAGGATCGTCAAAGCACATGCGTCTCGAAGGCAAGGTTTCGATCATCACCGGTGCGGCCCAGGGTATCGGCCAGGCCACCGCGCTCAAGTTCGCCAAGGAAGGCGCCAAGGTCGTCGCCTGCGACGTCAACATGGACAAGGTCGCCGAGACCGTCCGCCTCGTGAAGGAAGCGGGCGGCGACGCCATCGGCTTCCGGGTCGACGTGACCGACAAGGCGAGCATCGCCGCCATGGTCGAGGGCGTCATGGCCAAGTGGGGCCGCATCGACACGCTGGTCAACAACGCCGGCATCGTGCAGGACGCCCAGTTCAAGAAGATGAGCGAGGACCAGTTCGATCGCGTCATCGACGTGAACCTCAAAGGCGTCTACAACTGCACCAAGGCCGTGGTGGACATCATGCTCCAGCAGAACTCGGGCGTGATCCTCAATGCCTCGTCGATCGTGGGCCTCTACGGCAATTTCGGCCAGACCAACTACGCCGCCACCAAGTTCGGCGTGATCGGCATGGTCAAGACCTGGGCCCGCGAGCTCGGCCGCAAGGGCATCCGCGCCAATGCGATCTGCCCCGGCTTCGTGGAAACCCCCATCCTCGCCTCCATGCCCGAGAAAGTCGTGCGCATGATGGAAGACCGCGTGCCCATGGGGCGCCTGGCCAAGCCCGAGGAGATTGCCAATACGTACGCGTGGCTGGCGTCGGACGAAGCGTCCTACATCAACGGCGCGGTCATCGAGGTCTCAGGCGGCGTCACCATCTAACGCAGCCTCCACACGCCAGCGCCCGCAGGCCCTGGCCTCGCGGGCGTTGTCGTATGTGGAGCCCCTACGACTTCCGGCTGTCTTTTGCGACGGGCGCGAGAGGGGTAGCATCCCGGTTTGCTCGCTTTCTCCCGGACCCCTTCCCATGCTTGCCCGTCTTGCCGCTGCACTTGCCGTTGCCTTCGCTTTCGCCCTCTCCTTCTCGCCGGCTGCCCACGCGCAGCGCTTCCAGCCCGGCAGCCCCTACATCTGCCCCAATACCGACGCCACCGGCCTCGACTGCTATCTCGACGCCGTGGTCCACCTGTACCGCATGTGCCGCCACGTGAAGAGCATCGAGATCATCGAGTTCGGCTACGCGGATGCGCAAAAGGGCGTGAACGGCGCCAAGAGCGACTACTGCGTCGACAAGCAGAAGATCAACATCACGCGCCCCTACCAGGCGGCGCTGCGCGAGGCCACGCCCTGGGCCGAAGCGGTGGACCACCTGCGCGACCTGCAGGCGTTCTGGACCAGCGCGATGGGCAACCTGCGCTGGCGCGACGGCGAGGATGGGCCGGACTACGAGTACCGGGTCGACAAGGTCTTCGAGGACCTGTCATACAAGGTCGATGACGTGCGCGTGGCATTCACCACCGCGCCGGCGTCGGCCGTCGCCAAGGGCGGGCCCGCCAAGTCGTCTTCCAGGGCCGCATCCAGGACCACGTCCAAGGCATCGGCCAAGGCACCGGCCAAGAAGGCGCCGTAGCCGGCACGGCGCCGGGCGCGGCGGCGACCTTGAACGACGTGGAGCTCGCGCCGGCCATCGACGATCCTTTCGCGGACCCGCCAGAGGGTCCGTCCACCGGCGAGCGCATGCACGATGCCGAGCTCGCCGCCACGTTCGGCGAGGGCGGCGCGCTCGCCCGGGCCCTGCCCGGCTTCCGGCACCGGGAGCAGCAGGTGGCGATGGCGCAGGCCATCGGCCACGCCATCGCGCGTCGCGGCTCGCTGGTGGCCGAAGCCGGCACCGGCACCGGCAAGACCTTCGCCTACCTCGTCCCCGCGCTGCTGCTCGGCGGCAAGGTCATCATCTCCACCGGCACCAAGACGCTGCAGGACCAGCTCTTCGAGCGCGACCTGCCGCTCGTGCGCGATGCGCTCGCCGCGCCCGTGACCGTGGCGTTGCTGAAGGGCCGCGCCAACTACGTCTGTCACCATCACCTGGCACGCGCGCAGCTCGAGGACCGCCTGCCCTCGCGCGAGGATGGCCGCTACCTGCGGCGCATCGTGGCCTTCGCGCGCGAGACGCAGCGCGGCGATCGCGCCGAGCTCGCCGACGTCCCCGAGAACGCATCGATCTGGCCGCTCGTGACCTCCACGCGCGACAACTGCCTCGGCCAGAACTGCGCGCATCACGGCGACTGCTTCGTGCTGAAGGCGCGCAAGGAAGCGCTGGAGGCCGACGTGGTGGTCGTGAACCACCATCTCTTCTTTGCCGACGTGATGCTGCGTGACGAGGGTATCGCCGAGCTCCTGCCCAACTGCAACACCGTGATCCTCGACGAGGCGCACCAGCTGCCCGATACTGCCACGCTCTTCTTCGGCGAGCAGGTCGGCGCCGGACATCTCACCGATCTCGCGCGCGATGCCGAGCTCGTGATGCGCACCGTCGCGCGCGATGTCGCGTCGCTGCCCGATGCGGCCGTCGAGCTGACACCTGCGGTGCGCAAGCTGCGGCTGGCCGCCGGCGAGACCGTGGGCAAATATCCGCGCGACGTCGCGCTGGCGCGCCCCGGCTTTGCGGAGGCGCTCGACAATCTCGCCGCCGTGCTCGACCGCCTCGCGTCCGAGCTCGGGCAGTTCGCCGAGCGCAGCGAGGATATCGCGCAACTCGCGTCGCGTGCGCGCGACGTGGCCCACGACGTCGCGCGCTGGCGCGATGGCCCCGACGCCGTGCCGGACGCACCCGATGAGGAAGGCGTGTGGATCCGCTGGGTCGACGTCACGCCGCACGGCTTCCAGCTCCAGGCCTCGCCGCTGTCGATCGCGCCGCTCATGCGCCGGCAGGTGGAAGGCACCGCGCGCGCGTGGATCTTCACCTCCGCCACGCTCGCGGTGGGACGCGACTTCTCGCACTACACGGGGCAACTCGGGCTCGAGACCGCGCACACCGAGGCGTGGACGAGCCCGTTCGACTATCCGTCGCAGGCGCTGCTCTACGTGCCGCGCAACCTTCCCCCGCCGAATTCGCCGGAGCACACCGATGCCGTGGTCGATGCCGCGCTGCCCTTGATCGAGGCGAGCGAGGGGCGTGCCTTTCTGCTGTTCACCACCTTGCGTGCCTTGAGTCGCGCCCGCGATCGCTTGTCCGAAGCGTTGCGCAAGCGCGGGCTCGACTATCCGCTGCTGGTGCAGGGCGAAGGCTCGCGCACCGAGTTGCTGGTGCGCTTCCGCGCCCTGGGCAATGCGGTGCTATTGGGCAGCGCGAGCTTCTGGGAAGGCGTGGATGTCCCGGGCGATGCGCTGTCGCTGGTGGTGATCGACAAGCTGCCCTTCGCACCGCCCGACGATCCGCTGCTGGCCGCGCGCCTGGAGCGCATGCGCGAGGAAGGCGGCAATCCGTTCATGCAGTGGCAATTGCCGCAGGCAGTGATCAGCCTGAAGCAAGGCGCGGGGCGGTTGATCCGTACCGAGACCGATCGCGGTGTGCTCGTCATTTGCGATCCGCGGCTCACCGACAAGCCGTATGGGCGGAGGATCTGGCAGAGCTTGCCGCCGATGAAGCGGACGCGGGAGGAGGCGGAGGCGGTCGATTTCCTGCGGCTGCTGCGGGAAGTGGGCAACACCGGTCGGACAGCGACCGTCGCAGGCGCAGGCACGCCCTAGCCTGTCCTGACGATATCATCCGGCTTCCAGCTCTGGTCGAAGAATGGCTCCAGCGGACCGTAGAACCGCAGCAACGGAAACCATCCCTTTCCCGGCACCGTGCGGATCCAGTTGCGACGCCCATTCTTCGGAGGCTCGGGCCCGAAATGGAAGTCGATCGAGCCGTCGGCGTTGAATTCGGGATCGGTGTATGAGCTGACCGAGGGAAAGCGCTCGCCGTTGCGAAGCTGCGACCGGCTTTCCGCGTCGTACACGACCACCGACCAGAAATTCTTCACGGGAATGCCGGGCGGATAGTGCAGGCGGTAGCTGTGGCCGCCGTCGAGCGCCGCGCCGTCGCTGTCGGTATACGTGCCGTAGTACTGCGAGCCGCCGCCGACGATCTTCTCCACCATCGCCGGCGACATGCCGATGGCGACATACGAAAATGCCGCGCGGCGGTCGGTGTTGACGTAGCCCTGCGCATCCCACGTCGCGCTGCCGCCGATGAACAGCCACTCCCAGCGACGGCCCGGAATAGCGATGCGTGCGGCATCGGTCGAGGCGAAGCTGTTGGCGCGCGCCATCGCACCGCCGAGCGTCGCGGCTTCCGTGAGCAGCGCCTTGCGCGCGGCATCGGGCGCGAAAGGCTTGCCCTTCTCGATGCCGATTGCCGCGAGTCGAAACCAGTCCTCGGTGGAAAGGCGGTCGGGCTCGTATGCGACGATCTCGGCAAGCGCCTCGAAGTACGCGTAGGTGTCGGGGAAGATCGTGTCGATCTGCTGGTGCGAGCCGTTGAAGTACGTCATCGCGGGCGGAGCCTTCGCAGCTTTCAGCGGATAGAGCTTCGCGCTCTTCATCAGTCCCACCGCGTGGTCGGTCCTGCCGTCGACCTGGAAGCCGCGCACGCCGAGTACCACGCGATACGTCGTCGCCTTCGCGACCATGTAACCGTCGGGCACCGCGCCAACGTGGCCGGGCGGCAGGATCAGGAGCTTGCCGCCCTTGCCCTTGTCGATGCCCGTGGGTCCTACGCCGGCGATCTCCGCCTGCCAGATGTCGCTCAATCCGCCGAGGAGCATGGGCGGCAGTTCGAGCACCATCGGGCCATCGCGCTCGAGGTCGAGCGCCGCCATGCCATACACCGTGTCGGTGTTGCCGGTGAGGAGCAGCGTCTGTGCGTCCATCAGGCTTTCCCAGATCACGAGCTGGTTGGGCACGCCATGGCCCGCGCTCGCAACACCGCGCCACACTGCGTACCACGACACGCCGTGCATCAGCGACAGGAACACCTCGACGGCGCGGTTGAGCCGCAGCAGCTCGGTGAGCTGGTGCGCGGCGTCGGCGGTGGGATAGCCGCCCTGGAATTCGAAGGTGCCGTAGCGAGTCCTGACGGTGCCGGTACCGGCCCAGCCGTGGCCGTCGGTTTCGTGGGTCATCGTTTCACCTGCTGGATGTCGTCGGGAATCCACTGCCGCTGGAACCACGCCTCGAGCGGACCGTATAGCCGGAAGATCGCGAACCAGCCCTTGCCGGGGACGGTGCGGATCCAGTTGCTCTCGCCCTCCTCGGGCGGCTCGGGGCCGAACGTCAGCGTGATCGAGCCGTCGTCGTTGGCGCGGATCGCCTTGTCGTAGCTGTTCTTGCTCGCCACTTGCTGGCCGTTGGCGAGGATCGCGCGCGTCCAGTTGTCGTAAAGCACCGTGGACCAGAAGTTCTTCGCCGGCACATTGGGCGGGATGCGAAAGGTGTAAGTGTTCTCGCCGCGCAACCACTCGCCGCCGGCGTCGCGGAACGTCCACACGTATTGCGATCCGGTGCCGGGCTTGGGCGTGACCATGCCCTTGGCGGTACCAGTCGCGAACCACGCCATGGTGACCAGCGCGTCGAGCAAGGTGCGGTGGCCATCGGTGAAGAGCGGATACCCCGTCAACCCTGCGCTCCACTGCGACCCCGGCTTGATCTGGTCGGCCTCGCGCGACGCATACGAGAGCGCCTCAGCCATGAAGCTGCCGTCGCGCGCGGCTTCGGCGAGGATGTTCTTCATGCGGTCGTCAGGGGCGAAAGGCTTGCCTTTCTCGATGCCGATCGCCTTGAGCGTGCCGGCGGTCTCCGGGTCGATCGCATCCTCGTGCTCGGCGCCGATCAGTTCGGCGAGCATCTCGAAATAGCGCAGGTCGTTGGGCGAGATCGTGTCGAACGTCTTGCCCGTGGCATCGATGAAGCGCATCGGCGGCGGCGAGTCCTTCGCCGACAGGGGATAGATGCGCACCTGCTTCAGCAACGCTTCCGCCGGCGCGGTATCGCCGTCCGGACTCAACAGTGCGCGGATCAGGACCCAATGACCGTAGGTCTTCGTCGGGATCGTGAAGTAGCCATCCTTGGGCAACGCTCCCGTGTAGCCGGGAGGCACGTACAGGTAACGCCCGCCTTTGCCGCCGTCGGGGCCGCTCGGGCCGATGTCCTCGACGGGGCGCATCCACATGTCGTCGACGAGGCCCAGCACGCCCGCGGGCGCTTCGAGCACGGTGGGACCGTCGACGTCGAGCCGCAGGAACGTCGTGCCGTAGAGCGTCTCCGAATTCGGCGTGAGCATCAGGCTGTGCGCATCGGCCCGGAAGATCGCCAGCGTCGTCGCGGTGTCGACGCCGAGGTCGCGCGCAAGGCCCAGGCGGAAGCAATGCATGCTGTGCGCGGCGACATTACGCAGCACCGCCTGCACCGCACGCTGGTAGTCGAGGGCGTCGTAGAGGCTGGCGAGCGTGGCTGCCGTGGGGTAACCGTCGACGAAATCGAGATTGCCCAGAAAGGACGATGTCACCCTGGCCGCCGGAGCGTCCGGCGCGGTGATCCTTGGAATCGAGGTCGAGCCCTCAGTCATATCCGTTGCCCCTTTCGTACGTGTCAGCCATCCCTTCAATCCTACGCGATGACGGGGATGACTCGTCTTTGTCACGAGCGGAGCCGCAGCGCAGCAGCCCATGTCGCTCAAGGCCGCCTACGACGCCGGACGCGTGATCATCGATGTCGAGACGCTCCCGGGCGAGACGAAGGGCGAGCGCCTCAAGCTCACGATCGCCGCCAACGAAAAACCGGTCGTCGTCACGCTCACGACCGATCCGGTGGTCCTGAACATGGGATTGCCGTTCGACAGCATGTCCTTCCGCGCCACGGCCCCCCAGAAGCTCGACCTCAAGCCCGGCACTCCCGCGACCGTGACGGTGAATCAGCTTCGCGAGCTGCGCTTCGTGAAGGCCAAGTTCCAGATCATGATGGACGGCGGCGAGCCGGCGTACGTGGGCAGCGGAACCACGGAAACGATCAAGTGAGCGTCTCGCGGGAGGAGACGCGCAGCTCCGTTACTTGACGGTGTAGCCCCGCCCGTCGAGGCACGCCGCGCGCGCCCGCTGAAAGGCGTCCTGCCCCGCGTGCTGCTGCTGCGCGGCAGCCTGCTGCTGTTGCTGGGCCTGTCCGGCATTCTGACGCCTGCTCTGGCTACGCGCTGCCACCGCGCCAGCCGCGGCACCGGCACCCGCATCGCCACCCACGACCTCGCCCACGACGGCGCCGCGCGCCGCACCGCGAACGCCGGCACCGGGTGTGGCACCCGTCGCCGTGGTCCGCTGTTGCGGCGCCGCGGCCTGGGCCGGCGGATTCGCGGGGTCGAACTTGCTCTGCTGCACGGCCCACGTGTGGCACTCCGCCTCGTCCTTCTTCTGCTGCTCCGGCGATTGCCCGCGGGCGGGATAGACGAAACTCTGCGCGACCGTCGTCGTCGCGAACAGGCACGCGACGGTGGCGGCCAGCAACATCTTTGCTCTCATGGAAGTTCCTTCTTCGTTGACATGTCGGGACGCTATTCCTAACGGTGGCACGCGTCAACGCGCGCCGTTGCTCTCACGGCAAGCGACGGCATCTCGAATCGATCACCGGCGCGTGTCATCGCTACCCAACGGCGTGTTCACCGCGGCACGCAGAACACCGGCCCCTCGATCGACCAGCCCCGCGCAACCGTGGCGTCGATCGCCGCGGGATCGACCAGGTAGCGATGGTTCGCCTGACCGCCCTGGCCGTTGTTGTACAGGCGCGTGACGGTCGTGTACTCGGTGCCGCAACCGGTCGAAAGCGGCTCGACCGCACGGAACGCGAGCGCTTCGAACGTCCAGTCGGGATTCATCCTGACCTTCGTGCACTCGGCGCTGCTGATCGTGTAGAAATGTGAATTCGGCCCGCGACCCGGCGTGCCGAAGAAGCGGCACGCCTCGTTGCCGGGCCCCGTGCCCGACTTCCAGCTGCGGAACGTGTAGCCCGTGCGCGCCCAGCCCGGCGGCACGCCGGCATCGAGTGCTGCAGCTTCGTCGGCGAACGCGGTGATGAAGTAGTGGTCGAGCGCGGCGTTGTAATACTCGATCGTGTCCACCACCTGTCCCGGCACGCTGCCACCACCCGGATCGACGTAGAACACCTTGCTGTCGTCGAGACCTCCCTCCACGCTCACCACCTGCGTCATCTTGTTGCGGGCCGCTGCATCGCCGTTCACCCACGCGGCGAGGAACCCGAGCGACCACGTCACGACATCTGCGCTGCTCGCCGACTCGAGGTTGTGCCCCTGGCCCTCGATCAGCACGTGGCCGCGCGGGCCCGTCATCTTGTCGAGTGCGGTACGCACGAGCACGGGTGGCGCGATCGGATCCTGCGCGCCCGACAGCGCCAGGTACGGCAGCGACACGCCCTGCGCACCCGCCTGCCCGTGGCCGAACGACGGCACGCTCTCGATGCCGAAGTAGGGGATGTAACCCACGGCGGCGCGCACGCGTGCGTCCTGCGTCACCGGCTTGGTCGCGAAGGTGAGGATGTCGTAGTTGAGCTGCGCGCCGCCCAGCAGCATGAGCGTCTCGCCACCCTGGCTGATGCCGAACGCGCCGACGCGACCCGCGTCGATGCGACCCTGCCACTCCGTGCGTGCAAGGAGGAGGTCGAGTCCGGCCGACAGCGACAACGGCCGGATCGCCTGCATCGCCACGAACTCGCTCCAGATCGGCACGTAGCGCTTCGCCGCGAAGCTCGCGCCATCGGACGGTCCGAACACGGAATAGCGCAGGTCGCCGTGGAACGGCGCGACGGTGACATAGCCCCACGATGCGAATGCGACGAGCGCGTCGAGGTAATGAGTCTCGAGCGGGCTGCCGGCGTAGCCGTGCGAGTAGAGCAGCACGGGCCACGTCGATGCGCTCGCCGGCAGGAGCGGAGCTTCATTGCCGCGCTGCATCTTCGGGATCGTGACACCGTGCGGCAGCGCGTAGTCCGCGCGAAGGTTCTCCGCCGTGGTCGGGTAGCAGGCGATGAATACATACGTCACCGGCTGGCTCGCCCAGCGGTCGAAAAGGTCCGCGTCGCCGGGCGCGGTGAAGGTCTTCGTGAGTGCGTTCGCCGGCGAGACGAGCAGCGTGTCGACGTACCGCTCCTTGCCGCCGCCCGACGTGCCGCGCCAGTACATCTGCGCCGTCTCCCCCTCCGGCACGCGCGAGAGATCCTGCTCGACGTTCGTACACGCCACCGGATACGGACCGGTCACCGGCATCGGTGGCACGACGGTCTGGGCGTGTGCTGCGAATGAAAGCGAGAGCACGGCAGTGAGGAGGATTGCCGCGCTGGCTCGGGCCGCTGGAATCATGGCAAGGCCTGCTGGAGGAGACTGACGCGTCCCGCATATGTTACGCCGGCCGCCGCGACACACGGTCTGCCGGCTGTGGCCGGCTCGTCGACCCCGCGCTCGACCGACCCACAGTCCGTACGACGCCCCAGACGGTGCGTAGAGCGGACCTCAGAACGGCGGACGCCAGCTCAGCCCTGGAAAGCGCGCGTAGTCACGATCGGTAGTGATCCATTCGCAACCGGACTCGAGGGCCAGTGCGGCAAACCACGCATCCTGCACCAGATTGCCAGTCGCGCTGGCCTCGCGGCAAAGCGTTTCGAATATCGTCCAATATCGATCTCCAGGCAGGATCAAGGTCGCATTCGGCGCCTCGAGCAATGCCTGACAGAACGCGAATGCGTCGACCTGTGAGCTCGGCCGGGCGAATGTCCGCGGGTGCGTGCATATGCGCACGACGCCACTCAACACCTGAGGTGATATGCCGTAGATCGAACTACCGTTGACGATCGACTCGAGCCAGGACTCGTGCTCCGGATGTCTTTCAGCGTGGGACCGAAACGCGTAGATCAGGACATTGACGTCCGGGAGAATCAATGGTGCCCTTCCATCCGCTCGAGCAGGGCCGCACTGTCATTCAGATCGACGCCTGGTTGAGTTCCGCCGCCCGCCCGGCATTCGGGTAATCGGATGGGCAATCGCTCCGGCCTGTCC
>CAZUGY010000007.1:0-15767 GCA_964620265.1 uncultured Alcaligenaceae bacterium
AGTTGGTGGTGAGCGTGGGCAGGCCGTAGGTGTGGTGGTAGGCACGTACCAGGTGGTCGGAGCTCGCCTTGGACGCCGAGTACGGGCTGTTGGGCGCGTACGGCGTGGTCTCGGCAAAGCCCGCGGCAGCGGGGGCGAGCGAGCCGTAGACCTCGTCGGTGGACACGTGCAGGAAGCGGAAGGCCGCGCGCTCGGCCTCGGGAAGCGCGGACCACCAGGCGCGCGTGGCCTCGAGCAGCGTGAATGTGCCCACGACGTTGGTCTCGATGAACGCCGCGGGGCCGTGGATCGAACGGTCGACGTGCGACTCCGCGGCGAAGTTCACGATCGCGCGCGGCGCGTGCTCGCGCAGGATCGCGCCGACCGCCGCGGAGTCGCCGATGTCGCCGCGCACGAACGTGTGCCGGGGCTCGCCGGCGAGGGAAGCCAGGTTGCCGAGGTTGCCGGCGTAGGTCAGCTTGTCCAGGTTGACCACCGGCTCGCCGGTCGCGGCGATCCAGTCCAGCACGAAGTTGGCGCCGATGAAGCCCGCGCCGCCGGTGACGAGAATCATGGGAATGGCGGCCTGAAAGCCGCCCGACGTTGAACGGGGCGCATTTTACCAGTGCGGTGACCCCGGGGCGCCCGCGCCGTCAGGCCCGGTGGAAGTCGCGATACCAGGCCGCGAAACGGGCGAGCCCCTCCGCCAGCGGGGTGCGCGGGGCGAAACCGGTGGCCGCGCGCAAGCGCTCGATGGAGGCGTAGGTGGCGGGCACGTCGCCCGGCTGCATCGGCTGCAGCTCGCAGACGGGCTCGCGACCGAGCACCTGCGCGAGCGTGGCGATGAAGTCGGTGAGGAGCACGGCCTCCTGGTTGCCGATGTTGTAGATCGCGGCGGGGGCGCCCGTCGGGCCGGGCGCCGGGGGCAGGGCGAGCACGCGCACCACGCCCTCGACGATGTCGTCGATGTAGGTGAAGTCGCGCTGCATGCGTCCCTCGTTGAAGACCTTGATGGGCTGCCCGGCGAGGATCGCCTTGGTGAACAGCATCGGCGCCTGGTCGGGCCGGCCCCAGGGCCCGTACACGGTGAAGAAGCGCAGGCCCGTCACCGGCATCGCGAAGAGGTGCGCGTAGCTGTGCGCCATGAGCTCGTTGGCGCACTTGGTGGCGGCGTACAGGCTCACCGGATGGTCCACGCGCTGGTCCTCGGAGAACGGCAGCGTGTGCGAGGCGCCGTACACCGACGAGCTCGAGGCGTAGACGAGATGCGCCACGCGCGCATGGCGGCAGCCCTCGAGCACGTGCCCGAACGCGGTGAGGTTGTTGCGCACGTACGCCTCGGGATGCGTGAGCGAATGCCGCACGCCCGGCTGCGCCGCGAGATGGATCACGTGCGTGAAGCCACCGTCGCGGAAGAGCCGTGCGGTCGGCTCGCCCTCGGCGAGATCGTGCCGCACGAAGGCGAAGCCGGGCGCGCCGGCGAGGGTCGCGAGGCGCGCCTCCTTGAGCGACACGTCGTAGTAGGGATCGAGGTTGTCCACGCCGGTCACGCGCACACCGCGGTCGAACAGTGCCCGCGCCGTGTGCATGCCGATGAAGCCCGCGACGCCGGTGACGAGCACGTGCATCAGCGTCCCTTGCCCGTGGACAGCGCGCGGAGCTTCGCGTATTTCATGAAGCTCGCGAAGGCGCCGATGGCGACATGGGCGAAGCCCGCCACGCCATCGAGGAAACCGAGCTTCACGACGTAGAAGCGGACAAAGCGCGCGAGCGGGGAGAAGGCCATGCGCAGCCCGCTTGCCGTCTCGCCCGCGGCATGCATGGCTTCCGCCTGCAGGGTCGTGTAGCGGTTCTGCTTGGCGATGTAGGCGTCGATCGATTCGGCGGAGTAGTGCAAAAGGTCGCCGGACAGCCGCGCGGTCGTGCCGTCGACCGCCACCTTCTCGTGGACGGGATCCGCAGACCAGCGACCATGCCGCCGGTCGAACAGGCGCACGTTCCAGTCGGGGTAGCCCTCGCCGTGCGCCAGCCAGCGGCCGAGGAAGCGATTGCGGCGCGCGATCGCGTAGCCGTGGACGGCGGGCACGCCGTGCGCGAAGGCTTCGCGGATCGCGGCGGCGAGCTCGGGCGACACGCGCTCGTCGGCGTCCAGGCACAGCACCCAGTCGTGGTGCGCCTCGCCCACCGCGAAGTTCTTCTGCGGGCCGTAGCCTTCCCATGCGTGCTCGATCACCCGCGCGCCCGAGCGCCGCGCGATGCCTACGGTATCATCGCTGCTGCCCGAATCGACCACGACGGCCTCCGCGGCGAACGGCGCGGAGGCCATGCACGCGGCGAGCTCGTGCGCGGCGTCGCGGGTGATCACGATGAGCGAGAGGGGAAGCGATTCGGACATGCGTGGCGTAGCCCGGAATGACGCGCTGGCGGCAACGATCGGGTGCCGCGAATTCTACGTGGTTTGCCCCCATTGAAGGCTGACGACGGCGCCACCGGCGAGCGCAGCGTCCTCGTCGTGCGGCCCTCCTCCCTGGGCGACATCGTGCATTCGCTCGCCCTCGTGTCCGACATCGAGGCGCAGGTGCCCGGCACCGCGATCGACTGGGTCGCCGAAGAGGCGTTCGTTCCCCTGGTGGCGATGGATCCACGCATCCGGCATGTGATCCCGATCGCGTTCCGCCGCTGGCGGCACAGCCTGGCCCAGCTCCACACGCTGCGCGAGTTCGGCGCCTTTGCGAGCGACCTGCGCCTTTCCCGCTACACCGCCATCCTCGATCTGCAGGAACAGTTGAAGGGCGCCCTCGTGGCACGGCTCGCCCGCGGCGTCCGCCACGGCTTCGACCGCCGCAACATCCGCGAGCCGGTGGCCACCGTCCTCCACGACGCGCACCACGCGATCGAGCGCAACCAGCACTTCATCGACAAGGCGCGCGCGCTCGCCGCTGCCACGCTGGGTTACGCGGTACAGGGGCCCCCGCGCTGGGGGCTCGTCCCGCCGGCGCGCAACGACGTCATGCCCGCCGGCCCGTATGCCCTCGCCTTCCATGCCACGAGCCGCCCCGACAAGCTGTGGCCCGAGGCCTCCTGGCAGGGACTCATCGCGAACTTCGCGCAGGCGGGCTTCACCGTCCTGCTGCCCTGGGGCAACGCGGAGGAGCGCGCGCGCAGCGACCGTCTCGCGCAGGCCGCCCCCAATGCGGTGGTCCCGCCGCGGCAGTCGCTTCCCGCGCTCGCCACCCTGGCCCGCCATGCCGAGGTCGTGGTGGGCGTGGACACCGGCCTCACGCACCTCGCGGCCGCCCTCGCCACGCCCACCGTCGCGCTCTTCACCACCACCGACGCATCGCTGGCCGGTGTCGCCCGGGCGGGTCCGCATGCGGAGGACCTGGGCGGCAACGGGCACGTGCCCTCGCTCGACGCCGCGATCGCCGCCACCGCCCGCGTGCTGCGCGACGCGCCGCGCTGCTAGGCCGCACCATGCTGCGCTTCCTCTATCGCCTGCTGTGGTGGATCGCGCTGCCGCTGCTGCCGCTGCGCCTGTGGTGGCGCGGACGCCGTGAGCCGGGTTATCGCGTGCGCGTGGGCGAGCGCTTCGGCCGCTATGGCACCGATACCCCGCAGGTACGCGACGTGGTGTGGATCCATGCGGTGTCGCTCGGCGAGACGCGCGCCGCCACACCGCTCGTGGCGCGCATCCTGGCCGAGCGCCCGCGCGCCACGATCCTCCTCACGCACATGACCGCCACCGGCCGCGCCGCGGGCGAGGCGTTGGCAGGGCCGCGCGTGATGCAGGCGTGGCTGCCCTACGACGTGCCATTCGCGGTCGACGCCTTCCTCTCGCGCTTCGCGCCGCGCGTGGGAATCCTGATGGAGACCGAGGTGTGGCCGACCCTCGTGGCCACCTGTGCGCGGCGGCGCATTCCGCTCTTCCTCGTCAATGCGCGCCTGTCCGCGCGCTCGCTCGCCGGCTACCGTCGCGCGGCTTCGATCACGGAGCCGATGTTCGCGGCGCTCTCCGCGACCTATGCGCAGACCGACGCCGATGCCGCGCGGCTGCACGCGGCCGGCGCGCGCGCGGTGAAGGTCACCGGCAACCTCAAGTTCGACCTCGCCCCGCCTGCCGACACCGCCGCGCGGGCAGCAGAGTTGAGCGAGCGCATCGGCCCCCGTCCCGTGTGGGTCGCAGGCTGCACGCGCGACGGGGAGGAAGCGATGATCCTCGATGCGCTCGCCGCGGCAACGCTGCCGCCGCGCACGCTCACGCTGATCGTGCCGCGCCATCCGCAGCGCTTCGCGGACGTCGCGCGGCTATTGGACGAGCGCGGCGTCGCCTACGTGAAGCGAAGCGCCGGCGGCGCCGTCCCGCCGGAGGCCACGGTGCTCCTGGGCGATTCGCTGGGCGAGCTTGCGGCCTACTACGCCGCGGCCGACGTCGCCTTCGTGGCGGGCAACCTGGCGCCGCTCGGCGGCCACAACCTGCTCGAGGCGATCGCGGCCGGCACGCCGACGCTGGTGGGTCCGCACACCTTCAATTTCGCGGAAGCGACCCAGGAGGCCGTGGCGGCGGGCGCCGCGCTGCGCGTCGGGGATGCTTCCGCGCTGCTGCGCGAGGTGGCAGCGCTCCTCGAGGATCCCGGCAGACGCGAGCGCATGCGCACGGCGGGCGCGGCGTTCCTGGCCGCGCACCGGGGCGCGACCGACCGCCTGTGGAACGAGCTCAGCCGCTCAATCGGCGGTTGAGATCCTCGACGTCGCGCTCGTTCAGCGTGCCGGTCGCCGCCTTGAGGCGCAGCACCGCCAGCAGGTACTGGAAGTAGGCGTTGGCCAGGTCGCGGCGGGTCTGGAAGACGTTCTGCTGCACGTTGAGGACGTCGAGGTTGGTCCGGATGCCGACTTCCTGGCCCAGGATGTTCGACTGCAGCGCCACTTCGGCGGAGGCCACGGCCTGCCCCAGGGCCTTGACACCCGCGGCCGCGCTGTTGATGCCATAGAAGCCGTCCTGCGCATTCTGGATCGCCAGCCGCTTGGCGGCCTCGAGATCGGCGCGCGACTTGTCCTGCAGCGAGAGGGCCTCGCGCACGCGCGAGGTGACGAATCCGCCCGTGTAGATCGGCACGTTGAGCACGACGCCGAACAGCGCCGTGCGCGAGTTGCCCGAGTAGTCGGCGGTGGGGGAGCCACTCGATGCCTGCGCGCCGGCGCTGGCGACCAGGTCGACCGTGGGCAGGTGGCCGGCACGCGCACGATCGACCTCGAGCGAGGCGATCTCGAAGTTGGACTGCGAGTAGCGCACCTGCAGGTTCTCGGTCGTGGCGCGGGCCACCCAGAAGTCGACGTTGTTGGGATCCGGCAGGGGCGGCTCGAAGCCGGGGCCGAGCCGCTTGAGCGCCTTGGGCGCGCGGCCGATGATCGCCGCGAGCGCGCTGCGCCGGCGCTCGAGGTCGTTGCGCGCCTGGATCTCCGAGGCGACGATCGCGTCGTAGCGCGCCTGCGCTTCGTTGGTGTCGGTGATCGTGGCCGTGCCCACCTCGAAGTTGCGCTTGGCCTGGGCGAGCTGCTCGGAGACCGCGATCTTCTGCTGTTCGGCGAGCTCCACGTTGTACTCGGCCAGGAGCACGTCGAAATACGCGACGGCCGTGCGCAGGATGAGCTCCTGCTGCGAGATGCCGAGCGTGTAGTCCGACTGCGCGACCTGCTCGCGCGCCTGGTCGAGCGCCACGACGTTCGCCGGCCGGTACAGCGGCTGCGACGCGGAGAACGTGAGGTTGCCGAGGCCATATTGCTGCGAGGCGGACACGCGCGGTGACGTGTTGAGCGTGGCGTCGTAGGTGTTGGCATTGGCCTGGCCGGCGGCGGCCACCTGCGGCAGCAGGCCCGAGCGCGCCTGCGGCACGCGCTCCTGCGTGGCCTCCCACTGCGAGCGGGCCGATGCGATCGAGGGATCCTGCCGCTGCGCCTCGCGATAGATCTGGAGGAGATCCTCGGCGGCGGCCGGGCCGCCGAGCAGGGCGAGTGCGGCAGCCACCGCGAAGGCACGGGCGACAGCGGAAGAGGGGCGTCTGGTCATGAACGTCGGTGCGGTCGCGGGCGCCGCGAGCTGCGGGCGACGCGACGGGCTCTCGAGAGTTTCAGTAGCGGGGCATGCGGGGATCGACCGTCACGGCCCAGGCATCGACCCCGCCTTCCAGGTTGTGCACGCGGGTGAAGCCGTTGCGGGCGAGCCACAGGGCCGCCTGCGCGCTGCGGCCGCCGTGGTGGCAAACGAGCACCAGCTCACGATCCGGCGGCAGCTCCGCCGCCTTCGCGGGCAGCTCGCGCAGCGGAATCGCGCGCGCGCCGTCGATGTGGCAACGCTCGACCTCCCACGGCTCGCGCACGTCGACGACCACCGGTGCCTCGCGCGCGGCATCGGCGCGCCAGGCCGCGAGCTCGGCGGGAGTGAGGCGACCGATCAAAACTTGAAACGCGACGGCGTCGCGGCATTCACGAGCGGCGCCACCACGGTCTCGAAGAGGTCGGTGGTGACGCGCGCGCCGGGGGCCGTCCAGGCCACGAGCCGGGCCGTCATCACCGGCGCCTCGCCCACGATCGCGAACACGCGTCCATTGGGCTTCAGCTGGGCCAGGAAACGCTCCGGAAGCAGTGGCGTGGAACCGGTGAGCACGATCACGTCGTAGGCCTCGTGGCCGAAGCCCCGCGCGCCGTCCCCCACCTCGCAGCGCACGTTGGCGTAGCCGTGCTGCAGCAGCCGCGCGGCGGCGGCCGACGAGAGGGCGGGATCGATCTCCACCGTGGTCACGTGGGCCGCCTGGCTCGCGAGCAATGCCGTGAAGTAGCCGCTGCCGGTGCCGATCTCCAGGACCGATTCGCTCAGGCTCACCTCGAGGGCCTGCAGGACCCGGGCCTCGACCTTGGGCGACCACATGCGCTGGCCGCCCGGAAGCGGCAGCTCGAGATCGGCGAAGGCCAGCGTGCGGTACGCGGGCGGCACGAAATCCTCGCGGCGAACCACGAAGAGAAGGTCGAGGATGCCCTGGTCGAGCACTTCCCAGGTACGGATCTGCTGCTCGACCATGTTGAAGCGGGCTTGTTCGAAGTCCATCGTTGCAGGGCTTGGGTGGGCGAAGACAAAGGGCAAGGGCAACCGTGGATTATCGCATGCGGCCCGTCAGTGCGCCCCGGGCGAAGGCGCCGCCGGGTCCTCCGCCGCAGCGGGGCCGGCCTCCGGCCCGGCGAGGTTCCGGTGCGCCGCGCGCCGCGCCCTGCGCCACTGCGCGAAGCCGTCGAGATAGGTGTAGAGCACGGGGACCACCACCAGGGTGAGCATCGTGGAAGTGATCACGCCGCCGATGATGGCGCGCCCCATCGGCGCCTGCGTCTCGCCGCCCTCGCCCACGCCCAGCGCCAGCGGCAGCATCCCGCCGATCATCGCCGCCGTGGTCATGAGGATCGGCCGCAGCCGTACCTGCCCTGCCTGCATCATGGCGTCGTGCAGCGTGGCGCCGGCGCGACGGGCACGGTTGGCGAAGTCGACCAGCAGGATCGCGTTCTTGGTCACCAGCCCCATCAGCATGATGAAGCCGATCATCGAGAAGATGTTGAGCGTGGTGCCGGTGAGCAGCAGCGCGGAAAAGACCCCGATGAGCGACAGCGGCAGCGAGGCCATGATCGCGAGCGGCTGCAGGAAGCTCGCGAATTGGGAAGCCAGGATCAGGTAGATGAAGATGACCGCGAGGCCCAGTGCCGCCATCGCCGCCTTGAACGAGTCCTGCATCTGCTCCTGCTGGCCGCGGACGGTGAAGCGGTAGCCCGGCGGCAGCGTGGTATCGGCAATGATCTTGTTGACGTCGTTGCCGACGTCGCCGGCGGGACGTCCCTGCGCCCCGGCGAAGATGGACACCCGGCGCATGAGCTCCTCGCGGCGGATCGTCTGCGGGCTGGTCGTCTCCACGATCTCCGCGACCTGCCGCAGCGGCACCATGCGCAGCTCGCCGTCGGGGCCGCGCTTGCTGGTGGTGAGGTAGAGGTTGGACAGGTCGGTGGCGAGCTGGCGGCGATCCCTGGCGAGTCGCACGTTCACCTCGTAGTTCTGCGCGTCGGGGCCGAGCCAATAGCTCACGGTGTCGCCGGCGATGAGCGGGCGCAGCGTGTCGCCGACCTGCTGCACCGTGATGCCCAGGTCGGACGCCGCCGCATTGTTGAGCCGCACCGACAGCGCCGGATTGGCCGTCTTCTCGGAGAGCTCGAGGTCGGCGATGCCGGGGACCGTGGCGATGCGCGTCATCACCTCGCTCGCGAGGCGCGTGAGCGTCTCCGGATCGGGGCCCAGCAGGCTCACGAAGATGGGGCGATTGAAGCCCACCGTGAGCTCCACGCCCGGGATCGAGCGCAGCCGCTCGCGGATCGCCTTCTCGAGATCGAACTGCGAGCGCTTGCGCTGCGTGCGATCGGCGAGCTTCAGGTTGATGCGGGCGTAGTTGCGGCCCTCCTCGGTTCCCACGGTGGTCATCGCCAGCGCGATCTCGGGGAATTCCTCGAGCGCCGCTTCCACCTGCCGGACCTTGCTGTCGGTGTATTCGAGGCTGCTGCCCACGGCGGTGCCGAGACGCAGCGAGATGAAGCTCTCGTCGCTGCGCGGCACGAACTCGGAGCCGATGAGCGGCACCATCGCGAAGCTCGCGACCAGCGCGGTGCCTGCGATCGCGAGCACGCTCTTGCGCCGGCGCAGCGCCCAGTCGAGGATCTCGCGGTAGACCTCGTGCGCCCATTCGATGCCCCGCTCCACCCGGTCCATGAAGCGGCCCATCCACGGGAAGCGCTTGTAGCGATCGCCCGGCGGGTCGCGCCAGATGGACGACAGCATGGGATCGAGCGTGAAGGAGACGAAGAGCGACACCAGCACCGCCACCGCGACGGTCACGCCGAACTGGAAGAAGAAGCGGCCGATGATCCCGCTCATGAACGCGATGGGGACGAACACGGCGACGATCGCGAACGTGGTGGCCATCACCGCGAGGCCGATCTCGTCGGTGCCCTCGAGCGCCGCGGTGCGGTGGTCCTTGCCCATGGCGAGGTGGCGCACGATGTTCTCGCGCACCACGATCGCATCGTCGATGAGCAGCCCGATGCACAGCGACAGCGCCATCAGCGTCAGGAAGTTGAGGGTGAAGCCGAAGGCGTAGAGCGCGATGAAGGTGGTGATCACCGCGATGGGCAGCGTGAGCCCGGTGATGACCGTGCTGCGCCAGCTGTGCAGGAACAGGAAGACGATGAGCACGGTGAGGAGCGCGCCCTCGATGATCGTGCTCTTCACGCGGTTGACGCTCTTCTGCACGTTCTCCGCGGCGTTGTGCGCGACCGCGATCTCGACGTCCGCGGGGATGCGCTTGCGCAGCTGCTCCACCGCCTTCAGCACGCCCTCGCCGGTGGCGACCACGTTGGCGTCCTGCGCCTTCAGGATGTCGAGCGTGATCGCGGGCCGGCCGTTGATGCGGGCGATGGAGGTTTCCTCCTTCTCGCCGTCGATGATGTCGGCGACCTGCGACAGATAGACGGCGCCGCCCCCCTGCTGGGCGACGATGATGCGGCCGAACTGCGCGGGATCCTTGATCTTGCCCTCCACGCGCACGATGCGGTCGCTCTGCCCGCGCGACAGGCGTCCCGCGGGGACGTCCTGGTTGGCCACACGGATGGCATTCATCACCTGGTCCAGCCCGATGCCGAGCGCGGAGAGCGCATGCGGCTTGATCTGCACGAGGATCTGCCGCGTGACCTCGCCGAAGGCATCGATGCGCGCCACGCCGGGGACGTTCTCGAGACCCTTGATGATCGTGTGGTCGACGAGCGAGGTGAGCTCGCGCAGGTCGGTGCCGTTGGACATGATCGCGAGCGAGACCACCGGATCCTGGTTCTCCGTCTCGGCGCGCACCACCAGCGGGTCCTTGGCATCGCGCGGGAACGACGGGCGCACGATGGCGACCTTGTCGCGCACGTCCTGCATCGCGCGCGACATGTCGCTGTCGAGGCGGAATTCCACGACCACCGAGCTCGTGCCTTCGGCGGTGAACGAGCGCACGAGGCGCACCCCCGACACGCCGTTGACGGCGTTCTCGATGGGTCGGGTGATGTCGATCTCCACCGCCTCGGGCGAGGCGCCGGGATACTGTGTCTGCACCACGACGATCGGGATCGTCACGTCGGGAAGCTGTTCCACGCCGAGGCGCGCGTACGAGAAGAGCCCGAGCACGGTCAGCGCCACCATGACCATGGTGGCGAAGACGGGGTTGTTGATGGAGACCCGGGTGATCCACATTTCAGAAGTCAGGAGTCAGTTGACAGGGGCGGTGGGTGTTCGCTCGGGCGGCGCATCGAGCGCCGGGGAGCGACTCGCGTGATGCGTGGGCCGGGTTTGCGGGGCGCGGGCGCCACTTACGACGGCTGGTGCGGATGCTTGCCTTCGCGGGTGGCGGTTTCGCTGGACTTGGGCTTGGCCGGGTCGGCCTTGACGAGGGCGGGGGCGCCTTCCTTCAGGTTGTCGAAGCGCGAGGCGAGCACCTTGAGGTCGCGCGGCAGCGCGGTCTTGATCTCCACGCGCCCCGATTCCTCGTCGCGCCGTCCCACCACGACCATGCGACGCACGAGCTGGCCGTTGTCGATGGCCCACACGTAGGTCTGCCCCCCCTCGCTGCGCACGGCCATGGCCGGCAGCGAGAGCGTGGGAGCGGCGGGGGCGAGCGCGATGCGGCCGGTGCCGAACATGCCGCCGCGCAGCTCATGCTCCGGATTGGGGACGCTCACGAAGACGAGGATGGCGCGCGTGCCGGGCTCGGTCGCCGGATTGATGCGCTCGATGCGCCCGGTGAAGCGCCGGTCGCCGAAGCCGTCGACCGCGAGGTCGACCACCATGCCCGGCTTCAATTCCGGAATGTCGATCGCGGGGACCATCGCCTGCAGCTCGATCTCCGTCAGGTCCACCACGGTGACGAGCGGCGAGTCGAAGGCGACCTTCTCGCCCGGCTGCACGTGGCGCTTCGACACGATGCCGGTGAGCGGGGCCACCGCCTGCGCATCCTTCAGCGCATTCTGCGCGAGCTTCACCTGCGCCTCCGCCGACTTCACGCTGCCGCGCGAGACGTTCATGTTCGACTCGAGGCTGTCGAAGGCCGTTTGCGAGATGAAGTTCTGCTTGAGGAGCTTCTGGTTGGTGGCGAGCGTCTTCTCGGCGAGCGCGAACTGCGCCCGGACCGACTCGAGCTGGCCCTGCCGCTCGATGAGGCGCGCCTCGAGATCCGCGGTGTCGACCTTGACCAGCACCTGGCCCGCCTGCACCGGATCACCGTCGCGGACGGTGATCTGGCGCACGTCGCCCGACACCTTCGCCTTGACGGTGGCCTGGCGCACCGGCTGCAGCGTGCCGGAGACGGGCAGCCAGCGCGAAAGCGTGGCGTTCTCGAGGGATGCCAGGTCCGCCGGCGCGAACTCGAGCGCGACCGGAGGCTTGTCCTTGTCGCGGGCTTCCTCGGCCTTTTTGGCCTGGCGCTGCCAGATGGCCGTGCCGAAGGCCGCCACCGCGAGCAGGACGACCAGCAAGGCGATGAAGCGATTGCGCGTGAAGCGGACTGCCATGAATTCTCCCAATTGCCGCTCGAAGCACCCTCCTGGGATGCCGCGGCCAAGCCACCCTGCACCCTGTTTGGATGCGGTGGCATGCTCGTCCGGATTCGGTTCAGCGGACCGCGTTGGACGTCGCTGCCCGGAAAAAGTGCGCAATTGTCGCCGCGGCACGCATGCGCGGGCAACCTTCGTGCGACGAAAAGCGGTCGGCGCCGACGGAGCGTGGGGCCGGCACCCCCGGCGCAGCCCTCGGGGTGGTCGCCCCCGCCGGAATTTGACACCTCCGCTGCAGCGCGTAATAATATTCTGTTTCCTTGATCGGCTTCGATGCACCGCTGGATTTAAGTCAACCTTAAGTCGCGTACGCCATCTTTCCGTTCCGCGGGACCGTCCCCGGCTTCCCGCCCACCGGCCTCGTGCCAATCCGTCTTTTGCTCGTCCATTCCCCACTCAAGCATTGAAAGAGGACTCCATGAACATGTCCCGCAAGCTCGGCCTGACACTCGTTGCAGCCGCGCTCATCACCGTCTATGGCTGCGGCAAGCAGGAAGAGCCGAAGCAGGCCGCAGCACCCGCGGCGCCCGCCGCGCCCGTCGAAGAGGTCATGGTGGTCAAGATCGGCCACGCCGGCCCGCTGACGGGCGGCATCGCCCACCTCGGCAAGGACGACGAGAACGGCGCCCGCCTCGCCGTCGATGAACACACCGAGCGCAAGCTCAAGATCGGCGGCAAGACGATCAAGTTCGAGCTCATGAGCGAGGACGACCAGGCCGATCCGAAGATGGGCCCCACCATCGCGCAGAAGTTCGCCGACGCGAAGGTCGCCGGCGTGGCCGGTCACCTGAACTCCGGCGTGACGATCCCCGCCTCCTCGGTCTACAACCAGGCCGGCATCCCCATGGTGTCGGGCTCGGCCACCAACCCCAAGCTCACCGAGCAGGGCTTCAAGAACATCTTCCGGGTGGTGGGTCGCGACGACCAGCAGGGCCCCGCGGTCGCGCAGTACCTCGCGAACATGAAGGTCAAGAAGGTCGCCATCGCCGACGACGCCACCGCCTACGGCGAAGGCCTCGCCAACGAGGTCGAGAAGAACCTGAAGGCGGCCGGCATCCAGATCGTGGCGCGCGAGAAGGCCACCGACAAGACCACCGACTTCAAGGCGATCCTCACCAAGATGAAGGGGCGCACGCCGGACGCGATCTTCTACGGCGGCATGGACGCCACCGGCGGCCCGATGATCAAGCAGGCCCGCGAGCTCGGCATCAAGAGCGTGTTCAGCTTCGGCGACGGCGCGTGCACCGATGAGATGGCCAAGCTCGCCGGCGCGGCGGCCGAAGGCCTCATCTGCTCGCAGGCGGGCCTGCCCGCCTCGGCGGCCAGCCAGCAGTTCAACGATGCGTTCAAGGCCAAGTACGGCGAAGTGAAGCAATACGCGCCGTTCTACTACGATTCCGTGGGCCTCATGATCGCCGCCATGCAGAAGGCGGACTCGGTGGACCCCGCCAAGTACCTGCCCGAGCTGCAGAACATCAGCTACAACGGCGCCACCGGCAAGATCGAGTTCGACGAGAAGGGCGACCGCAAGGACGCCGAGATCACGATCTTCACGCTGAAGGATGGCAAGGTCGTGCCGGTGGGCGTGGTCAAGGCCGGCAAGGCTTCGACGTTCGACGAGTTCATGGCGGCCATGCAGGCGGCGGCACCCACGGCCGCTGCCACCGCACCGGCAACGCCCGCCCCGGCCCCGGCCACCCCGCCGGCCCCGGCCCCGGACGCCGCGAAGAAGTAGGCAACACGCTTCCGCAGAACAACGGCGCCTCCGGGCGCCGTTTCTTTTGTTTCGCGACCGTTTGCGCCAGAATCCGTCACGGATTCGTGATCACGCCGTCGAGGGCCGTCTGGACATCTTCCTGCAGCAGATCATCAACGGGCTGACGCTCGGCAGCGTGTACGCCATCGTGGCCCTGGGCTACACGATGGTCTACGGGATCATCCAGCTCATCAACTTCGCGCACGGCGAGGTCGTGATGATCGGGGCGATGGTGGCCTATTCGACCATCGTGACGCTGGTGGGCAATACCGGGCTGCCGCCGATCCTCGTGGTGGCCGCGGGCCTCCTCACCGCCATTCCCGTGTGCGCGGCGGTGGGCTATACGCTGGAGCGCGTGGCCTACCGTCCGCTGCGCCGCGCGCCGCGCCTGGCACCCCTCATCACCGCCATCGGCCTGTCCATCATCCTGCAGCACCTGGCGCTGCTCGTATGGAGCCGCAGTCCGCTGCCCTATCCGCAGGTCATCCCCACCGTCTCGTATCACATCACGTCGACCGCCGGCGGCGCCACGATCACCAACGTGCAGATCGCGATCATCGGCGGCTCCTTCCTCATGATGGGGCTGCTGCTGCTGCTCGTGTACCGGACCAAGCTCGGCATCGCGATGCGCGCGGTGGCGCAGAACCAGCAGGTGGCGGGCCTGATGGGCATCGACATCAACCGCGTGATCTCGCTCACCTTCGTGCTCGGCGCGGCGCTCGCGGCGGTGGCCGGCGTGATGGTCGGCAGCTACTACGGCATCGCGCACTACCAGATGGGCTTCATCCTGGGACTCAAGGCCTTCTCCGCCGCGGTGCTGGGGGGCATCGGCAACCTCGGCGGCGCGATGCTGGGCGGCCTCCTGCTCGGCATCATCGAGGCGCTCGGCGCGGGCTACGTGGGCGATCTCACCAACCTGTGCAACCTGTCCGGATGGTCCACGGCACTGGCGCAGCGGTGCGCGGAAGATTCCAACCTCACGATCTTCGGATCCAACTACCAGGACGTGTTCGCCTTCCTGGTGCTCATCGCCGTCCTCGTCTTCCGGCCATCGGGGCTCCTCGGCGAGCGCGTGTCCGATCGCGCTTGAGTCCGCCGCCGATGCCGGTTCCGGCCCCCGTCGCCTGTCGCGGCTGCGATCTGTTGCAACGCTTGCCGGCATTGGCGCCTGGCGCTGCGGCGCATTGCTGCCGCTGTGACGGGCTGCTGGCGAGGCGGCCGCGCCCGCTGCGCGCGCACGCGCTGCCGCTGGCGCTCGCCTGCGCGATCGTGATCGCGCTCGCCAACGCGCTGCCCCTCATGAGCCTGTCCGCCGCGGGGCGGACGGCCTCCACCACGCTCGCCGGCGGCGTCGTGCAGATGTGGCAACAGGGCAGCGAAGTCACGGCGATCGTGGTGGCGATCTGCGCCATCGTGGCGCCGGTCACCTACGTGCTCGCCATGCTGGGGGTGCTCGTCGCGGCGCGCCACGATCCGGTCCCGCGCTGGGCCGGCAACCTGCTCGAATGGGCGGGGCGCGTGCGGCCGTGGGTGATGGTCGAGGTGCTCCTCCTCGGTATCCTCGTGGCGCTCGTCAAGATCGCGCAGCTCGCCACGGTGACGCCGGGCGGCGGCATGGTTGCGCTGGGCGTGCTCGTGTTCCTGCTGCCGTGGTTCGTGAGCACGGTCGACGCCGGGGCGCTGTGGGAACGCGTGGCGTGGGTCGCGCCGAAGCGCGCCGGCGCGAAGGTGGCGCTTTGACACTCGCCCTGCAAGGCGCCGCCGGGCGCGGCATCGCCACCTGCGACGAGTGCGGCCTCGCCTCGCGCGCCGCGGCGGCCGCGCCGGGACATTGCCCCCGCTGCGGCGAGCCGCTCGCCTGGCGACGCGCGCAGGCGTGGCAGCGCACGGCGGCGCTCGTGCTCGCGGCCGCCATCCTCTACATCCCCGCCAACGTGCTGCCCGTGCTCGACACGCAGGCGCTGTCCACGCGACAGGAGGACACCATCCTCTCGGGCATCGTGTTCCTGTGGCAGTCGGGATCCTGGCCCCTCGCCGTGATCGTGTTCATCGCGAGCGTGCTGATCCCCATCGGCAAGATCGCGGCGCTCGCGGTGGTGCTCGCGGCCGTGCGCCTGCGCGCGACGCGCGATGCGCGCCTGCACACGCGCCTGCACCGTACCGTCGAGATCGTGGGCCGCTGGTCGATGCTCGACGTATTCGTCGACACCTTCGTGGTGGCGCTCGTGCAACTCTCCCCGCTGATGTCGGTGCGCCCGGGGCCCGGCGTGCTCTGGTTCATGGCGGTGGTCGTGCTCACGATGCTCGCGGCGCGCACGTTCGATCCGCGGCTCATCTGGGACGCTGCGGAAGAAGGGGCTCGCCGTGC
>CAZUGY010000007.1:15867-29856 GCA_964620265.1 uncultured Alcaligenaceae bacterium
GCACGTTCGATCCGCGGCTCATCTGGGACGCTGCGGAAGAAGGGGCTCGCCGTGCTCGCTGAGGAGGACGTCGATGCGCTGCCCGAAGCGCTGGCCGTGCCGCCGCATCGCGCGCGCTTCTCGGCGGTCTGGATCGTGCCGATCGTGGCGGCGCTCGTGGCCGTGGGCATCGCCGTGGATCGCTACGTGTCCGAAGGGCCGGCGATCACGATCACCTTCGCGAGCGCCGACGGAGTCGAGGCCGGCAAGACCTTCGTCAAGTACAAGGACGTGAACATCGGCCAGGTCACCGCCGTGCGGATCGCGAGCGACCTCGTGAATGTCGAGGTCACGGCGCGCATCGCCAAGTCCGCGGCGCACCTCATGGTGGAGGACGCGCGCTTCTGGGTCGTGCGGCCGCGCGTGAGCCTGTCGGGCGTGTCGGGGCTGTCCACCCTGCTCTCCGGCAATTACATCGGCTTCGAGGCGGGGGCGTCGACGGCGCGCGCGCGCCAATTCACGGGACTCGAGGTGCCGCCGATCGTCACCGGCGGCGTGCCCGGGCGCCAGTTCGTGCTCTCGGCAAGCGACCTGGGATCGCTCGGCATCGGCTCGCCGGTGTACTTCCGGCGCCTGCCCGTGGGACAGGTGATCGCCTACGACCTCGCCCCCGACGGCAAGGCGGTGTCCATCCGCATCTTCGTGCGCGCCCCCTACGACCGCTTCGTGACCACCGACGCGCGCTTCTGGAATGCGAGCGGCATCGACGTGTCGCTCACTGCCAACGGCGTGGACGTGCGCACGCAGTCGCTCGCGGCACTGCTCGAGGGCGGCCTCGCCTTCGAGGCGCCCGCCGACTCGAAGGCCGCGCCGGCACCCGCCGACGCGACGTTCGCGGTGCATGCCGATCGCGCCGTCGCGATGCGGCTCCCCGACTCCATCTCCACGCGCTACGTGCTGCACTTCGACGAGTCGATCCGCGGGTTGTCGGTGGGCGCGCCGGTGTCCTTCTACGGCGTCCAGGTGGGCGAGGTGACCGATGTCGGGCTCACGTTCAACCCCGTCAACCTCGACGTGCGTCCGCGTGTGGAGATCCGTGTCTATCCCGAGCGCCTGATCTCGCGGCTGCCCGCTGCGCAGGAGACGAAGGCGGAAGCGCTGATCGGCAACGTCGAATTGCGCCACGCCCTGATGCAACGCATGGTCGACCGTCGCGGCCTGCGCGCGCAACTGGCCTCGGGCAGCCTCGTGACGGGCCAGCAGTTCGTGGCCCTCGGCTACTTCGCAAAGCCGGGCCACACGAAGATCGACTGGAGCGCGCCGCGGCCCGAGCTCCCCACCGTGCCGAGCCTGCTCCCCGAGCTCGAGGCGAAGCTCTCACGCATCATCGACAAGCTCGAGAAGCTGCCGCTCGATGCGATCGGACAGGACCTGCGGGCAGCGCTCGCGACGATGAACGAGGCGCTCGCCTCTGCCAGGGGCCTGCTCGACGGCGTCAATGCCGATGTCGTGCCCGCGCTCGAGGAAACGCTCGGCGACGCGCGCGGCGCGCTCGGTGCGGCCGAGAAGATGCTGTCGAGCACGCAGGCGAACCTCGTGGGACCCGGCGCGCCGGGACAGGTCGAGCTGCGCAATGCGATGCAGGAGATCGCGCGCGCCGCGCGCAGCCTGCGCGTGCTGGCCGATTATCTCGAGCGCCATCCGGAGGCGCTGCTGCGCGGCAAGGCCGCGCAGGATGCGCCCGCACCGGCGGGAGCTGCGCAGTGAGCTTCGGCGCGCGCTGGATCGGCGCGGCCTGTGCCGCGCTCATGCTCGCGGGATGCGCGACCTCGCCCGTGTCGCGCTTCTATACGCTGGATTCGCCGGTGCCGCCGGGCAGTGGCGTCACCGTTGCTTCGCCCGCGGCCGCGGGCCCGCAGGCGGCGACGCCCGCGCGGGGTCCGCTCGCCGTCACCGTGGGACCGGTGGCCATTCCCGCGGTGGTGGACCGGCCGGAGATGGTGATCACGGTGGGCCCCAACGAAGTCTGGCTCGACGAGTTCAATCGCTGGGCCGGGCCGCTCGCCGATGCCATCGGCCTGGCGGTGGCCGGTCACCTGGCGGTGCTGCTGCCGTCCTCCGACGTGACGCTGCTCGCGCAATCGGCGGGCGGCCCCGCGGACACGCGGGTGGCCATCGAGGTCCAGCGCTTCGAGTCGGTGCCCGGCAGCCACGCGCTCATCGACGCGGTCTTCACCGTGCGCGGCGCCGGCACGGGGCGTGTGCACACCGCCCGCACGACGGCGCGCGAGGCCACCGCCGACCGGAGCCACGACGCGCTCGCCGCAGCGCACAGCCGCGCCGTCGCGCGCCTCGCGCGTGACATCGCGGCTGCCATCGCAGCCGTGACGAGCACGCCGCCTGGCACTTCTCCCCCGCGCTGATTGCAGGCATCCTTACGAGACCAACGGACGACCGCATGCAAAGCTACTTCGACGCCCGCAACCATCCGCGCCTGGCCTGGGTCGGCGTGATCGTGATCGCCGTCGCGCTCGCCTTGCTCCCGTTCGCGCTCGCGCAGGTGGGCACCGCCTGGGTGCGCATCACCAATACCGCGATCCTCTACGTGTTCCTGGCGCTCGGCCTCAACATCGTGGTGGGCTTCGCGGGGCTCCTCGACCTGGGCTACATCGCCTTCTATGCCGTGGGCGCATACGTGTACGCGCTGCTCGCGAGCCCGCACTTCAACCTGCACCTTCCGTTCTGGATCATCCTGCCCATCGGCGCGGCCATTGCGTGCCTGTTCGGCGTGCTGCTCGGCGCGCCCACGCTCAAACTGCGCGGCGACTATCTCGCGATCGTCACGCTGGGCTTCGGCGAGATCATCCGCATCTTCCTGAACAACCTCTCGCGGCCGGTGAACATCACCAACGGCCCGCAGGGCATCGCGCAGGTCGATCCGTTCCGCCTGGGCGACTTCAGCTTCGCCACCACGCAGCAGTTCATGGGACTCACGTTCAGCGGGCCGATCAAGTATTACTACCTGCTGCTGCTCACACTCATCGCCGTGGTCGCCATCAACCTGCGGCTGCAGGACTCGCGCATCGGCCGCGCGTGGGAGGCGATCCGCGAGGACGAGATCGCGGCGCGCGCGATGGGCATCAACACGCGCAACGTCAAGCTCCTCGCCTTCGCGATGGGCGCGTCCTTCGGCGGCATCGCCGGCGGCATGTTCTCCGCGATCCAGGGCTTCATCAGCCCCGAGAGCTTCGGGCTCGTGGAGTCGGTGATGGTGCTCGCGATGGTCGTGCTGGGCGGCATGGGCAACGTGTGGGGCGTGATCCTCGGCGCGGTGCTGCTGTCGTTCGTGCCGGAGATCCTGCGCTACACGGTGGAGCCGGCGCAGAAGGCGATGTTCGGCCGGATGCTCATCGAGCCCGAGGTCATCCGCATGCTGCTCTTCGGCTTCGCGCTCGTGCTGATGATGCTGTTCCGGCCGGCGGGCATCCTGCCCTCGTCGGTGCGCAAGCGGGAGCTCGAGACGGTGGCGCGGGCGTGACGGCCGCCACGGCACCCGCGGCGCCCGCCGCCGGCGGCGCCCACGTGCTGCTGGCGGCACGCGGCATCACCAAGCGCTTCGGTGGCGTGCAGGCGCTGTCCGACGTCGGGTTCACCATCAACCACGGCGAGATCTACGGCCTCATCGGCCCCAACGGCGCCGGCAAGACGTCGCTCTTCAACGTCCTCACCGGCATCTACGCCCCCGACGGCGGCGAGTTCGTCTTCGATGGCCATCCGCTCATGAGCCTCACGCCCAACGAGGTGGCGCGCCGCGGCATCGCGCGCACGTTCCAGAACATCCGCCTCTTCGGCAACCTGTCGGCGCTCGAGAACGTGATGATCGGACGCCACGTGCGCACGCGGGCGGGTGTCTTCGGCGCCATCGTGCGCAACGCGGCCACGCAGGCCGAGGAGCGCGCGATCCACCGGCGCTCCTACGAGCTTCTCGACTACGTGGGCGTGGCGGCGCACGCCAACCGCCTCGCCAAGCATCTGGCCTACGGCGACCAGCGGCGCCTCGAGATCGCGCGCGCGCTCGCCACCGAGCCCAGGCTCCTCGCCCTGGACGAGCCGGCCGCGGGCATGAACGCCACCGAGACCGCGGCGCTGAAGCGCCTGCTCGATGCGATCCGCGGCGACGGCATCACCATCCTGCTGATCGAGCACGACATGAAGCTCGTGATGTCCATCTGCGACCGCGTGCTGGTGCTCGACTACGGCAAGAAGATCGCCGAGGGCGGCGCCGCCGACGTGCAGAAGGATCCCAAGGTCATCGCGGCGTACCTCGGCGGCGAGATCTCGCTGAACCTGAAAGGCACGTGACGATGGCGGCCAAGACCATGCTGGCGCTGTCGAAGCTCGAGCTCGCCTATGGCGGCATCCAGGCCGTGAAGGGGATCGACCTCGAGGTTGCGGAAGGCGAGCTCGTGTGCCTGATCGGCGCCAACGGTGCCGGCAAGACGACCACGCTCAAGGGCATCTGCGGCCTGCTTCCGGTGCAGGCGGGGACGATCGCCTACCGCGGACAGGACGTGACCGGCCGCGCCGCCTTCCGCCTCGTGCGCGACGGTCTGGCGCTCGTCCCCGAGGGCCGCGGCGTGTTCGGCGCGCTCACCATCGAGGAAAACCTCGCGATGGGCGCGTACATCCGCACCGACAAGGCGGGGGTGGCGGCCGACATCGAGCGCGTCTACGGCCTCTTTCCGCGCCTCAAGGAGCGGCGCAGGCAGACGGCCGGGACGCTGTCGGGCGGCGAGCAGCAGATGCTTGCGATGGGCCGGGCGATCATGTCGCGGCCGAAGATGCTGCTCCTCGACGAGCCGTCGATGGGGCTGGCGCCGCTCATGGTGCAGAAGGTCTTCGAGACGGTGATGACGATCGCGGGCGAAGGCGTGACGATCCTGCTCGTGGAGCAGAATGCGAAGCTCGCCCTCGAGGTGAGCGGCCGCGGCTACGTGATGGAGTCGGGCGAGATCACGATCGCCGGCGAGGCCAAGGCGCTGCTGCACGATCCCAGGGTGCGCGCGGCCTATCTCGGCGAGGCGGCATAGAACGCACGACGTCCGCGCGGCGATACGGAGCTCGAGTTGAACGATGAAATGCCCGCGCCGTCGGCGCGGATCCCGCGCGCGGTGGCCGGCAATCGCGCGCTCGTGTGGTTCGGCGAGGCGATCCGCCTGTGGAAGCAGCGGCCCGTCGTGTTCTCGGTGATGGCGGTGGTCGTGCTGGTGGCGAGCCTCGCCTTCGAGGCGGTGCCGGTCGCGGGCCTGCTCGCCGCGAACGTGATCGCGCCGCTCCTGGCCTGCGGATTCCTCTACGGCAGTCTCGCGGCCGACAGCGGCGAGCCGCCACGCGTGGCGCATCTGGTCGCGGTGTTCGCGGCACCGGCACGGGCGCAGCTCGCCGTGGTGGCCACGGCCATCGTGGTCACGCTGGTCGAGGCCGTGGTGGCGTGGGCGGTGGCCGGCGTCAACATCTTCGTGCCCGCACAGGATGCGAGCGGGGTCACGCCCACGGCCGTGCTCGTGATCTACGCGATCGGCATCCTCGCCTCGATGCCGCTGCAGTTCGTACCGATGGCGGTGCTCTTCGACGGCGAGGCCCCGGGCTCCGCCTTCGCCAGCTCCGCCCGGGCGTGCTTCCTCAACCCGGGCGCGATGCTGGCGCTCGCCGTGTACTGCTTTGCGCTGCTGATGGCGGCCGTGGCCACGATGGGCGTGGGACTCGTGCTCGCGCTGCCCTGGATCGCGATCGCGTCGTATTGCGCGTGGAAGGACATCTTCGGGGTGGCCGGAAGCAGGCGTGCGGTGGCACGCTGACACCGACCCGTGACGGCGCCGACGTCAGGGCGCCGTGATGCGCCTACCCGAAGCGCCGCTTCCAGGCGAAGTACGCGGCGATCGACTTGCCGTCGGTGAAGCCGCCGCAGTCGTAGGTGACGAGGAGCTCCTGCTCCGTCATCGTCACGATCTCGAGGAACTCGCCCTCGTCGAGCGCCTGTCCCACGTGCACGAGATCGGTGGCGGCGAAGATGTCGATCGCCTCGGTCGAGTAGCCGATCTCCGGATGGATCGTGCCGAGCGAGGTCCACGTGTCGGCGGTGTAGCCCGCCTCCTCGCGCAGCTCACGCTGCGCGGTGGCGAGCGGCTTCTCGCCGGCGTCGATCTTGCCGGCGGGAAACTCGAGCATCACGCGGCGCACCGGATAGCGGTATTGCCGCTCGAGCACGAAGCGACCATCGGGCAGCACGGGAACGATCACCGCCGCCCCCGGATGCACGACGTACTCGCGCATGCCCTCGCCACCGTCGGGCAGGCGCACGCGGTCGGTGCGCACGGTGAGAAGGCGCCCCTCGAAGGTGAGCTTCGAATCGATCTCGGTCTCGACGAGGTGGGCGTCGTCGGCGCTGTCTTGCGTCATGGGTTCAGGCCTTGCGTGAGGTCGGTACGCTACCAGTCGCGCGCGACGAGGAAGTCGCGATACAGCGCAGCCTCGGGCGACTCCGGCGCGGGATGCCAGTCGTAGCGCCACGTGGCGTGCGGGGGCATCGACAGCAGGATCGCCTCGGTGCGGCCATTGGATTGCAGGCCGAAGAGCGTGCCGCGATCCCACACGAGGTTGAACTCGACGTAGCGTCCGCGGCGATAGCGCTGGAAGTCGCGCTCGCGCTCACCCCACGGCGTGTCCTTCCGCCGCGCGAGGATGGGCGCGTAGGCTGCGAGGAAGTGGTCGCCGACGCTTTGCGTGAGGGCCTGGCAACGCGCGTGGCCGCCCTCGTGCAGGTCGTCGAAGAAGATGCCGCCGATGCCGCGGGGCTCGTTGCGGTGGCGCAGGGAGAAGGAGTCATCGCACCAGCGCTTGTACTTCGGATGGACCTCGCTGCCGAAGGGCGCGAGCGCCTCGCGGCAGGTCTGGTGGAAGTGCGCGGCGTCGTCGGCGTAGCCGTAGTACGGCGTCAGATCCATGCCGCCGCCGAACCACCAGACGTCGTCGTCGCCTGCCTGCACTGCCGGCGCCACGAAGCAGCGCACGTTCATGTGCACGGTGGGCGCATGCGGATTGCGCGGATGGAGCACGAGCGACACGCCGAGCGCCTCCCAGGCGCGTCCCGCGAGCTCGGGCCGCTGCGCCGTGGCCGACGGCGGCAGGCGGTCGCCCCGCACGTGCGAGAACAGCACGCCGCCGCGCTCGAGCACGTGGCCGTCCTCGATGAGCCGGGAGATCCCGCCACCGCCTTCGGGGCGTACCCACTCGTCGCGGCGGAAGCTGCCGCCGTCGATCGCCTCGAGGCCCGCGACGATGCGCGCCTGCAGGTCCAGGAGCCACGCGCGGAACGGCGCGGGATCGAAGCGGCCCTGGGCTTGCGGTGCGCTCATCGCGTCGTGCGCGACATTACGCCTTGCGCGCGACCGCGCGATGGCCGATGTCGCTGCGGTATTGCATGCCGTCGAAGCGGATGGTGTCCACGGCCGCGTAGGCCGCCTTTTGCGCGAGGCGCACCGAGTCGCCGAGCGCGGTGACGCACAGCACGCGGCCGCCGCTCACGGCGACGTCGTCGTTGACGAGCGTGGTGCCGGCATGGAATACCTGCACGGCCGGATGCGCCTCGGGCGTGATGCGATCGAGGCCGCGGATGATCGCGCCGCGGCGCGGCGCGTCGGGATAGCCCGCGGCCGCGAGCACCACGCCGAGCGAAGCGCGGCGGTCCCACTCGGCCTCCGCCTTGTCGAGCGTGCCCTCGACCGCGTGCAGCAGGAGATCGAAGAGATCGGACTTGAGGCGCACCATGATCGGCTGCGTCTCGGGGTCGCCCATGCGGCAGTTGAACTCGAGGAGCTTCGGCTGCCCGGCGCTGTCGATCATCACCCCGGCATAGAGGAAGCCGCTGTAGGGGTTGCCGTCGGCTGCCATCCCGCTCACCGTGGGCAGGATGATCTCGCGCATGATGCGCGCGTGCATCGCGGGCGTGACGATGGGCGCGGGCGAGTACGCGCCCATGCCGCCCGTGTTGGGGCCGTGGTCGCCGTCCTTCAGGCGCTTGTGGTCCTGCGACGAGGCGAGCGGCAGCACGTGGCGGCCGTCGACCATCACGATGAAGCTCGCCTCCTCGCCTTCGAGGAAGTCCTCGATCACCACGCGCGCGCCCGCGGCGCCCATGCTGTTGCCCACGAGCATCGCATCGATGGCGGCGTCGGCTTCCGCCATCGTCGCGGCCACGACCACGCCCTTGCCGGCGGCCAGGCCATCGGCCTTGATCACGATGGGCGCGCCGCGCGCCGCGACCCAGGCGTGCGCTGCCGCGGCGTCGGTGAACGTGCGGTAGGCGGCGGTGGGCAGGCCGTGCCGCGCCATGAAGTCCTTGGCGAAGTCCTTGGAGCTCTCGAGCTGCGCGGCGGCGCGCGTGGGGCCGAAGATCGGCAGGTTGGCGGCGTGGAACGCATCCACGATCCCGGCGGCCAGCGGCGCCTCCGGGCCCACGACGGTGAGTGCGATCTCGTTCTCGCGCGCGAATTTCACGAGCTCGGGGATCGCCGACACCGCCACGTTGACGAGCGCCTCGTCGCGCGCGGTGCCGGCATTGCCGGGTGCGACGTACACGCGCGTGACGCGCGGGCTCTGCGCGAGCTTCCAGGCAAGCGCGTGCTCCCTGCCGCCGTTGCCGACCACGAGGACCTTCAAGCGACGCTCCGTGTGCTGTTGAAAAACCTGTACTCGAGAAATCTAGTGGCGGAAGTGGCGGATGCCGGTGAACACCATCCCGAGGCCGCGCTCGTCGGCGGCGGCGATCACCTCGGCATCGCGCATGCTGCCGCCCGGCTGGATCACGGCGGTCGCGCCGTTGTCGGCGACCACGTCGAGGCCGTCGCGGAACGGGAAGAAGGCGTCGGAGGCGACGGCCGATCCCTGCAACGACAGCCCGGCGGCGGCCGCCTTGATCGCGGCGATCTTCGCCGAATCGATGCGGCTCATCTGGCCCGCGCCCACGCCGAGCGTCTGCCCGTCACGTCCGTAGACGATGGTATTCGACTTCACGAACCTGGCGACGCGCCACACGAAGAGGAGGTCGCGCATCTCGGCCTCGGTGGGCACGCGCTTCGTGACCACGCGCAGCGCGTCGGCGGCGACGTTCTCGATGTCGGGCGACTGCAGCAGGAAGCCGCCGCCCACGCGCTTCATGTCCCAGGGATTGGGCGAGCCGCCGTTGGCGGGCAGCGTGACGGCGAGCACGCGCACGTTCACCTTCTTCGCGATCAGCGCCAGCGCGTCGTCGGTGTACGCGGGGGCGATCAGCACCTCGACGAACTGCGCGGTGATGGCCTCGATCGCCGCGCCGTCCACCTCGCGATTGAAGGCGATGATGCCGCCGAAGGCCGAGGTGGGATCGGTGGCGAAGGCCTTGCGATAGGCTGCAAGCGGCGTGTCGGCCGTGGCGATGCCGCAGGGATTGGCGTGCTTGACGATCACGCACGCGGCTTCCGCGAAGGTCTTGACGCATTCCCACGCGGCATCACCATCGGCGATGTTGTTGTAGGAAAGCTCCTTGCCCTGCAGCTGGCGGTACGTGGCGATGCTGCCGGCGGCAGGGACTTCGTCGCGATAGAACGCGGCGGACTGGTGCGGATTCTCGCCGTAGCGCAGGTCCTGCACCTTCTGTCCGGCGAAGTGGACATCGTCGGGCCAGGCCGTGGCATTGCCGTCGACGTCGCGCGCCGTGAGCCAGTTGGCGATCGCTCCATCGTAGGCGGCGGTGTGCGCGAAGGCCTTGCGCATGAGGCGGAAGCGCGTGGCATCGGACAAGGCGTTGGCGCTGGTGCCGAGCTCTTCCAGGATCGCCGCGTAATCGGCGGGATCGACCACCACGCCCACGTGCGCCCAGTTCTTGGCGGCGGCGCGCACCATCGACGGTCCGCCGATGTCGATGTTCTCGATCGCATCCTCGAGCGTGCAGTCGGGACGCGCGACGGTTTCGCGGAAGGGATAGAGGTTGACCACGACGAGGTCGATGGTGGGGATGCCGTGCTGCTGCAATGCCGCCGCGTGCGCGGGGACATCGCGCCGCGCGAGGATGCCTCCGTGCACCTTGGGATGCAGCGTCTTCACCCGCCCGTCGAGCATCTCCGGAAAGCCCGTGTAGGTGCCCACGTCCGTGACCGCGATGCCGGCCCCGGCGATCGCCTTCGCGGTGCCGCCGGTCGACAGCAGCGCCACGCCGCGCGCGGCCAGCTCGCGCGCGAAGTCGACGAGGCCCGTCTTGTCGGAGACGGACAGCAGCGCCTGGCGTATGGGAGCGGACGTGCCCATCACACGATCTTGTGCTTGACGAGCTTGGCGCGCAGCGTGGTGCGGTTCATGCCGAGCATGTCGGCCGCCTGCGTCTGGTTGCCGTCGGTGCGATTCATGATCGACACCAGCAGCGCGCGCTCGACGTGACCGATGACCATGTCGTACACGCCGGTGGGCGTCTCGCCGTCGAGCCGCTTGAAGTATTCGTCGAGCGAGCGATCCACGCTGCGGCAGATCTCGCTCGCGCCGTTGGCTCTCGTCTTTTTGCGGGTGGTCACGCTGCGAAGGCCTCCCCTGCCCGATGTGCATGGTCGTTGTCGTGAGGCACGCCGCGCGGCGCGGCCGGCCTTGCCGGTGCGCCCGCGTCCGTCGCCTCGTCGGCGCGGCGATACGGGAGCCGCGCGTGGTGGCGCGCGAGGACGTCGAAATATTCCTCGACCACGGCAAGCTGCGCCGCGATCGTCTCGGCCGCGCACATGGCGCGGCGGAAGGCCTCGCCGCCCACGAGGTCGGCGGTGTACCAGGAGAGGTGCTTGCGGGCGGTGCGCACGCCCGTGTGCTCACCGTAGAACGCATGATGGTCGGCGAGATGCTCGACGATCACGGCGCGCGCCTCGGCAAGGTCCGGTGCGGGCAGGTGCGTGCCGGTGGCCAGGAAATGCGCGATCTCGCGGAAGATCCACGGCCGGCCCTGCGCGGCGCGGCCGATCATGAGCGCGTCGGCGCCGGTGTGCGCCAGCACCGCGCGCGCCGCTGCGGGGGAGTCGACGTCGCCGTTGGCGATCACGGGGATGCCCACCGCGCGCTTGACCTGCGCGATCGTGTCGTATTCCGCCGCACCCGTGAAGGCGCAGGCGCGCGTGCGGCCGTGGATCGTGAGCGCCGCCACCCCGGCGTCCTCGGCCATGCGCGCCACCGTGAGCGCGTTGCGCGACGACGGGGCGGGACCGGTGCGGATCTTGAGCGTGACCGGCACGTCCACCGCGGCGACCACGGCAGCGAGGATGCTGCGCACGAGCGGCTCGTTGGCGAGCAGCGCGGAGCCGGCCGCGGCATTGCACACCTTCCTGGCCGGGCAGCCCATGTTGATGTCGACGATCTGCGCGCCGCGCGCGACGTTGTAGCGCGCGGCTTCGGCCATCCGCTGCGGATCGGCGCCGGCGATCTGCACGGCGATGGGCGCGGCTTCACCGGCGTGATCCACGCGGCGACGCGACTTGTCGGTGCCGTACAGCCGCGGATCGGAGGCGACCATCTCCGACACGGCATAGCCTGCGCCCATGCGCTTGCACAGCATGCGGAACGGCCGATCAGTGACGCCCGCCATCGGCGCGACGGCGAGATTGTTCGGCAATGAGTGTGGCCCGATGCGCATGCCCGGATGGAAGTGCTGCTGCACGAGCCCGAAAGGTGAGGTTGCGATGGATGCCACGCCGGCCCGCGGTCGCCTTCGGTGCGGGGGCCTGTGCGGCACTCGCGCCTGGCGCTGCGTTGCGCGCGGGCGGAGCTGAAATTATACCGCTTTGCGCGCCTGTCACGCGAGAGACGACATGCGGAATGCCGCCTGCACGCGCGCCGTTGCGGCGCGCGCGAGCGAACGCGCGTTCACAGGCCGAAGAGCATCGCGCGCGTGAAGGCGCGCTTGGCCGGTGGCAGCGCATCCAGCAGCGCGAGCCCGATGCCGCGCGGCCAGCGCACGAGCGCGTGGTCGACGGCGAAGATGCGCGCGAGGCCGTCCGTGAATGCGATGCCGGCCCGCCGGTCGGCGCCGCGCCGGGCGGCGTAGCGCGCGACGAACGCGTGCGTGCCGAGCGCATGCGGCGGCGCGGTGTTCACGACCTGCGCGAGCTCGAATGCGTCGCGCAGGCCGAGGTTGAAGCCCTGGCCCGCGATGGGGTGCAGTGCCTGCGCCGCATTGCCCACGAGCACGCAGCGATGGGTGACGGCGGGCTGCGCATATTCGAGCGCGAGCGGAAAGCTCCGCCGCTCCGCCACGGTGGTGAAGTCGTCGCGGCGTGCGCCGAAGTGCCGCGTGAGCTCGGCGAGGAACGCGACCTCCGGCAACGCGAGCGCGCGCTCGGCGTCCGCGGGCGGCAGGGTCCACACGAGCCCGTAGCGCTCGCCCTCCGGCAGCAACGCCATCGGTCCGCGCGGCGTGAAGCGCTCGTAGGCCACGCCTGCGTGCGGGCGGCGCGTGCCGACCTTGGCGACCACCGCCACCTGGCCGTAATCGCGGCGCGTGCGGCGCACGCCGGCCACGGCCGCCCCCGTGCCGTCGGCCACGACCGCGAGGCGCGTGTGCAGCGTGCTGCCGTCGCGCAAGGTGACTTCGGCGCGATCGGGCGTGGCCTCGACCGTGACGGCTTCCGCACCGTAGCGCACGGTCGTGCGCGTGGTTGCGAGCGCTGCGTCGAGCGCATGCGTGAGCGCGCGGTACGACACCACGTAGCCCAATGCCGGCACCTGCTGCTCCTCGGCCGTCAGCGTGGTCACGCCGAAGCCGCCGGCCTGCGAGATGTCGATGGTCGTGATGGGCGTGACCGCATGCCGCTGCGTGGCAAGCCGCGGCCAGACGCCGATGCGCTCGAGGATGAGACGCCCGCCGTGCGAGATCGCAAGCGACCGGTCGCCGCGCAGCGTGTCGCCTTGCGCGCGCGCATCGAGCGCGACCACGTCGAGGTCGGCGTCGGCGATCGCCAGCGCCAGCGCCGCGCCCACCGGGCCGGCGCCGACGATCACGAGATCGTGCGTTTCAGGAGTCAGAAGTCAGAGGACAGAAGACAGAAATTCGGTGGTTGGGCATGCGGCGGCGCTGCCATTCTGGCACTTGCTGTCTTCTGTCCTCTGAATTCTGTCACCTGTCTGCGCATGCCGCTTCCACCTCCGCCACCGTCTTGGGCGTGGCCGCGGTCAGGTTCTCGTGGCCGGTGGCGGTGACGAGCACGTCGTCCTCGATGCGCACGCCGATGTTCCAGAACGCCTCGGGGACGTTGTCGGCGGGACGGATGTAGGTACCGGGCTCCACGGTGAGCACCATGCCGGGGGCCAATTTCTGTGACGCGCCCTTGACCTGGTACAGGCCGGCGTCGTGCACATCCATGCCGAGCCAGTGCCCGGCGCGATGCATGTAGAACTGGCGATACGCGCCGTTTTCCAGCACCTCGTCGAGCGTGCCCTTGATGAGGCCCAGGTCGAGATAGCCCTGCGCGAGCACGCGCTCCGCGGCCTTGTGATAGTCGTGGAAGTCCGCGCCCGGCTTGACGACGTCGAGGCACGCATACTGCGACGCGAGCACGAGCTCGTAGATGTCCTTCTGCGGGCCGGTGAATTTTCCGCTCACGGGGAACGTGCGCGTGATGTCGGAGGCGTAGCCCTGGTACTCGCAGCCGGCGTCGATCAGCAACAACTCGCCCGCGCTCATCTCGCGATTGTTGTCGCGATAGTGCAGCACGCAGGCATTGGGGCCCGAAGCCACGATCGACGGATACGCCACGGCCTGCGCGCCCTCGCGCAGGAACTCGTGCACGAGCTCGGCCTCGACCTGATACTCGAACCAGCCGGGTTGCGTGCGTGCCATCGCGCGACGATGCGCCTCGCTGCTGATGGCACCCGCGCGGCGCATGAGCTCGACCTCGTGCGCATCCTTGATGAGGCGCATGGCATCGAGGATGCCGCGCACGTCGACCA
>CAZUGY010000007.1:29956-59103 GCA_964620265.1 uncultured Alcaligenaceae bacterium
TCGTGCGCATCCTTGATGAGGCGCATGGCATCGAGGATGCCGCGCACGTCGACCACGTCGTCGGGGGCGGACACACCCATGCGCACGCGGTTGCGCACGTCGTTCAGAAGCTGCGTGACGCGCCGGTCCCACGGCTCGAACAGGCCCAGCGGCGTGTAGAGCGCGGGGCGGTCGGAGGCGAGCTCCGGCAGCTTCGCCTCGAGCTCGCCGAACGTGTAGGCCTCGTCGAAGCCGAAGATCTCGCGCGCGGCATCGGGACCGTAGCGGAAGCCGTCCCAGATCTCGCGCTCCTCGTTCTTCTCGCGGCAGAACAGGATGTGGCGGTCGCCCTCGGGACTCGCCACGAGCGCCACCACGGCTTCGGGCTCGGGAAATCCGCAGAGATAGTAGAAATAGCTGTCGGGACGGAAGGGAAACAGCGCATCGCGATTGCGCGTGACCTCGGGCGCAGTGGGGACGAGCGCGAGTCCGCCGCCGCTGTGCTCGCGCATCGCCTTGACGAGCGCGGTGCGCCGGTCGCGATGGAACTGTTTGGTGTTCTTCATGGGGAACATCCGGAGGGCGGGAGAGGCATTATAAGTGAGCGCCGCCGGTGCAAGACGGCGCCTCCGCCCGCTCCTGCCGCGCTGCGCCACCGGGGCATCCCGTAACATTGCCGCATGACGAACCCTCCGCATGCGCCGCTCGCCGGCCCGGCGCTGCACGAAGCGAAGCGCGACCTGCGCATCCGCACGATCGCCGCCCGCGATGCGCAGGATCCCGCGACGCGCATGCGCGATTCGCAGGCGATCGCGCAGGGCGTGGCGGCCCTGCCGTCGTTCGCATGCGCAGCGTCCATCCTGCTCACGCTGCCGTTCCGCAGCGAATGGGATTCCCGTCCGCTCCTCCATTCAGTGCTCGGGCGCGGCGCGACGGCCGTGCTCCCGCGCGTGGACGCGGGCTCGCGGATGCTCGCGCTGCACCGGATCAGCGACCCCGCGCACGATGTCGTCGTGGGCCACCGGGGCATTCCCGAGCCGCTTCCCCACCTGCCGCGCGTGGACGTGCGCGCCATCGACTGGGTGCTCGTCCCCGGCGTGGCCTTCGACATGGAAGGCGGACGCCTGGGCTACGGCGGCGGCTACTACGATCGTCTCCTCGCGCTGGTCGACGCGGCGGTGCCGCGCGTGGCAGGTGCCTACGACTTGCAGATCGTAGCCTCGGTGCCATCGGCGCCGCACGACCTCACCGTGGATACGATCGTCACGCCCGCAGGAACGCTCGTGGCGCATCGGCGGTGAGCCCGCCGGGCCGTCCGAAGGGCGAACGAACCCCGGAGCGCGCCAGCGCGGCGGGCAAGTCCACAAGCGCGCGCGTGCCTCGCGCCGCAAGCGGCTTCGCGGCGCTGTCCGCCACGCTCGCGATCCAGATCTACACCTCGGTCACCGCCGCCGCCGTGGCCGTGCTCGCCCCCGTGCTGGCGAGCGACTTCGGCATCGCGCCATCGTGGATCGGCGTGTTCATCGGACTCCTCTACGTCGGCGCGATGACCGGCAGCCTCGCGAGCGGCGAGCTCGTGGGCCGCTACGGCGCGATCCGCGTGTCGCAGGCCTGCGTCGTCCTCTGTGCGGTGGGCATGGTCACGATGGCCGCGCTGCCCGCCACCGGCGTGATGCTCTTCGCGCTCACGGCCGTGCTGATGGGCATGGGCTACGGCCCGATCACGGTGGCGTCGTCGGAGGTGCTGGTACGCACCACGCGACCGGATCGGATGGCGCTCACCTTCTCGATCAAGCAGACGGGCGTGCCCGCGGGCACGGCGATCGCCGGCGCCCTGCTCCCGGCAGCCGCGCTCGCCTTCGGCTGGCGCGGCGCGTTCGTCGCGGTGGCGGTGGCGGGCGTGTTCGTGGCCGCCTCTTCCGAGCCGGTGCGCCGCGCGCTCGACCTGCGCCATGCCGGTCGCGGCCCGGTGACGCTGACGTCCCTGCTCGCGCCGCTCGCGATGGTGATCCGCACGCCGCGCCTGTTCGAGCTCTCCCTCACCGGCCTCGGTTTCGCAAGCGTGCAGGTCAGCATCACGAGCTTCCTCGTGGTGTACCTCACCGACGCGCTCGGCTGGTCGCTCGTGGCGGCCGGCCTCGCGCTGACCTGCGTCACGGTGGCCGCGGTGCCGGGCCGGATCGTGTGGGGCATCGTGGCCGACCGCACGCGACGGGCCACCCAGGTGCTCGTGACCCTCGGCGTCGTATCGGCGCTGTGCGGCGTGGCCTTCGCCTGCGCGCAGCCGTCCTGGCCCGCATGGGTACTGCTGCCGCTCGCCACGGTGTACGGCTTCACCGCGATCGGCTGGAACGGCGTGCAGATCTCGGAAGTCGCGCGCCGCGCGCCCGCGGGTGCCGCCGCGGCCGCGACGGGAGGGTCGGGCTTCATCACCTTCAGCGGGGTCATGCTGGGTCCGATGGTCTTCGGCGTTCTCGCCGCGCTCACGGGCGGCTATCGCGCGAGCTTCATGCTCTGCGCCGCCACCAGCGCCCTCGCAGCCGCCTTTCTCCTCCGCCGCCACCGCCAGCGTGGGGGCGCACACCCATCCATCTGATGGAAATAGATTCCGTCTGATGGTAATATAGGGTTTCCCCATCCGGGATCCCGCACGCCCTGTCGCGCGGCATGTCCCGGGGGCCCGTAGAATCGACGCTGCCGGATGCGCGCACGCTCGAATGCGCCGCCGGCACCGGCATCACGCCAAGGAGGCTGTTCATGGATGCGCAACGTCACGATCCCGATCCGCAGGAGACCCGGGAATGGCTGGATGCCCTGTCGGGCGTGCTGGCCGCCGAAGGCCCCGATCGCGCCCACTACATCATCGAGCAGCTGATCGATGCCGCGCGCAAGCAGGGCACCTGGCTGCCTTTCTCGGCCAATACCGACTACATCAACACCATTCCGGTCGACGCGCAGGTGCGCATCCCCGGCGACCAGGAGCTCGAGCACCGCATCCGCTCCTTCGTGCGCTGGAATGCGATGGCGATGGTGCTGCGCGCCAACAAGCACACGAACGTGGGCGGGCACATCGCGAGCTACGCCTCCGCGGCCACGCTCTACGACGTGGGCTTCAATCACTTCTGGCACGCGCCGTCCGCCGAGCACGGCGGCGACCTCGTGTTCGTGCAGGGCCACTCGGCGCCCGGCATCTACTCGCGCGCGTTCATGCTCGGCCGCCTCACCACCGAGCAGCTCGACAACTACCGGCAGGAAGTCGGCGGCCGCGGGATCTCCTCGTATCCGCATCCGTGGCTGATGCCCGATTTCTGGCAGTTCCCCACCGTGTCGATGGGCCTCGGTCCCCTCATGGCCATCTACCAGGCGCGGTTCATGAAGTATCTGCAGGACCGCGGCCTCGCGCAGACCGAGGGCCGCAAGGTGTGGGCCTTCATGGGCGACGGCGAGATGGACGAGCCGGAGTCGATGGGCGCCATCGGCATGGCGTCGCGCGAGAACCTCGACAACCTCATCTTCGTCATCAACTGCAACCTGCAGCGCCTCGACGGCCCGGTGCGCGGCAACGGCAAGATCATCCAGGAGCTCGAAAGCGACTTCCGCGGCGCGGGCTGGAACGTGATCAAGGTGATCTGGGGCACGCACTGGGAGGCGCTGTTCGCCCGCGACAAGAAGGGCATCCTGCGCAAGCGGATGATGGAGGCGGTGGACGGCGAGTACCAGACCTTCAAGAGCAAGGACGGCGCCTACGTGCGCGAGCACTTCTTCAATACGCCCGAGTTGAAGGAGATGGTGGCCGACTGGTCCGACGAGGCGATCTGGCATCTCAATCGCGGTGGCCACGATCCGCACAAGATCTACGCGGCCTACCACACCGCGGTGAACCACAAGGGCCAGCCCACCGTGATCCTCGCCAAGACGATCAAGGGCTACGGCATGGGCACCTCCGGCGAGGCGCAGAACATCACGCACCAGCAGAAGAAGATGAGCAACGACTCGCTGCGCATCTTCCGCGACCGCTACCGGATCCCCGTCACCGACGAGCAGTTGGCGGAAATTCCTTACATCACCTTCCCCGAAGGCTCCCCCGAGCTCGACTACATGCGCAAGGCGCGCATGGACCTGGGCGGCTATCTGCCCGCGCGCCGCCGCAAGTCGTCGAAGGCGCTTCCCGTGCCGGAGCTCGCCGCCTTCGAGCGGTTGCTGAAAAGCACCGAGGATCGCGAGATCTCCACGACGATGGCCTTCGTGCAGATCCTCGCCGTCCTCGTGCGCGACAAGAACATCGGGCAACACGTGGTGCCGATCGTGCCCGACGAGTCGCGCACCTTCGGCATGGAAGGCATGTTCCGGCAGCTGGGCATCTGGAACCAGCAGGGCCAGCTCTATACGCCGCAGGACCACGACCAGCTCATGTTCTACAAGGAGGACAAGCAGGGCCAGATCCTCCAGGAAGGCATCAACGAGGCCGGCGGCCTGTGCGACTGGATCGCGGCGGCCACGTCGTATTCCACGCACGACGTGCCGATGATCCCGTTCTACATCTTCTACTCGATGTTCGGCTTCCAGCGCGTGGGCGACCTCACCTGGGCCGCGGGCGACATGCGCTCGCGCGGCTTCCTGCTGGGCGGTACCGCGGGACGCACGACGCTCAACGGCGAGGGCCTGCAGCACGAGGACGGCCACTCGCACATCATCTCCGCCACGGTGCCCAACTGCATCTCCTTCGACCCGACGTTCGCCTACGAGGTCGCGGTCATCATCCAGGACGGCCTGCGCCGCATGTACGCGGAGCAGGAGGACGTGTACTACTACCTCACGGTGATGAACGAGAACTATCCCCACCCGGCGATGCCGGAGGGTGCGCAGCCGAACATCCTGAAGGGGATGTACAAGCTGCAGGACGGTCCGGCCGACAAGGCGGGCAAGTCACCCCGCGTGCAGCTCATGGGCTCCGGCGTGATCCTGCGCCAGGTGATGGCGGCCGCGGAGCTCCTGAAGAAGGACTGGGGCGTGAATGCCGACATCTGGAGCTGCCCGTCCTTCACCGAGCTCGCGCGCGACGGCAATGCGGTCACGCGCTGGAACACGTTGCACCCCACCGAGAAGCCGCGGCGCTCGCACGTGGAGACGTGCCTCGCCGACACGAAGGGCCCGGTGATCGCGGCCACCGATTACATGCGCCTCTTCGCCGAGCAGATCCGTCCGCTGGTGGGACGCCGCTACGTGGTGCTCGGCACCGATGGCTTCGGCCGTTCCGACACGCGCGAGAGGCTGCGTACCTTCTTCGAGGTCAATCCCCAATACGTGACGGTGGCCGCCCTGAAAGCGCTGGCCGACGAGGGCACGATTCCGGCAGCCAAGGTGGCGGAAGCGATCGCGAAGTACGGCCTCGATCCGGACAAGCCCGCGCCCTGGACCGTCTAGCTCCATCCGCGAACACATCCACGAGAACAACGCGAGAGTCACATGATCGAAGTCAAGGTGCCGGACATCGGGGATTTCAAGGGCATTCCCGTCATCGAAGTGCTCGTGAAGGCAGGCGACACGGTGAAGGCGGAGGATCCGCTCGTCACGCTCGAATCCGACAAGGCCACGATGGACGTGCCGTCGCCGTCGGCCGGCGTGGTGAAGGAGGTCAAGCTCAAGGCGGGCGACAAGGTGAGCGAAGGCTCGCTCGTGCTGCTGCTGGAAGCGGCGGAAGGCGCGGCGGCGAAACCGGCCGCTTCGGCTGCCGCTCCTGCGGTGACGCCAGCGGCTGCGCCGGCAGCGCCAGCGGCACCGGCGTCCACGCCCGCGCCTGCATCCGCGGCTCCCGCTCCCGCCGCACCGCAGGCCGCCGCCGCAGCGGCGCCGCCGGCCGCGACCATCGACGACGCGGCCTTCGTCGGCGCGCACGCTTCGCCTTCGGTGCGCAAGTTCGCGCGCGAGCTCGGTGTGGACCTCTCCAAGGTGAACGGCACCGGACCGAACGCGCGCATCCTGCAGGAGGACGTGCAGGGCTATATCAAGGGTGCACTGGCAGGGGGCGGTGCCACACAGGGCGCGGGCAGCGTCACCGGCGGCGGGTCGCTCAACCTGCTGCCCTGGCCCACGGTCGACTTCGCCAAGTTCGGTCCCGTGGAAACGATTGCGCTCTCGCGTATCAAGAAGATCTCCGGCGCCAACCTCGCGCGCAACTGGGTGATGATCCCGCACGTCACGCAGTTCGACGACGCCGACATCACGGAGCTCGAGGCGCTGCGTATCACGCTCAACAAGGAGAACGAGAAGGCCGGGGTCAAGGTCACGCTGCTCGCCTTCCTCATCAAGGCGGCGGTGGCGGCGCTGCGCAAGTTCCCGGACTTCAATGCTTCGCTCGACGGGGACAACCTGGTGCGCAAGCAGTACTTCAACATCGGCTTCGCTGCGGATACGCCCAATGGCCTCGTGGTGCCGGTGCTGAAGGATGCCGACCAGAAGGGCGTGCTGCAGATCGCGAAGGAGATGACGGAGCTCTCCGCCAAGGCACGCGAAGGCAAGCTCGGCGCCGCCGACATGCAGGGCGGATGCTTTTCCATCAGCTCGCTCGGCGGCATCGGCGGCACGGCCTTCACGCCGATCATCAATGCGCCCGAAGTGGCGATCCTCGGCGTGTCGAAGGGCGTGCTGAAGCCGGTGTGGGACGGCAAGGCATTCGTGCCGCGCCTCATCCTGCCGCTGTCGCTGTCCTATGACCATCGCGTGATCGACGGTGCGTCGGCCGCGCGCTTCGTCACCTATTACTCGGGATTGCTGGCCGACCTGCGGCGGGCGCTCGTATAACCCGCTGGCGCAAGCCCGCCGGCGTCACCCACGGGGCGCGGGCCGTTTGACGCCCGCACCGCGAACGAGAACAACGACCCGGTCATCGCCCTCGGTACAATCGCCCGATGGCGATCGGGCTCATCGCGCTTCTCGACGACATCGCGAGCGTCCTCGACGACGTCGCATTCCTCACCAAGGTCGCGACCAGGAAGACGGCCGGTGTCCTGGGCGACGATCTCGCGCTCAATGCGCAGCAGGTCACGGGCGTTCGTGCCGATCGCGAGCTGCCGGTCGTGTGGGCGGTGGCCAAGGGCTCCGCGCTCAACAAGGCGATCCTCGTCCCCGCCGCGCTCGCCATCAGCGCACTTGCGCCCTGGGCGATCATTCCCCTGCTCATGATCGGCGGCGGCTTCCTCTGCTACGAGGGCTTCGAGAAGCTCGCGCACAAGCTCATGCACGGGAGCGAAGCGGAGGCCGCGAAGCACGAGGCGCTGGCGAAGGCCGTGGCCGATCCGGCCATCGATATCGTCGCCCTGGAGAAGTCCAAGATCAGGGGCGCCATCAGGACCGATTTCATCCTCTCCGCCGAGATCGTGGTGATCGCGCTGGGCACCGTTGCCGAGGCCGCGTTCGTGACGCAGGTGGCGGTGCTGGTGGGGATCTCGATCCTCATGACGGCGGGGGTGTACGGGCTCGTGGCCGGCATCGTGAAGCTCGACGACGCGGGCCTGTATCTGAGCGCGCGCGACAACGGCGCCGCGCGCGCCCTGGGCCGCTTCATCCTCGCCGCCGCGCCATGGCTCATGAAGGGGCTGTCGGTGGCGGGGACCGCCGCGATGTTCCTCGTGGGCGGCGGCATCCTGGTGCACGGCATCGGGCCGCTGCATCACTTCATCACCGCAATCGCCGAGCGCATCGGCGGCGGCTGGGGCACACTCGCGGAGCTCGCCGGCAATGCGCTGGCGGGCATCGTGGCCGGGGCGCTGATCCTGGTCGTGGTGAGCGGCGTGCGCCGGGTCTGGCCGGCGCGTGCCGCCGCCCATTGACCGCGCCACAACGCAAACGGAGAGCACATGACGCAGGACGAGCAAAAGCAGGCGGTGGCACGAGAGGCCATCAAGTACGTCGTGCCCGGTTCGTGGGTGGGCGTGGGCTCGGGCTCCACGGCCAACTTCTTCATCGACGAGCTCGCGAAGATGAAGCACAACATCAAGGGCGCGGTGTCGAGCTCGGAGAAATCGACCGCGCGGTTGAAGAGCCACGGCATCGAGGTCGACGAGCTCAACAACGTCGACAACATCCCGGTGTACATCGACGGTGCCGACGAGGTCACGCAGTGGGGCGCGATGATCAAGGGCGGCGGCGGCGCGCTCACGCGCGAGAAGGTCGTGTCCGCCGTGGGCCGCAAGTTCGTGTGCATCGTGGACCATACCAAGCTCGTGCCGGTGCTGGGCAAGTTCGGCCTTCCGGTGGAAGTGATCCCGATGGCGCGCAGCTACGTCGCGCGCCAGATCGTGGAGCTCGGCGGCCGTCCCGCGTGGCGGATGGGCTTCACCACCGACAACGGCAACGTGATCCTCGACGTGGACGGACTCGCCATCACCGATCCGGTGGCGCTCGAGACCACGCTCAACCAGATCCCGGGAGTGGTCACCGTGGGCCTCTTCGCGCGGCGCGGCGCCGACGTGATCCTGCTCGGCTCCGACAGGGGCGTGGAGACGATCACGCCGACGCGATGAGCGCGCCTGCGCACATCGAGGCGACGTGAGCCGCGAGGCCTGTGGAACGCCCATGCGCCCGGCAGGCTAGAATCGCGGCATGACCAATCTCGTCATCCCGGGCCTGAACGACGTGGGCGACGTCGCCGCCTACATGCGCGGCGTGGGCGAGGCCGCGCGCGCGGCCGCCCGCGAGATCGCGCGCGCCGACACGGCCGCCAAGGATCGCGCCCTGCGCGCGATGGCGGGCGCGATCCGGATGAACGAGCCGGCGCTGCTCTCCGCCAATGCCGAGGACGTCGCGCACGCGCAGGCCGCGGGCCACGACGCGGCCTTCGTCGATCGCCTGGCGCTCACGGGCAAGACGGTGCAGGCGATGGCCGAGGGACTGGAGCAGATCGCCACGCTGGTGGATCCGGTCGGCGAGATCACCGACCTGCGCTACCGGCCGAGCGGCATCCAGGTCGGGAAGATGCGTGTGCCGCTCGGCGTGGTCGGCATCATCTACGAGTCGCGGCCCAACGTGACCGCCGATGCCGCGGGCCTGTGCCTCAAGTCCGGCAATGCCACTATCCTGCGCGGTGGCTCGGAAGCATTGCGCAGCAACGCCGCGATCGCGGCCTGCGTGCACGCGGGATTGCGCGAGGCAGGCTTGCCCGAGCAAGCGGTACAGGTGATCGCCACCGCCGATCGTGCGGCCGTGGGCCATCTCATCACCGACGAGAAGCACGTCGACGTGATCGTGCCGCGCGGCGGCAAGAGCCTCATCGAGCGCATCGCGCGCGAGGCGAAGGTGCCCGTCATCAAGCATCTCGACGGCGTGTGCCACGTGTTCATCGACGCGTCGGCCGACCTCGACATGGCGATCCGCATCGCCGACAACGCCAAGACGCAGCGCTACTCGCCGTGCAACACGATGGAGACGCTCCTCGTGCACGCCGACATCGCGGCGCGCGTGCTGCCGCCGCTGTCGACGATCTACATGGACAAGGGTGTGGAATTGCGCGGTGACGTGCGCTCGCGCGCGATCGTCCCCGCGATGAAGGACGCCACCGAGGACGACTGGTACGCCGAGTACCTCGCACCCATCCTGGCGGTGCGCGTCGTCGCCTCGCTCGACGAGGCGATGGCGCACATCGCGAAGTACGGCTCGCAGCACACCGACGCCATCGTGACGGAGCATCATGGCAATGCCATGCGCTTCCTGCGCGAGGTGGATTCGAGCTCGGTGCTGGTGAACGCCTCCACGCGCTTTGCCGACGGCTTCGAGTTCGGGCTGGGCGCCGAGATCGGCATCTCGACCAACAAGCTGCATGCGCGCGGTCCCGTGGGCCTCGCCGGCCTCACGAGCGAGAAGTGGGTGGTGCTGGGGACGGGGCAGGTCCGGACCTAGGGCACCCGTCCGCCTTCCGGCGTGCATCGACGCCGGCTGCGTCGCATGGCACCGACTGGCCGATGAGGTACGATGCCGCCAGCATCAGCGCAGGCGCCATGTCCGCCGCGCGATGAACGGGGAGGAGTCTCGTGCGAACAGAATCCGCGCGAAAGCTCGACGAGGTGCCGGGCGATCCCGAGTTCGGGCCCTGGCTTGCACAGGCGTCGATCCTGGTGATCGACGACGAACCCGGCATGCGCAACTTTCTCGTGCGCACGCTGGAGCCACGCTGCTTACGGATCGAGGAGGCGGCCGATGCCGAGGAGGCGTCGCGCAAGCTCGATACCACGCACTACGACGTGGTCATCCTCGACAACATCATGCCCGGGCAGAACGGCGTCGACTGGCTCGCCGCCCAGCGCGCGATCGGATTCTTCGCCGACGCGATCCTGATGACCGCCTACGCCGATCTGGAGACCGCGATCCGGGCGCTGCGCGCCGGCGCCGTCGACTTCGTGCTCAAGCCCTTCCGCTCCAATCAGATCCTGAATGCAGTCGCGAGGTGTCTCGATCGCACCGGGCTGCGGCGCGAGAACTACGTGCTGCGCTACGAGCTGCGGTCCACTTCAGAGCGCATCCCGCTACGCGACCGCCTCGTCGGCGAGTCGGTCGCGATCCGGCGTGTGCGCGAGACGCTCGCGCGCGTCGCGCCGATGCCCACGTCGGTGCTGCTGACCGGCAAGTCCGGCACCGGCAAGGAGGTGGCGGCACGTACGATCCACGCGCTCTCCGATCGCGCCGACAAGCCCTTCGTGCCGCTGAACTGCGCGGCGATTCCCGTGGACATGATGGAGGCGGAGTTCTTCGGCCACCTCGAAGGCGCGTTCACCGGGGCCAAGGGCGCACGTACGGGGCTGTTCACGCACGCCCATGGCGGGACGCTGTTCCTCGACGAGATCGGCGAGCTGCCGCTCGCGATGCAGAGCAAGCTGCTCCGCGTCCTGGAGGACCGGCGGGTGCGCCCCGTGGGCTCCGAGCGCGAGGTCCCGGTCGACCTGCGGTTCATCTTCGCCACCAACGCCGAGCTCGAGCGCGAGGTCGAGGCGGGACGCTTCCGCGCCGACCTGTACTTCCGCATCAACGTGATCCAGATCCGCCTGCCGCTGCTCAAGGACCGCGAGGACGACGCGCAGGAGCTCGCCGCGCTATTCATGCGCAAGCTCTCGCAGGAGCTCGGCATGCCGCCGGTTCCCATCGACGACGCCGTGCGGGTCGCGCTCGCGCGCTACGATTGGCCGGGCAACGTGCGCGAGCTCCGCAATGTGATCGAGCGCACGCTCATCCTCGGCGCCTTCCCCGACGACTTCAGCGGGCTCCCCGCCGAGACGCCGGGGGCGGCGTCCGAAGGGCTCGCCGATGTGGAACGGCGCCACATCCTCGCCATGCTCAAGGAGACTGGCGGAAACCGCGACGAGGCAGCGCGTCGTCTCGGGGTCTCCCGCAAGACGATCGACCGCAAGTGCGCGCTCTGGAATGTCTGACTCGCCGACCGGCCCGGTGTTCAAGGGGCGGTCGGTCCGCTTCCGGCTCCTCGCGATCGCGTTGTTGCCCACCCTCGTCATCCTGCCGCTGCTGCTGGGCGTCGCGATCGCCCAGTGGAACGAGAAGTTCAACAACACACTGCGCACGAAGATCAACGGTGACCTCATCATCGCGCATCAGTACCTTGCGCGGATCCTCGAGTTCACCGGCGAGCACGTCAGTGCCATCGGCCTGTCCGCGGAGTTTCGCGACGTGGCGAGCCGCACGGGCTCGCCGGCGCTGACGCAGCTGCTCGAGGCGAACCGCACGGCGCTGAGGCTCGACTTCCTGTACCTCGTGAGTCCCGACGGCGGGATCGTCGCGGCGGTGCCGCCGCTTCCGTCGAACGCCGTGCGGACCGAGTGGCCGGTCGTCGCGTCGGCACTGGCCGGGACGTCGCGGACGGCGATCGACGTCTTCGATGCCGCGCAGCTCGCCGAAATCTCGCCGGACCTGGCCGAGCGCGCCAGCGTCGAGCTCGTGCCCACGCCGAATGCGGCGCCCACGGACCGCGCCGTCGAGACGCGCGGCATGCTCGTCCACTCGGCCGCCCCGGTCGTCCTCGACGGCACGTACCGGGCCGCGCTCGTCGGTGGCATGCTGCTCAACCGGAACCTCGTGTTCATCGACACGATCAACGACCTCGTCTACCGCTCCGAGACGCTGCCCGAGGGCAGCCATGGGACGGCCACGCTGTTCCTCGACGACGTGCGCGTGTCCACCAACGTGCGCCTGTTCGAAGGGCGCCGCGCGCTCGGCACGCGCGTGTCCGCCACCGTGCGCTCCAACGTGCTGGACGAGGGCCGGACCTGGCTCGACAGCGCGTTCGTCGTCAACGACTGGTACCTCTCGGCGTACGAGCCGATCGTCGACAGCCACGGCAAGCGGGTGGGCATGCTCTACGTCGGCTTCCTGGAAGCGCCGTTCACGCGCGCGAAGTACACCACGCTCGCGACGATCCTCGTGGCCTTCCTCCTCGTCACGGCCGTGAGCGTGCCGATCTTCCTCCGCTGGGCGCGGTCGATCTTCCGGCCGCTCGAGCGAGTGACGGAGACGATCTCGAAGGTCGAAGGCGGCGACCTGGGTGCGCGCACCGGCATAGCGGATGCGCGCGACGAGATCGGTCATGTCGCTTCGCACCTCGACAGCCTGCTCCAGCAGTTGCAGGAGCGCGACCGCGAGCTCCGGCAGTGGAACGACGAGCTCAACACGCGCGTCGACGAGCGCACGCGCGAGCTGCGTATCGCGAACCAGCAGCTCGAGGCCACGACCAAGCAACTCATCGTCTCCGAGAAGCTCGCCGCGATCGGCGAGATCACCGCCGGCGTCGCGCACGAGATCAACAATCCGGTCGCCGTGATGCAGGGCAACCTCGACGTGATCCGTGGCATGTTCGCCGACCGGCTCGAGATCGCCCGCACCGAGTTCCGGCTGCTCGACGAGCAGATCCACCGGATCAGCCAGATCGTGACCAAGCTTCTGCAGTTCGCCAAGCCCGAGGAGTACGCGGGCTACGTCGAACGCCATGCACCGGGCGACATCGTGTCCGATTCGATGCCGCTCGTGCGCCACCTGCTGAACAAGGCCAGGATCGAGATCGTCCGCGACGATCGCACCGGGCGGCAGGTGCTGATGAACCGGACCGAACTGCAGCAGGTGATCGTCAACCTGGTCGTCAACGCGATCCATGCGATGCCGGAAGGCGGCGTGCTCACGCTGCGCAGCCGGGACATGGATGCGAGCGGCAGGCCCGGCATCACGATCGAGGTCACCGATACCGGGGTCGGAATGCCGCCGGACGTGATGGAAAGGATCTTCGACCCGTTCTTCACGACCAAACGAAGCAAGGGCACCGGGCTCGGCCTGTCGATCAGCCAGACGCTGGTCGCGCGGCAGGGCGGCCGCATCTCCGTCGAAAGCGCCCCCGGGCGCGGAACCCGGTTCACGATCTGGTTACCCGAAGCAGCCTAGGCCCTCGGCGGTTGCGCAACGCGCTCGCCAGCATGCTGTGAACGTGCGCTGCCTCGTGCAGCGCCGGACCTTCGCCGTGCCGGATCGCATGGACATTTTGTCCGGGGAACATTCGGACATCTTGTCCGTCCGTGTCGGCCTGGCGTTCGCAAGTCCTTGATCCTGCTCGCCGGTGCCAGTGGCCCGGGCTTTGCTACCTAAGGTCTGTCCAGGCGTGTGACGCGGCCGCTACGAAGCCGCGCACCGCCCTGCAGAAACGGTCGCAAGACGTCGTAGAACGAACAAAGACCGAAGGACCATTGGAGGAAACGAGTCAGCTTGTCGCGTTTCGCCACAGCCCGTGTTGCTGTGCGCGAAAGGTGGCGTGCAGCCTCATGGCGAATCGGGCCAGCCTGAAGGCTTGCGATTCGCGTCTCCGGTGGTGCGTGAGGTCGCTGGAGACACGAGCCGATGGCAGTAGACGAAGCCGCACACGATACGTTTCCGAAGCTCCTTCTCCACCATGCGAAGGCGCGCGGACAGCGGCCGGTGATGCGCGAGAAGCGCCGCGGCATCTGGCGGACGACAACATGGCGCGAGCTTGCCGACGAGGTCACCTCGCTGGCGGCAGCGTTATCGGCACTGGGCTTCGCCCGTGGCGCGCACGTGGCTCTCGTCGGCGACAACCGGCCGCGCCTGTATGCCGCGATGTGCGCGACGCAGTGGCTGGGCGGCGTCGTGCTGCCGCTGTACCCGGACGCCACGGCCGCGGAGATCGTCCCGCTGCTGCGCGACGCTGGCGTCACGCACGCCTTCGCCGAGAACCAGGAGCAGGTGGACAAGCTGCTGGCGGCCATGCCTGCGTGTCCGGCGTTACGCAGCATCATCTACGACAAGGATCGCGGCCTGCGCCACTACCGCCAGCCGCAACTCGCCAGCTACGCGACGCTGCTGGCGCAGGGCGCCGGACAGGTGCCGGCGCAGCGCGCAGTGCTGGAGGCGGAGCTCGCGCGCGGCGGCGCGGCTGACGCGGCCTGCCTGCTCTATACCGCCGGCACCACGGGGCCGGCGCGCGGCGTGTTGCTGAGCCACGGCGCGCTGATCGACCGTGCGCGTGCCATCGCCCAGACCGACGGCCTGGGCGACACCGACGTGTCGCTGGCCTACCTGCCGCCGGCCTGGATAGCGCAGCACCTCTTCGCCTACGCGCTGCCGCTGGCGAGCGGCGGCAGCGTGTGCTTTCCCGAGTCGTCGGACACCATGCTGGTGGACATGCGCGAAACCGGGCCGACGATCTTCCTGTCCACGCCGCGCGTGCTGGAAGCGATGGTCACCCAGGTCTTCGTGCGCATGGAAGACGCCGGCGCGCTGAAGCGCGCGCTGTACCAGCGCAGCCTCACCCTGGCCCGGCGCATGGGTGCACGCCGCCTGGACGGGAGTGCTGTGGGTCTGGTCGACCGGCTGGCCTACGCGGCAGCCAATGCCCTGATCTACGGGCCGCTGCGCGACGTCATGGGCATGTCCCGCCTGCGCGTGGGCTACAGCACCGGCGAGGCCCTGGGGCCCGACCTGCTGGGCTTCTACCGCGCCATTGGCGTCAACTTGAAGCAGATATACGGATCCACCGAAGCCGGCGGCCTGGTCGCGCTGCAACAGGCGGGCCGCGTGACGCCGGGCTCCGTCGGCACCGCAGCGCCGGGCGTGGAGCTCAAGCTGTCCGCCGGCAAGGAAGTGCTGGTGCGCTCGCCCGGGCTGTTCATCGGCTACTACCGCGACGACGATGCCTCGCGCCAAGCGCTGGGCGAAGACGGGTGGCTACGCACCGGAGACGCCGGCCGCCTGGCGGCCGACGGCAGCCTGGAGATCATCGACCGCATGCGCGACGTCGGCACACTCGCCGATGGCAGCATGTTCGTCCCCCGGGCGATCGAGAACAAGCTGAAGTTCTCGCCCTACATCAACGAGGCCGTGGCCTTCGGCGCCGGGCTCGGCAGCGTCAGCGTGCTGGTCGACATCGACGGCACGGCGGTCAGCCACTGGGCCGACAGCCGCGACATCTCCTACACCGGTCATGCCGACCTGGCGTCACGCGACGAGGTCTACCGGCTCGTCGCCGGCTGCATCGCCCAGGTCAACGCCGAACTTGCGCGCGATCCCTTGCTGGCGCAGTGCCAGGTACGCCGCTTCGTGCTGCTGCCCAAGGAACTCGACCCCGACGACGGCGTGATGACGCGCATGCGCAAGCTGCGTCGCGAAGCCATCGCCGAGCGCTACGCGGCGCTGCTGGAGGCCATGGACACCGGCCGCGACCGCGCGCCGCACGAAGGTGCCGACCTGCGTGTCGGCGACGTCAAGACCCTGGCCGCCTCCCGGGCGGCCTCAGCGGCGGCAACCGCCTGAAGCCATGACGCCATGACGAGCACCACCCTCTCCCTGTCGCTCGACGCCGCGCAGGCCGCCGACGCGGCGCCGGAACGCACCTTTGCCGTCGGTGCGCCCATCCTGCAGTTGCAGGACATCTCGCTGCGCTTCGGCGGCGTGCATGCGCTGACGAAGATCTCGTTCGACATCCGCGAGCACGAGGTGCGCGCCATCATCGGCCCCAACGGCGCCGGCAAGAGCTCGATGCTCAACGTGATCAACGGCGTCTATCAGCCCACCGAAGGCACGATCACCTTGCACGGCGAGCGCATCGTCGGCATGACGCCGCCGCGCGCCGCGAAGATGGGCATCTCGCGCACGTTCCAGAACATCGCGCTGTTCGGCGGCATGAGCGTGCTCGACAACATCATGGCCGGGCGCACGCTGCACATGCACGCCACCTTCCTGGAGGTGGCGCTGCAGCTACCGCGCGCCCGCCGCGAGGAGACCGAGCAGCGCGAGGCAGTCGAGGAGATCATCGAGTTCCTCGAGATCGAGCACATCCGCAAGACGCCGGTCAACCGCCTGCCCTACGGGCTGCAAAAGCGCGTCGAGCTCGGCCGCGCGCTGGCCGCCGAACCGAAGATCCTGCTGCTCGACGAACCGATGGCCGGCATGAACATCGAGGAGAAGCAGGACATGAGCCGCTTCATCCTCGACGTCAACGACCACTACGGCACGACGGTGGTGCTGATCGAGCACGACATGGGCGTGGTCATGGACATCTCGGACCGTGTCGTGGTCCTGGACTACGGCAAGAAGATCGGCGACGGCACGCCGGACGAGGTGCGCGCCAACCAGGACGTCATCAACGCCTACCTTGGAGTCGCGCACTAGCATGAAACGACCCCCACGCTCACTTCGTTCGCTGCCCCCCGGGCGGGCCTGATATGGATATCGCGTTCTTCATCGAGGTGCTCGTCGGGGGCTTGCTGTCCGGCGTCATGTATTCGCTGGTGGCCTTGGGTTTCGTGCTGATCTTCAAGGCCTCCGGCGTCTTCAATTTCGCGCAGGGCGCCATGGTGTTCTTCGCCGTGCTGTGCTTCGTCGGATTCATGGAACTGGGCCTGCCGTTCTGGGCCGCGCTGCCGGTGACCGTGCTGCTCATGGTGGTCGTCGGCATGGTGACCGAACGCCTGGTGCTGCGTCCTCTCGTGGGCCAGAGTGCGGACACGCTGCTGATGGCAACCATCGGCCTGGGCTTCGTCATCGAAGGCATCGCGCAGCTCGCCTGGGGCGTCGACGTGCGCCGCCTCGACCTCGGCGTCCAGGACGAACCCATCGTCTGGGTGATGGACAACGCCGGCATCATGATCAGCCAGCTCGACATCCTCGCCGGCGTGGTGGCCGGCGCCATGGTGGCGTCGCTCGCGGTGCTGTTCTCCAAGACCAAGGTCGGGCGCGGGCTGCGCGCCGTCGCCGACGATCCCGCCGCTGCGCTGTCCATCGGCATTCCGCTCAAGCAGATCTGGGGCCTCGTCTGGGCCACCGCCGGCATCGTCGCGCTGGTGGCCGGCATGCTCTGGGGTGCGCGCAGCGGCGTGCAATTCGCCCTGATCGGCGTCGCCCTCAAGGCGCTGCCCGTGCTGATCATCGGCGGCTTCACCTCCGTGCCCGGCGTGATCGTCGCGGGCCTCATCGTCGGCGTCGCCGAAAAGATGGCCGAGGTCTACCTCGGCCCGTTTGTGGGCGGCGGCATCGAAGGGTGGTTGCCCTATGTCCTCGCGGTGTTTTTCCTGCTGATTCGGCCCGAGGGGCTGTTCGGCGAGAAGCTCATCCGACGCGTATGAAACACGGGGCGAGCGACCTTCCCGCGCAGGCTGACCTTGCAATGCAAGGTCATGCCGGCGTAGCGGACGGCCGACGCCGGAAGATCACGCATTCCGCCTGAAGAGAGAGCCTGCGCATGTTCTACCGGGAAGCCGGCCAGTTCCACACGAGCTACGCCAAGGACGGGCAGCTGCTGCCCTTGCGACAGGACCGCATCGGCCTCGCGGTGATGCTGCTCATCGCCTGCGTGGCGGTTCCTCTCGTCGCCAACGACTACTGGCTGTCCGCCATCCTCGTTCCCTGGCTGATCCTGTCGCTCGTGGCGCTCGGGCAGAACATCCTGATGGGCTATGCGGGCCAGCTTTCGCTGGGCTCGGCAGGCTTCATGGCGGCTGGCGCGTTCGCCTGCTACAACCTGATCCTGCGCGTGCCCGACATGCCCTTCCTGGGCGCGGTGCTGCTCTCCGGCGTGATCGCCGCGTTGGTCGGCATGGTGTTCGGCCTGCCCAGCCTGCGCATCCGCGGCCTCTACCTCGCCGTGGCGACGCTCGCGTCCCAGTTCTTCATCGTCTGGTGCCTGGACAAGTTCGGCTGGTTCAAGAACTACGACCCCTCGGGCGTCATCACCGCGCAGGAGATCGTCGTGTTCGGCCATACCGTCAACACGCCCATCCAGAAATACCTGCTGGTGCTGGGGATCGTCGCGGTGCTCGCGCTGCTGGCCAAGAACATGGCACGCGGCAAGACCGGACGCGACTGGCGCGCGGTACGCGACATGGACGTGGCCGCCGAGGCGATGGGGCTGTCGCTGCTGCGCACCAAGCTCCAGGCGTTCGCGATCAGCTCGTTCTACTGCGGTGTGGGTGGCGCGCTGTTCGCCTTTGCCTACCTGCAGACGGTGGAGCCCTCGGCCTTCAACATCGACATGTCGTTCCGCATCCTGTTCATGGTGATCATCGGCGGGATGGGCACCATCATGGGCTCCTTCCTCGGCGCCGGCTTCATCCTGCTCATGCCGATCCTGCTCAACGTGGCGTTCCACGCGCTGCTCGGCAACCGCATCGACGCGGGCGTCATATCGGCGGTGGAGCAGATCGTCTTCGGCGCCATGATCATCGGCTTCCTGATCGTCGAGCCGCTCGGCCTGGCGCGGCTGTGGCAGTTGGCGAAGGAGCGGCTGCGCCTGTGGCCGTTCCCGCATTGAGGTTCACCCCGGCAGTCCCGTCCCCCCGTCACAACGAAAGGAAACAACCATGAAGCTCGCTTCCCTATCGAACCGGGTGCTGGCAGGCATGTTCGCCGCCGCCATCACTTTGGCGGCAACCGTGTCCACGTCGACACAGGCGCAGCAGCCGGAACAATATTTCCCGGTCGCGAGCATGCGCGTCGGCCCCTACAACGCCATGGGTACGGGCATCTTCGGCGGGGTGATCGACTATCTGAATTACGTCAACATCAAGCACGGCGGCGTCAACGGCGTGAAGCTCGTCTACGAAGAGTGCGAGACGGAATACAACGCTGCCCGCAGCGTCGAGTGCTACCAGCGCCTGCTGACCAATGCCAAGGGCCAGAAGATGCTGGTGTGGGATCCCTACGGCACGCCCCTCGCCTATGCCGTCATCGGCCGCGTCGCCGCCGACAACGTCGTCCTCGCGCAGGCGGGTTACGGCCGCACCGATGCCGCCGACGGCCGCGTCTGGCCGTGGGTGTTCGGGCCGTCCGGCAACTACTGGTCGCAGATCGCGATGAAGATGAACTTCATCCAGCAGAAGGAGGGTGGAATCGAGAAGATGAAGGGCAAGACCATCGTGCACCTTCACATCGATACCGCCTATGGCCGCGAACCGCTGCCGGCCATGCGCCAGATAGCCAAGGAGTGGGGGTTCCGCCTGGTCGAGATCGCGATCGCCCCGCCGGGATTGGAGCAGCAATCGCAGTGGCTGCAGATCCGCAAGGAGAAGGCCGACTGGGTCACGTTCTGGGGCGCGGGTGCCGGCATGAGCGGAACGGCCATCACCACGGCCGCTCGCGTGGGCTTTCCCCGTGACAAGGTCATCTTCGTCACCTTCGGCGGCGCCGAGGAAGACATGATCGCCGGTGGTGCACAGGCAAAGGACACCAATGTCGTTGCGATGGTCCTGCCGGGCAAGCAGTGGCCGCTCATCGCCGACATCGAAAAGGTCCTGTACAAGGACAACAAGATCGGGAACATGCAGAACCCGAACCGCGTCGGCACGATCTACTACAACCGCGGTGTCATCGCGGCAGTCAACTACGTCGAGGCGATGCGCAATGCGCAGAAGCATTTCAACAAGGTCGGCAAGCCGATCACGGGCGAGGAGTTCCGTGTCGGGTTCGAAATGCTCGACTACACCAGCGACGCGAGGCGCAAGGAGCTCGGCATCGACGGCATGATCCCGCCGTTCAAACTGACCTGCGCCGATCACGAAGGTGCCGGCAAGTTCCACATGATGAAATGGGACGGCACCAAGTTCCAGATCCAGACGAAAGACTGGCTGGGACCGAACGATCCCAAGTTCATCCGCAAGCTGATCGAGGAATCGGCGGACAAGTACGCGAAGGAAAACAGCGTAACGCCGCGCAACTGTCCCTAAAAGCCGTTTGCCGGGCGGGCCGCAAGGCCCGCCTGTCCTCAACAAGGGTCCTGCATGAACGTAGCCACGCATTCCGTCGAGCCGCAACGCACGAAGACCGCGCCTGCTGCGCCCGTGCTCGCGGTCAAGAACATCGAGGTCATCTACAACTCGGTCATCCTGGTGCTGCGCGGCGTTTCGCTGGAAGTGCCCAAGGGCCGCATCGTCGCGCTCCTGGGCGGCAACGGCGCAGGCAAGAGCACGACGCTGAAGTCGATCTCCACCCTGCTGGCCTCGGAGCGCGGCGCCGTCACCAAGGGCTCGATCGAGTTCGAGGGCCGGCGCATCGACAAGCTCGCACCCGGCGACCTGGTCGGCATGGGCATGGTGCAGGTGATGGAGGGGCGGCACTGCTTCGGCCACCTGACGGTGGAAGAGAACCTGATCACCGGCGCCTACTCGCGGCCCGTGGGCGGCGCGCAGTTGCGCGAGGAACTGGAACGCATCTACTCCTATTTCCCGCGCCTGAAGGTGCGCCGCACAAGCCTCGCCGGCTACACCTCGGGCGGCGAGCAGCAAATGGTGGCGATCGGCCGCGCGATGATGGCCAAGCCGGGCATGCTCCTGCTCGACGAGCCCTCGATGGGGCTGGCACCGCAGATCGTCGCCGAGATCTTCGAGATCGTGCGCGACCTGAACCAGAAGGAGGGCGTGAGCATCCTGCTGGCCGAGCAGAACACCAACGTGGCGCTGAAGTACGCCGATCACGGATACATCCTCGAGAGCGGACGCATCATGATGGATGGCACGGCCAAGGCGCTCGCCGAGAACGCGGACGTGAAGGAGTTCTATCTCGGACTGTCGTCGGAGGGCCGCAAGAGCTTCCGGACGATGAAGACGTATCGCCGGCGCAAGCGCTGGCTCTGACCCGGCGCGGCATCGATCCGCCGGACGGAAGATCGGGCGAAGGCGGCGCAGCCCCCGCGCTCGCGACCCCGTTCAGGGTCAGTCGCCGTCGGTGCGCCGTCGCGCGGCCTTGATCCTGCCCCGGGCGACCTTGTCGTCCACGCGCCGGCGCTGCGAGCTCTTCGTCGGGCGCGTGGGCCGTCGCGGCGCCTGCGGCACCGCGGCCTCGCGCACCAGGGACTGCAAGCGCGCGACGGCATCCGCCCGGTTGTCCTCGAGGCTGCGATACCGCTGGGCCTTGATGACAACGACACCGTCCGCCGTGATGCGGCGGTCGGGATGCGCAAGCAGGCGCACCTTGACGGCCTCCGGCAGCGACGATGCGCGGATGTCGAAGCGCAGGTGCGCCGCGGTGGAAACCTTGTTCACGTTCTGGCCGCCCGCGCCCTGCGCGCGAACGGCGGTGATCTCGATCTCCTCCGCGGGAATGTCCTGGAACGCGGAGGGGAACGTGCCCGGCCTCAGGGCGCAGGCTTCTTCGGCACCTTGGGCTGCTTGGGTTTCTTCGGCTCTTTCTTCGGCTTGTCGCGATTGCCCATGCTGCTCTCCTGTCGTGGGTTGCCGGCCGGGATCGACGCCCCAGCGCGAAATGGATGGTGCGCCTGCTGCCGCGAATGTGCAACGAACGAGCGCACGCTCGATGGGGCCGGCCCTGGTGATGGCGGGCTCAGGGATCGCGCACGTCGGCCACCGGATTCGCTCCGAAGTCGGCGCGGCGCAGGTAGGCGATCACCTTGCTCGCCGCGGCCTCCGGTGAATCGAGATGGCCCGCGGACTCGAGCTGCACGAAGCGCGCATGATCGGGAAACTGCGACGGATCGGCGCCGCGCAGGTGCACCTGCATGTCGGTGTCGATCACGCCCGGCGCGAGCGCCACGATGCGCGCCGGATGGACGGCACTTTCCTGGTCGAGCGCGATCGCGCGCGTCGCATGATCGAGCCCGGCCTTCACGGCGCAGTAGGCCGCCTGGCTCGCCATCGCGCGGCGGCCGAGCCCCGAGGAGATGTTGAGGACCTTGCACGCGCCATCCCTGCGCGCAGGCCAGTTGGCGGTGCCCCGCAGGAAAGCGGCGGTGAGGAGCATCGGCGCCTCGAGGCCCACGCGCAGCGTCCGCACGACATCGGCCGGGTCCGCAGCCTGCAAGGGCACGATCCTGGGGATGGCCGCTGCGTTGTTGATCAGCGTGACGCTGCGGAATGCAGCACCGTCGAGCGCCGCGAGCCAGGAGGCGAGGCGTGCAGCCACCGGCGCCGGATCGGCCAGGTCTTCGCCCCATTGCTCGCAGAGGGCGCCGTCGCGTGCGGCGGCCGCCAGCTCGGGGTTGGCATTGCGCGAGATGCACAGCAGGCGGTGGCCTTCGCGCAACAGCTGCAGGGCCATGGCCGCGCCCATGCCGCGCGAGGCGCCGGTGACGATGGAAAGATGCGTGGAGGACATGCGCGCAGTCTAGCGCGCCCCGCCCCGCGCGCTACACGGGGACGGTGCGCGCGACCTTGGACATGCGCGCGTACCAGATCACCACGCCGCCCGCGAACGCCAGGAACGGCAGCGCGACCCAGTTCATGATCTCCCATCCCGCCGACGACACGAGCGCGCCGGACGAGAACGACGATAGCGCCATCGTGGAGAACATGATGAAATCGTTGACACCCTGCGTGCGCGCCTTCTCGCCGGGCGCATGCGCCTCGGTGAGGAGCGCCGTGCCGCCGGTGTACATGAAGTTCCAGCCCACGCCGATGAGCGCGAGCGCCACGAGGAAGTGCACGACGGCATTGCCGCTCAACGCCACCGCAACCCCGGCGGTCATCACCGCCACGCCCGCGAAGATCACCTTGAGCACGCCGAAGCGCGCGATGAGCGATCCGGTGACGAAGCCCGGCGCGAACATCCCCACCACGTGCCACGAGATCACCGTGGCGGCCGCGGCGTAGGGCAATCCGCACAGGTCCATGGCGAGCGGCGTGCCCTGCATCAGGAGGTTCATGAGGCCGTAGCCCAGCGTGCCCGATACCGCGGCCACGATGAACACGGGCTGGCGCACGATCTCGCGCAGCGGACGGCCGCCGCCGGCACGCTCGGCCGCCGACGGGCGGGGCACGTCCACGCGCGACTGGAGGGCGAGCGCCACGAGCGCCACCGCCGCGAGCAACCCGAACGACCCGAGGAAAGGGGTCGCGAACGCGTCCTTGCCCCAGCGCGAGATCGCCGGACCGAGGAAGCCGCCCACCACACCGCCCGCCAGCACGAGCGAGATGGCCCGCGCCCTGGTGGCGGGCGCGGATACTTCCGCCGCGGCGAAGCGGTACTGCAGCCCGATCGCGTTGTACACGCCGATCACGGCGGTCGCCAGGCAATAGAGCGCGAAGCTGTGCATCCACAGCGCAAGCACCGCGAGCGCGCAGCCGCCGACGTTGATGAGCGCGCCCGCCATGAAGCCGCGCCGCCGTCCCACCCGCGCCATCCACAGCGACATCGGCATCGTGGCAACGGCCGACCCCAGCACGTAGGTGGTGGCGCCGAGGGTGGCCATCGTCTTGTTGCTGGCGAGCGAGTAGCCCACGAGCCCGTTCATCGAGATGAGCCCGGATGCGTTGGTGAGCAGCAGCGCCTGGCAGCAGCCGAGGAGGAAGACGTTGCGCTGGGCGGGAGTCATGTGCAATTGCGCCGCGTGCCGGAAGCGGACGCCGCGGGTCGCTGGCGGCCTCCCCACGGCCGACGCGCGCGACCTCCCGTATCATAGCCGCATGGACCCGCGCGCCCGCTCCGTGCTCGACTTCTGGTTCGGCGCGCCCGGCTCCACCGCGCACGGCACGACGCGCGCGGAGTGGTTTCGCAAGGACGCCGCATTCGACGACGAGATCCGCGCGCGCTTCGGCGACACCGTCGCCATCGCCCTCGCGGGCGGCCTCGGCGAATGGTGCGTCGATGCGCAGGGCGCCTTGGCGCGCGTGCTCGTGCTCGACCAGTTCACGCGCAACATCTTCCGCGACACGCCGCGCGCGTTCGCGGGCGACGAGCGCGCGCTCGCCACCGCCGAAGACGCCGTCGCGCGCGGCCTCGACCGCGCGCTCGACGGCAACGGACGCTGGTTCCTGTACATGCCGTTCGAGCACACCGAAAGCGAGGCGGCGCAGCGACGGTCGCTCGAGCTCTTCGCGGCGCTCGCCAATGACACTGGCAACAGGGCCCCGCTCGAGTGGGCGCAAAAGCACGCCGACGTGATCTTCCGCTTCGGCCGCTATCCGCATCGCAACGAGGTGCTGGGGCGCCCGTCCACGCCGGACGAAGTGGCCTTCCTCGCCCAGCCGGGATCGCGCTTCTGACGCCGGTGGACGCAGCACGCGCACCCGTCGCGATCCTCGGCGGGACCTTCGATCCCGTGCACTACGGCCATCTCCACCTGGCGCAGGACATCCGTCGCGCGTTGGCGCTCCCGCAGGTGCGGCTCGTTCCGGCCGGGGATCCGCCGCATCGCGGCGGGCCGGCGGCAACGGCTGCAGACCGCATCGCGATGCTGGAGCTCGCCGTCCGGGAGTCACCCGGCCTCCTGGTCGATCCGCGGGAAGTGGAGCGCGGCGGCAAGAGCTATACCGTGCTCACTTTGGAGGAGCTGCGCGCCGAGGGCGCCGCGCGGCCCACGTTGCTGTGCCTGGGTGCCGATGCCTTCCACGGGCTGCCCACCTGGCACCGCTGGCACGATGTCTTCCGGCTGGCGCACGTCGTGGTGGCGGTGCGGCCGGGGATCGATTTCGACGGCGACATGCCGGCCGCTCTCGGGCGGGAATGGCTATCACGCCGCGTGACCGATCCGGCGGTCTTGCATTCCACCCCCGCCGGCGCCATCTACCGCCAGGCCGTCACGCCGTGGCCGATTTCGGCCACGCAGATACGGATGCAACTCGCGCGCGGCGAACTCGGGCGCGCGGCCGTCGTCCAATTGCTGCCACCCGCCGTTTTGGCCTATATTGACCTTCACCGCCTCTACCTTTCCACGAGCCCGCCACCCCAGGATGCGCCTTAACAAGCTCACGCAGACCGCCGTCACCGCCCTCGAGGACATCAAGGCCCGCGACATCAAGGTCCTCGACGTCCGCAAGCTCTCCACCTATTGCGATTTCCTGGTCATCGCCAGTGCCGACTCCAACCGGCAGGTCAAGGCGCTGGCCCACCACGTGCGCGACCGGATGAAGGAATCCGGCGTGAACGTGATCGGCCTCGAAGGCGAGGAGACGGGCGAATGGGTGCTCGTCGACTGCGGCGACATCGTGGTCCACGTGATGCAGCCCGCCGTACGCGCGTACTACAACCTCGAGGAGCTGTGGGACAAGGGCGCCTCGCGGCCGCGCGCGAAGGCCGCGTAGGCACGCGCGAGCGCCGTTGAAGCTGCGCATCGTCGCCTTGGGGCAGCGCATGCCCGCGTGGGTCGATGCCGCCTATGCCGATTACGCGAAGCGCCTGCCGCGTGACTACGCGCTGGAGCTCGTCGAGTTGAAGGCCGAGCCGCGCGATCGCGGCAAGCCGGTGGAACAGATGCTCGCCGCCGAGGCCGTCCGGTTGCGCGCCGCATGTGCCGGCTGCCGCATCGTGGCGCTCGACGAGCGTGGCGCCGCGTGGACCACCCGCCAGCTCGCCGATCGCCTCGCGCGCTGGCGCGACGAGGCGATCGAGCCGGCGTTCGCGATCGGCAGCGCCGATGGCCTCGATCCCGCCTTCAAGCGCGAGGCGCACGACCGCGTGGCGCTGTCGGCGCTCACCTTGCCGCATGCGCTGGTGCGTGTCATCCTCGCGGAGCAGATCTACCGCGCCGTGGCGCTCGCGACAGGCCATCCCTATCATCGGGACTGACCTCGACGCATCTACCGAAGCGCATGCCATGCCCGCCCGAGCTTCCGCCGTTGCCGACCGTTCGATCTACCTCGCCTCGCGCAGCCCCCGCCGGCAGGAGCTCCTGCGGCAGATCGGTGTGGAATTCGAGGCGCTGCTGTTGCGCGCGGCACCGGGCCGCCATCGCGACGTCGTGGAAGAGGCGCTCGACGGCGAGCCGGCGTTGCACTACGTGGAGCGCATCGCGCGCGCCAAGGCGTCGACGGGATGGAAGCGGATGCTGGAGCGCAAGCTCCCGCCGCGCCCCGTGCTGGGCGCCGACACCGAGGTCGTCCTCGACGGCGTGATCTTCGGCAAGCCTGCCGACATCGACGCCGCGCGCGCGATGATCGCGAAGCTCTCGGGCCGCACGCACGAGGTCGCCACCGCGGTGGCCGTGCGCTTCAACGACGATACCGAAGTTGCGGTGAGCGTGTCGCAGGTCACGCTGCGCAAGCTCTCCTCGCGCGAGATCGAGCGCTACCTGCAGTCCGGCGAGCCTTTCGACAAGGCCGGCGGCTATGCCATCCAGGGCCGCGCCGCCGCCTTCATCACGCGGCTGGAAGGCAGCTATTCCGGCGTGATGGGACTGCCGCTGGCCGAGACCGCCGACCTGCTCGCGCGGATCGGCCGCGGCGTGCTATAAGGCGGCAACCGCACGCTGCCGTTCACGTGCCCTGCATGAGCACCTGCATGCGCACGCCGCCTCGCGCACATGACCCATGAAATCCTGATCAACGTCACCCCGCAGGAAACGCGCGTGGCCATGCTCGAGCAGGGCGTGGTGCAGGAGCTCCACATGGAGCGCGTGAGCGCGCGCGGGCTCGTGGGCAACATCTACCTCGGCCGCGTGGCGCGCGTGCTCCCGGGCATGCAGAGCGCGTTCATCGAGATCGGCCTCGAGCGCGCGGCCTTCCTGCACATCGCCGACATCTGGGAGCACCGCCAGAACGGCCACGGCGGGACCGAGCGTCCCATCGAGCGCATCCTCCACGAGGGGCAATCGCTGCTCGTGCAGGTGATCAAGGACCCGATCGGCACCAAGGGCGCGCGGCTGTCCACGCAGATCAGCCTCGCGGGGCGGCTCCTCGTGTATCTCCCGCAGGACTCGCACATCGGCATCTCGCAGCGCATCGGCGACGAGGTCGAGCGCGAGACGCTGCGCGAGCGCCTGCAGCACCTCCTGCCCGATGGCATGACGGGTGGCTTCATCATCCGCACGATGGCCGAGACGGCCTCGGAGCGCGAGATGGAGGCCGACATCGAGTACCTGACGAAGCTGTGGAGCGACCTCAACGCGCGCTCGCATTCGGTCACGCCGGCCTCGCTGCTCTACCAGGACCTGAACCTCGCGCAACGCGTCCTGCGCGACATGTCCACCGAGGAGACCTCGCGCGTGCTCGTCGACTCGCGCGAGACGTACCTGCGCATGATGGAATTCTCGCGCCAGTACACGCCCGCGCTCGTCGAGCGCATCAACCACTACGTGGGCGACCGGCCGCTGTACGACCTGCACGGCGTGGAGGACGAGATCGAGAAGGCGCTCACGCGCCGCGTGGACCTCAAATCTGGGGGCTACCTCATCTTCGACCAGACCGAGGCGATGACCACGATCGACGTCAATACCGGCGGCTTCGTGGGCGGGCGCAGCTTCGACGACACGATCTTCAAGACGAACCTCGAGGCGGCGCAGGTGATCGCGCGGCAGCTGCGCATGCGCAACCTCGGCGGCATCATCATCATCGACTTCATCGACATGGAGAATGCCGACCACCGGCATGCCGTGCTCGCGGAGTTGAATCGCGCGCTCGAGAAGGATCGCACGCGGCTCACGGTGAACGGCTTCACCCAATTGGGCCTCGTGGAGATGACGCGCAAGCGCACGCGCGAGTCGCTGGCCCACGTGCTGTGCGAGCAATGTCCCACCTGCCAGGGCCGCGGCGAGCTGAAGACGCCGCAGACGATCTGCTACGAGATCCTGCGCGAGATCGTGCGCGAGGCGAAGCAGTTCAATGCGCGCGAGTTCCGCATCCTGGCCTCGCAGGCGGTGATCGACATGTTCCTGGACGAGGAGTCGCAGAGCCTGGCGCAGCTCGGGGACTTCATCGCCAAGCCCATTTCGCTGCAGGTGGAGACGCTCTATACGCAGGAACAGTACGACATCGTACTGATCTAGGCCGAGGCGACCGCCTCGACATTAGTATCTACATCGTATAGTTCGTGCCTGGCTCGCCCGTCAGGGCACGCCGATCGGCCCGTACGACAGCCTCATCGCCGCTCACGCGCATGCTTTGGGCGCCACGCTCGTCACGCACAATACGCGCGAGTTCCAGCGCGTGCCGGGACTCAAGCTCACGGACTGGGTTGCGTGACGGATGGCTTATCCTCACGCCCATGAAGGAGGTAGCACCATGGCCGTATCCGGCATGAATCACTTCACGATCCTGACCGACGACGTTCCGCGCACCGTGGATTTCTACGCGAAGCTCCTCGGTCTGCGCGACGGCCCGCGGCCGAACCTCGGATTTCCCGGCGCCTGGCTCTATGCGGGAGACGACGCGATCCTGCACGTGGTGGGCGGCATCGCGCGCGAGCGCCTGCGCTCCGGCGTGATCGACCACATGGCCTTCACCGCGAAGGGGCTGCCCGAGGCGCTCGCGACGCTGGCCGCGCACGGCATCGAGCACACGTGCCGGCAGCAGGTGGGAACGGGCTTCTGGCAGGTATTCTTCTTCGATCCCAACGGCGCGCGCGTGGAGCTCGACTTCGCAGCCGACGAAGCGCACGCGCACGCATGATGGCGGCCCAGCCATGAATCCCATCGCCGTCGAGCCCGATCACCTGATCGTGGCCGCCCTCACCCTCGAAAAGGGCTGCGACTGGATCGAGGAGAAGCTCGGCATGCGTCCCGCCCTGGGCGGCCAGCATCTGTCGATGGGCACGCACAACGCCGTGCTCTCGCTCGGACGCCGGCTGTATCTCGAAGTGATCGCGGCCGATCCCTCGCAGCCCACGCCGCTGCGGCCGCGCTGGTTCGACCTCGACGAGCCGCGCCTGAAGGCGGCGCTCGCCGAAGGGCCGCAGCTCGTCACGTGGGCGGCGCGCACGCGCGACCTCGAGCGCGCCGTGCATCGCATCCCGAGCCT
>CAZUGY010000008.1:0-58045 GCA_964620265.1 uncultured Alcaligenaceae bacterium
AGGCTGCCAAGAAGGCGCCGAAGCGCAAGGCCGCCAAGAAGACCGCGAAGAAGGCTGCCAAGAAGGCGCCGAAGCGCAAGGCCGCCAAGAAGACCGCGAAGAAGGCGACCAAGAAGAAGGCCGCCAAGAAGACCGCGAAGAAGAAGGCCGCCAAGAAACTCTAAGGGCGGCATATACGTCCGTCGCAATACTGCTTCGGACCAAAACGGGCGACTCCGCAAAGGGTCGCCCGTTTTACTTGGTCGTCCGATTTCTCTGGTCGCCCGTTTCCGTCGCGACCGGGATCAGCCGCCGGGCGTGCTCCCCACGCGTGCGGTGGGCGTGCCACGCGAGCGGCCCCCTGCCGCTTTCGTCGGCGTCTTGCCGCCGGTCTTGTGCGCCGTGGCGCCCGGCTTCGATTTGGTCTGCCTGCCCGCACCCTTGGTGGCCACCGCGCGCTTCGACTTGCCGCCCGCCCGCGCCACGGGCACCACATCGCTCGTGACGCGCAAGCGCTGGCCGGCCTTCAGGCCGTTGCCCGACATCGCGTTCCACGCCTTGATCTCCGCGGCCGTGACGCCGTAGCGCGCGGCCACGCGCAGCAGCGTGTCGCCCCGCTTCACGGTGTAGTAGAAGGTGCGCCCCGCCGGGACCGTCGTGAACACCGCCTGGTCGAGCGCCTCCACCATCTCCGGCGACGGCCGCTCGGCCGGCACCAGCAGCATGTGGCCGGCCGGTACGCGTGCCCGCGTACCGATGCCGTTGACCGCGCGCAGCGTCTCCAGCGACATGCCGTAGCGCGTCGCCACGTCGGCGATGTTCTCGTTGGGCTTGAGGCGGTAGGCCTGCCACGACACCAGCGGCTGCGCGGTGAGCTCGAGCTTCGCCGCGAAGATCTCCGCGTTGTCGATGGGCAGCAGGATCGACTGCTCGTCGGCGCCGGCGATCACGGGGCGGTTGTGCTGCGGATTGAGCGCGACGAACTCCTCCATCGACAGCTCGGCGATCTCCGCCGCGACCTTCGTGTCGATCTTGCGGGTGGTCTTCACCACCGTGAAGAACGGCGCATCGGGAATGTCCGCGAGGGCGAGACCGTACTTCTCCGGATCGCGCACGATGTTCTTCACCGCCTGCAGCTTGGGCAGGTAATTCGCGGTCTCCGCCGGCATCGTGAGGGCCTCGTACGTGAGTGGGCGGCCCTTGGCCTTGTTCTTCGCCAGCGCCCGCGCGACATTGCCCTCGCCCCAGTTGTAGCCCGCCAGTGCCAGCTGCCAGTCGTCGAAGTCGCCGTGCAGCTTGGTGAGGTATTCGAGCGCCTTGTCGGTGGCGGCGATCACGTCGCGCCGCGAGTCCATCCAGAAATTCTGCGTGAGGCCGTAGTGCTTGCCGGTGGAGGGGATGAACTGCCAGATGCCGGCCGCGCGCGCGGTCGACAGCGCCACCGGGTTGTACGCGCTCTCGATCATCGGCAGCAGCGCGAGCTCGGTGGGCATCCTGCGCGTCTCGACCTCCGAGACGATGTGATAGAGGTAGCGGCGGCTGCGCTCGACCATGCGCGCCATGTAGTCGGGGCGCGACGAGTACCACTGCTCCCACTTCTCGACGAGCGGTCCCTCGATGTCGGGGATGCCGTAGCCTTCGATGATCCGCTCCCACAGGTCGCCCACGGGCGCGGGGAGGGACTCGAGCTCGGCGAGCGCCCAGCTCGCGAAGAGCTTGGGCTCGCGCGGCTTGATGGGCTCGAGCACCGGTGCAGGAGGCTCCTCCGCGGGAGGAGCGGCGGCGGCGGCGTCGGGGACGGAAGCCGGCGCGTCGGCCGGCGGTGCGGGCTGCGTCGCGCAGGAAGCGACGAGCGCCGCGAGGGCAAGGGTCAGGAGCGGATTGGACAGTCGCAATTGCAGGGTCTCATGGCGTGAGCTCGACCTTTCCCCTCAGGCGAAGCGTGTGGCGTCGGGAGCGACGCGGCATGGTAGGCGCCACGCGCTCGAGCGTCAACCTGCCAACACCTGCGCCATGCTGCTTCAGAACGCGTTCTTCCACGCGCGCAGGGCGGCAAAGCTCTCCACGTCGCCCGCGAGAGGCCGGCCCGCGTGCCGCGCGGCGGCGGCGCGCACGTCCTCGCGACCCGCGCGCAGGAAGGGATTGGTGGCGTGCTCCTGCGCGATCGTCGACGGCAGCGTGGGCTCCCCCCGCGCGCGCAACGCCTGGGCCTGCGCCTGGCGATCCCGCGCCGCGATGTTGCCGGGCTCCACCGCGAGGGCGAAGCGGAGATTGGCGAGCGTGTACTCGTGGCCGCAGTACACGCGCGTGTCCCCCGGCAACGCGGCGAGCGCCGACAGCGAGACCCACATCTGCGCAGGCGTGCCCTCGAACAGGCGCCCGCAGCCCGCAGCGAAGAGCGTGTCCCCGCAGAAGACCGACGGCGCGCCGCCGATCGCGCCGAAGTACGCGATGTGCCCCGCCGTGTGACCCGGGATGTCGAGCACGCGCAGCGACACCGGCATGCCGGGCACGGCGGCGACATCGCCCTCGGCCAGCGCGTGCGTGCGGCACGGGATCGACTCGCGCGCGGGTCCGAACACCGGCGCCGGATGGCGCGCGACGAGCGCCTCGATGCCGCCGACGTGATCGTGGTGGTGGTGCGTGGCGAGGATGGCGGCGAGCGTGAGGCGTTCGCGGTCGAGGTATTCGAGCACGGGACGCGCCTCGCCCGGGTCCACGACGGCGGCGCGTGCGCCGTCGCGCACGAGCCAGATGTAGTTGTCCGCGAATGCGGGGATGGGGATAATCGACGTCATGGAAGGATCTTCGGGACCGCCCGCCAAGGTGTCAACCGAGGTGTCAACCACGGCAGCCACCGGCGCCGCCACGCTCGCCGACTGGTTCGGCACGCCGCTCGGGCAATACGTGTTCGCGCGCGAGCAGGCGTATTTCGATCAGACCGTGGCCGACATCTTCGGGTTCCGCGCGCTGCAGGTGGGATTGCCGCAGCATCCCTTCCTCACCCAGTGCCGCATCCCGTCGCGCTTCACCGTCGACTACGACCCGCCGGCCGACGTGATCGCCGATCCGCACGAGCTGCCCTTCGAGGAGAATTCGGTGGACCTCCTCGTGCTGCCGCACGCGCTCGAGTTCACCGACGATCCCCATCTCATGCTGCGCGAGGCCTATCGGGTGGTGCGCCCGGAAGGCCAGATCGTGATCGCCGGCTTCAATCCCTTCTCGCTCTACGGCATGAAGCGCTACTTCGGCCGCGAACAGGCGCCCCCGTGGAACGGCAGCTTCATCGGCCTCTATCGCGCCAAGGACTGGCTCTCGCTGCTGGGCTTCGACGTCACCGGCGGACGCCTCGATGCCTACGCACCGCCGTTCGCCCGCGAGAAGTGGTTGCATCGCTTCGGCTTCTTCGAGGCCGCGGGCGATCGCTGGTGGCCCATCGCCGGCGGCATCTACTTCCTGCGCGCGACCAAGCGCGTGCTCGGCATGCGCGTGCTCACACCGGCGTGGCAGCGGCGCGAGCGGCGCGAGAAGGGGCTGGCCCCGGCCCGCGAAGGCCTCACCACGTCCGACCGGCTGCGTTGAGCCGATGACCGGAAGCACGTCGCCGGGCGCGGCCGCGCCGGAGGTGGTCATCTATACCGATGGCGCCTGCAAGGGCAATCCCGGCGTCGGCGGCTGGGGCGCGCTGCTGCGCTTCGGCCCGCACGAGAAGGAGATCTTCGGCGGCGAGGCGCACACCACCAACAACCGCATGGAGCTCCTCGCCGTGATCCGCGCGCTCGAAGCGCTCACCCGGTCCACCGTGGTCGAGCTCTACACCGATTCGCAGTACGTGAAGAACGGCATCGAGACGTGGATCCACGGGTGGCGCCGCAACGGCTGGAAGACGTCCGACAGGAAGCCGGTCAAGAATGCGGATCTCTGGCGCGAGCTCGAGACGGCCGCCGCGCGTCACACGGTGCGCTGGAACTGGGTGCGCGGGCATGCCGCGGATGCCGACAACGAGCGCGCCGACGCGCTCGCCAACCGCGGCGTGGAAAGCATTCGCGCGCAGGACCCGCGTTAGCCGCCGCGCGCCTTTTCGATCCGCCGGGCGAAGACCTGCATCTCCTTTCCCGCCTGCTTGTCGCCCTTGCGCTGCGCCACCGCGATGCCTTCGCGATACGCCGCGAGCGCGTCGTCGGCATGGCCACTGTCGGCCAGCACCCGGCCCAGCAGCTTCCACGCCGCGGTATAGCCGGGATCGAGGCTCACCGCCTGCCGCAGGTGCATGACGGCGACGTCGGCGTTGCCCGCCTTCGCGTGTTCGTTGCCGAGCGAGAAGCGCAGCAAGGCGCTGTCCTTGCCCGCGGCGAGCATGCGCTCGAAGCTGGCGAGGGCGGACGAAGGCGCGGTCATGCCTACTGGCGGATCAGCTCGTCGGTCTCGCAATCGATCCGGCGCATCGGAAAGATCACCTTGCGCTCCTGACCCTTGAGCGTGCCCTGGATGGTGGCGTAGAGCCATCCCTCGCTCCCGCGGCGATACAGGATCTCCTGCGGGAACTCGTTGGCGGCGTTGCCGAACGCATAGATCGCGTCGGCCTGGTCGGTGGTGATGCTGGCGAGCTTGAAGGCGGTTTCGCCCTTGCCTCCGGGCATGGCCACGTAGAACACGCCGTCGGGACGCTGCTCGATGCGCAGGAACTCGAAGTCCTGCACGTTGCCCTGCGTGATCGTGGAGCTCGCCCCGAGGAGCATCGTCCCGCGCACGGGGCTCCACTGCTCGCGGAAGTTGCGCTGGTTCACCGTGCCGGTCCAGCAGCCGTGCAGCCAGGCGAGGGACGCGATCGACTGGATGTCCGTGCCGGACGGCGCCGCCGCGCCCGTGACGACGGGTGCAGCGGGGGCAGGCGTGGCGGCGGGTACGCTCGCACCCGGTGGCGCCGGCGCCGTGCCGGCGCCGAGAGGCGCGGTCGTCTGCGCATGAGCGATGCTCGCCAGCGCGAACAGCAGGACGATGGTGGAAGAGGAAGCGATGGGTCTCATTGTCATGGAGTGGTGTGCAAAGGGCGAGTCTAGCCGCCGAGCATGCCCTTCTTGAGGTCGGCCTGCGCCGGCTTGTCGCCGATCCAGATCTTCGTCAGCGCGCGATTGAAGGCCTCTCCCGGGATCGTGCCCCTGGCGGTGCCGTTGAGCGAGATCCTCGTGGCGCCGTCGACGAAATCGAGCGTCACGACGTCCTTCTCCTTCACCTCGCCGAAGGACTTCATGATCGACACGAGCTGGTCCGACTGCGCCTGCACGGCGGCGAGCTCCTGCGGCGTATTGTTGTCCTTGAGCCCGTCGACGAGCGCGCCCACGAGCTGGTCGGCGGAAAGATCGCGCAACAGGTTCATCTGGATGCGCCGCGGGCCCCGCTCGAGCACGGCGGCGGCCGTCGTGGCCCTGGCCGGGAGCCAGAGGCTGCCGACATAGATCTTGATGAACACGCGCGTGCGCACGCCGGCGCCGTTCAGCACGAGGTCCTGTCCTCCGACACTTGCCCTGTCGGGAAGGTTCACGCCGCCCACTTCGATCGCGTGCGCGGCCACGGCGAATGCCAGCGCTCCCACGAATGCCATCAGCTTGCGCATGTGGTTCTCCTTGCGATGTCTTCTCACGCCGCCTCGAAGATCCCGGCGGCCCCCATGCCGGTGCCCACGCACATGGACACCATCCCGTATTTTCCCCCGCGCCGGCGCAGCCCGTGCGTGATCGTTGCGGTGCGGATGGCACCCGTGGCGCCCAGCGGATGTCCGAGCGCGATCGCGCCGCCCAGCGGATTCACCTTCGCGGGGTCGAGCTCGAGGTCCTGCATCACGGCCAGGGCCTGTGCGGCAAAGGCCTCGTTGAGCTCGATCCAGTCGAGGTCCTCCTTGCGCACGCCGGTGCGCGCGAGCACCTTGGGGATCGCCGCGATGGGGCCGATGCCCATGATCTCCGGCGGCACGCCCGCCACCGCAAAGCCCACCCAGCGCGCGAGCGGCACGAGCGCGAGCTCGCGCAGCACGCGCTCCGATACGAGCACCGCCGCGCCGGCGCCGTCGGACATCTGCGAGCTGTTGCCGGCGGTGACACTCCCCTTCGCGGCGAACACGGGCCGCAGCCTGGCGAGGCCCTCCGGGCTCGTATCCGCGCGCGGACCTTCGTCCTGCGCGATGATCCTCTCGCGCGTGACGATGCGGTCCGCCGCGAGGTCCGGCAGGTCCTCGTGCACCGTGAACGGACTGATCTCCTGCGTGAACTCGCCCGCGGCCTGCGCGGCGAGCGCGCGCCGGTGCGACTCCAGCGCGAAGGCATCCTGCGCCTCGCGCGGGATCTTCCACTGCGCGGCGACCTTCTCGGCGGTGAGTCCCATGCCGTAGGCGATGCCGACGTTCTCACCGTGCGCGAACACCGCCTCGTTGAGCGCGAGGCGCCCGAGCATGGGGATCATGCTCATGCTCTCGGTGCCGGCGGCGATCACGATATCGGCCTCGCCGGTGCGGATGCGATCGGCGGCGATCGACACGGCATTCAACCCCGACGAGCAGAAGCGATTGACCGTCATGCCGGCGACACTTGCCGGCAGTCCGGCAAGCAGCACGCCGATGCGCGCCACGTTCATGCCCTGCTCGTACTCGGGCATGGCACAGCCCACGATCACGTCCTCGACCCGGCCGGGCTCGATCGCCGGCACCTGCGCGAGCGCGCTCGTAAGCACGTGCGCGAGCAGCGTGTCGGGGCGCGTGGACTTGAATACGCCGCGCGGCGCCTTGCCCACCGCGGTGCGGGTGGCGGCAACGATCCAGGCGTCCTGCAGTTGTTTCGTCATGGGGTGATCCGGTGGCGGGTGACGGTGCGTGCGCGCTTTCGGTCTGCCGCGCGCGCTAGTTGCGCAACGGCTTGCCGGTGGCGAGCGTGTGCGCCACGCGTGCCTGCGTCCGCGGATCGCGCAGCAGTGCCATGAACTCGCGGCGCTCGAGATCGAGGAGCCATTCCTCGTCGACCACGCTGCCCGACTCGATCTCGCCACCGCAGAGGACGCGCGCGATGCGCCGGCCGATCTCGAAATCGTAGGCGCTGATGAAGCCGCCGTCGCGCATGTTGACGAGCAGCATCTGCAGGGTGGCCAAGCCCGTCTTGCCCACGACGGGGATCGCCCGCGCAGGCAGCGGCGGACGGTAGCCGGCATCCGCCAGCGCACGGGCCTGCCCGAGCGCCACGTGCAGCACCTCGTGCGCATGCATCACGACGATGTCGGAGGGCCGCAGGTACCCCATCTCCTTCGCTTCGAGCGCGCTCTTGGCGACCTGCGCCATCGCCACCGACTGGAAGTACGTGCGCACGAAGGGCAGCGCATCGATCTGGCTGCCGGCGGCACCACGCCGCACTTCCTCCCCGGCGCGCGCGGCGAGCTCCTTGCAGCCGCCGCCCGCGGGCAGCAGTCCGACGCCCGCCTCCACCAGGCCGATGTACGACTCCAGTGCCGCCACGGTACGCGTGGCATGCAGGATGAACTCGCAGGAGCCGCCCAGCGCCATGCCGCGCACCGCGCACACCGTGGGCACGAGGCTCGTGCGCAGGCGCATCGCCGTACGCTGGAACTTCGCCACGATGGCTTCCACGGCTGCGAAGTCGCCAGCCTTCACCAAGGGCTCCATCGCGGCAAGATTGGCGCCGAGCGAGAAGGGCTCGCGCGCCTGCCAGATCACGACGCCGGCGAGCTCGCGCTCCGCGTGGTCGATCGCGCGCAGGATGCCGTCGAGCACGCCTTCGCTGATCGTGTGGGCCTTGGTCTTGAACGAGACGATGCCCACGTCGTCGCGCAAATGCCAGAAGCGCAGGTCGTCGGTCTCGAAGATCGTGGTGCCCTGCGGGCTCGATTCGCCCAGCACCGGCTCCGGAAAGCACTGGCGGCGATACACCGGCAGGTCGCGCCGCGGCACGAAGGCATCGGCGGCGGGGGAATACGCGCCGTCCTTCGCGTGCACGCCGCCGGCGGCGGCGACTTTCTCGCCGGTCACCCAGGCGGGCAACGGCACCTTCGCGAGCGCGCGTCCCGCCGCGATGTCCTCGGCCACCCAGCCCACGATCTCGTGCCACCCCGCCGACTGCCACGTCTCGAACGGCCCCTGCTGCCAGCCGAAGCCCCAGCGGATCGCGAGGTCGAGGTCGCGCGCATTGTCGGCGATCGCCGCCAGGTGGTACGCGCTGTAGTGGAAGAGATCGCGGAAGATCGCCCAGAGGAATTTCGCCTGGGGATGCTCGCTCGCGCGCAGCCTGGCGAACTTCTCCGCGGGCGAGCGGAGCGCGAGGATCGCCGCCACTTCCGGCGCCACGCCGCCTTCGGCCTTGCGATACGACGTGGTCGCGGGGTCGAGGACCTCGATGTCCCGGCCCGGCTTGCGGAAGTAGCCTGCCTTGGTCTTGGCGCCGAGCGCGCCTTGCGCCACCAGCGCCGCCAGCACGGGCGGCGTGGCGAAGAGCGGATGCCAGGGATCGTCGGGCAAGGTGTCCCACATCGTCTGCACGACGTGCGCCATCGTGTCCAGCCCCACGACGTCCGCGGTGCGGAACGTGGCGCTCTTCGCGCGACCGATCGCGGGCCCGGTGAGCGCGTCCACCACGTCGAACGGGAGGCCGAGCTCCTGCGTGTGCTTCATCGTGGCCAGCACGGAGAAGATGCCGATGCGGTTGGCGATGAAGTTGGGCGTGTCGCGGGCGCGGATCACGCCCTTGCCGAGCGTGGTGGTGAGGAATGCCTCGAGCGCATCGAGAAGTGCGGCGGCCGTCTGCGGCGCCGCGACGAGCTCCACGAGATGCATGTAGCGCGGCGGATTGAAGAAGTGCACGCCGCAGAAGCGCGGCTGCACCTCCGCCGGCAGCAGGGCGGACAACGCCGCCAGCGACAGTCCCGACGTGTTGGACGCGAGCACCGCATGCGGTGCGAGATGCGGCGCCACCTTGGCGTAGAGGTCCTGCTTCCAGTCGAGGCGCTCGGCGATCGCCTCGATCACGAGGTCGCATTCGGCCAGCCGCGCCAGGTCGCTGCCGTAGTTGCAGGCCGCGATCGCCCCGGCGCGATCCTTCGCCGCGAGGGGTGCGGGTTCGATGCGCGCGAGGTTGGCGATGGCCTTCGCGGCGAGCGCGCTGGGATCGCCCTCCTTCGCGGGCAGGTCGAAGAGCAGCGACTCGATGCCGGCGTTGGCAAAGTGCGCGGCGATCTGCGCGCCCATCACGCCAGCACCCAGGATGGCGGCCTTGCGGAGCGGGAGGGGAGTGGAAGTCATGCGGGGCGTGTGGGAACGGCGGAAGGGGTGCAGCGGGCAGACCGGGAGAACGCGGGCACGACACGGGCAGCACGGGGGCGCGACGTGCCGCCAACCGGCGGACCGCAACGGTGCGGCCCGCCGGCGCTGCCGCGATTTAAAACGAGTACGTCATCTGCCCGCCGAGGATGAACACGCTCGTGTCGTAGTCACCCTTGATGAGGCCGTATTGCGCGGTGCTGCCGGCGTTGTTGTCCGACGGGGCATTCGACGTGAAGATGTAGGTGAGGCCCACGTCGAACTTGAGCTGCTTGGAATAGCCGTATTGCACGCCCGTCGAAAGCCAGTAGCGATCGGAGTCGGGCAGGCGCGGCGTGCGCTCGGCATCACGCACCGGCGACTGGTCGAAGGCGAAGCCGCCACGGAACTTCCACTGGTCGCCCATGAAGTAGCTCGCACCCACCGAGGCCCGCCACGTGTCGCGGAAGTGCTCGGGCGTGGACTGCAGCACGGCGCCGGTGGTGCGCGTGAACGTGAGGTAGTCGATCGTCGACCAGTCGGTGAACTGCAGGTCGGCCATCACTTCCCAGCTGGGATTGAGGCGCGAGTAGATCGACAGGTTGGTGATCGACGGCAGCTCGATGTCGGAGGTGACGCCGCCGCTCGCGAGCACGTTGTTGACCGCCGGGGCCAGCGCCGCGCCGATCGGCGCGAGCGGAGGCGGCAGCGGGGGCAGTGCCGGATTGCTGAAGTTGACGTTGCCGTCGACGTTGTACTTGATCGACGAGCGATAGTGCCCGCCGATGCGCGTGGCCGGCGAGAGGTTCCACATGAAGCCCAGATTCCAGCCCCACGCCCAGTCGTCGCCGTTGACGCTCACCAGCGAATCGAGCCCGCCCGTGGACGCCACGAACGGTGCCACCGCCGCGGCCGGAATGAGGCCACCCGCCGCCGCCGTCGCCGCCGCCTGCGCGAGCGCCGCGGAATAGTTGGCGTTGCTCGTGAAGGTGGCCTTGATCTGCTGGTAGTCCACGCCGAGGCCCACGCTGAACGCATCGTTGATGCGCCAGGAGACGGCCGGGTTGACGTTCATCGTCTCGACCTTGGACTGCAGCCCATGGTAGCGGCCGAGCCAGCCGTCGTCCCACTTCGTCTCGAGGCCGAACGGCACGCCCACACCCAGGCCGAAGGCGAACTGGCGATTGATCGGCACGAGCAGGTACATGGCCGGCAAGGCGGCCGCCTGGCCAGCCTGGCCCCCCTCGTTGCCCAAGGGCTGGTTCGCGGCTGCCACCGACCCGCTGTTGCTGAACTTGGCCGAAGGAAAGATGCCGCTGACGGCGCCCACGACCTGCATGCTCGTGAAGTTCGCCATCCCGGCCGGATTGGACCAGATCGTGGACGCATCCTCGGCGGCTGCCGCACCGCCGGCATAGGCATTGCCGAGGCCGCTCACGCTTTGCTCCTGCAGCGCGAACGCCGCGCCCAGCGCATGCTGCGCGCCGAGGGCAAACACCAGCGCAGCGACGGCCCGTGCGACGTTCGTTCTGTGCATCGAAGCGGATTGCATGGCGACTCTCCTCCTGGCTTGGTGGATGATCGGCTCGCATGGATCCACGTGCAGCGTGCGCGCGATCCCCGGCCGAATTTGTGGGAAATATACACCGGCGTAACGCACCGGCAGTGTTCTAGCGACGGGGTACCTCGCGCGGTCGTCCATCGCTGCCGATGGCGACGTAGGTGAGGCTCGCCTCGGTCACTTTCACCGTGATCTGGTCACTCGGATTGCGCTGTGCGAACACCTCCACGTCGACGGTCACCGACGTGCGTCCCACGCGCGTGATGTCCGCATAGAACGTCACGAGGTCGCCCACGATCACGGGCTGCTTGAACGTGAACGAGTTGACCGCGACCGTGGCCACGCGTCCGCGCGCGTGGCGTGCGGCCACCACGCCGCCGGCGATGTCCACCTGCGACATGATCCAGCCGCCGAAGATGTCGCCGTGCTGGTTCGTGTCGCCCGGCATCGGGACGACGCGCAGCACGGGTTGCTTGTCGGGCAGCAGGTCGCTCATCGCCGCGGTGGAGGTGGCAGGGACGGCATTCGACGACACGCGGTCAGGCCGACTTCCCGCCCCTGGCCTCGTCGCGCAGCTCGCGCCGGAGGATCTTGCCCACGTTGGACTTCGGCAGCTCGGTACGGAACTCGACGTCGCGCGGGCACTTGTAGCCGGTGAGGTTGTCGCGACAGTACTGGATGAGCGTTTCGCTCGTCACCGCCGGGTCCTTCTTCACCACGAAGAGCTTCACGGCCTCGCCGGACCTGGAGTCGGGCACGCCCACGGCTGCGCATTCGAGGACGCCGGGGTGTCCTGCCAGCACCGCCTCGATCTCGTTGGGGTACACGTTGAAGCCGGACACGAGGATCATGTCCTTCTTGCGGTCGACGATCTTCACGAAGCCGCGCTCGTCCATGATCCCGATGTCACCCGTGGCGAACCAGCCGTCCTTGTCCATCACCTTGGCGGTCTCGTCGGGGCGCTGCCAGTAGCCGGCCATCACCTGCGGGCCCCTGATGCAGATCTCTCCGGGCTGGCCGAGCGGCACGTCCTTGCCGGCGTCGTCGCGCAGCGTCACCTCGGTCGACGGGATCGGCAACCCGATGCTGCCGTTGTACGCCGGGAGGTCGAGCGGATTGATGGTGGCGGCCGGCGAGGTCTCGGTGAGTCCATAGGCCTCGATGAGCGGCACGCCGGTCACCTGCTTCCATTTCTGCGCCACCGCCTCCTGCACCGCCATGCCGCCGCCGAGCGTGATGCGCAGCGAGGAGAAGTCGAGCGTGGCGAAATCCGCATTGTTGAGCAGCGCATTGAAGAGCGTGTTCACGCCGGTGAGCGCGGTGAAGCGGTACTTGCGCATCTCCTTCACGAAACCCGGGATGTCGCGCGGATTGGGAATGAGGATGTTCTCGCCGCCCACCGACATGAACACGAGGCAGTTCGCCGTGAGCGAGAAGATGTGATACAGCGGCAGCGGCGTGATGATCACCTCGCGCCGGGCGGGGTCGAGCATGGGCGTGATCCAGGCGCGCGCCTGCAGCATGTTGGCCACGATGTTGCGATTGACCAGCATCGCGCCCTTGGCCACGCCCGTGGTGCCGCCGGTGTATTGGAGGAAGGCGATGTCGTCGTGGCCGAGCGGCACGCGCTCGAGCGAGCGCTTGCGTCCCTCGTCCAGCGCGTCGGACAGGTGGATGGATCCCGGCAGCGAGAACTTCGGGATCATCTTCTTCACGTGCCGCAGCACGAAGTCGACGATGATGCCCTTCAGCCCCAGCATCTCGCCGATGGACGTCACCACCGTCTGCCGCACCTGGGTGTGGCCCACGACCTCCGCCACCGTGTGGGCGAAGTTCTCCACGCACACGAGCACCTCGGCGCCGGAGTCCTTCAGCTGGTGCTCGAGCTCGCGCGCCGTGTAGAGCGGATTGACATTGACCACGGTGCAGCCCGCGCGCAGCGTGCCGAAGAGGCACACGGGGTACTGCAGGATGTTGGGCATCATCAGCGCCACGCGCGTGCCCTTCTTGCAGCCCATGCCCTGCAACCACGCGCCGAAAGCCGCGGACAGCGTGTCGAGCTCGCCGAAGGTGATCGACTTGCCCATGCACGTGAAGGCCGGGCGCGCGCCATACTTGCCCACGCTTTCCTCGAAGAGGTCGCGCACCGAGGCGTACTCGTTGATGTCGATCTCGGCGGGGACGCCCTTCGGGTAGTGCTTGATCCAGATCTTTTCCACGACGTTCCTCCATGCGCCCCGGGCGATCCGGGCGTACCCGCATGCCGGCAACCAGCCAGCGGCAGGCTCGTGAGCGTGAATTTCCGCGAGCGGCGCGCGCCCATGCGTGGGGTCGCGCGTCCGTCGAAAATGTACACCAGATCCTCAAGGGGAATACCTCGTTTCTGCAGCTCCCGCCTTGCGCTGCATCAGCCACGTGACGCGTAGTGCAGCGGCCCGCCCCGGAACGGCGCGAAGCCGGTGCCGAAGATCGCCCCGGCGTCCACGAGATCCGCATCCGCCACGATGTGGTCGTCCAGTGCAGTCCTGGCCTCCGCGACGTAGGGCCCCACGAGACGCTCCGCGAGTCCCGCCGGCACCGCGCCGGGCGCGTTCTTCTTCGCCTTGCCGTCCACCCATTCGTAGTAGCCGCGGCCGGTCTTCCTGCCGAGGTTGCGCGCCTCCACGAGCTCCATGAGCCGCTTGGGCGGCGCGCCGGCGCCCCCCAGGAGCTTGCCCACCTCCACACAGATGTCGAGGCCCACGGTGTCGGCCAGCTCGATCGGGCCCATCGGCATGCCGAAGCCCACCGCCGCCTCGTCGACGGTCTCGGGCGCGATGCCTTCGTCCACGGCGTGCATCGCCGCCATGAGATACGGCGCCAGCAACCGGTTCACGAGAAAGCCCGGCGCGCTGGCCACGGGCAACGGCAGCTTGTCGATCTGGCGCACGAAGGCCGCCGCCTGCGCGGCGATGCTCTCGCGCGTGGCCTTCCCCACCACGACCTCCACGAGCATCATCTTCGCCACCGGATTGAAGAAGTGGATGCCGACCAGCCGCGTGGGATCGGCGAGCGCTTGCGCGATGTCCTCGAGCGGGATGCTCGACGTATTGGTGGCGAGCACCGCCTCGGGCCGCGCCTTCTTCTCCACCGCCGCGAACACGCCGCGTTTCGCGTCGAGGTTCTCGAAGATCGCCTCGACGATGACGTCGGCACGCGCCACGCCGTCACCCGCGACGTCGGGGATCAGGCGATCGCGCGCATCGCGGACGCGGCGCGGATCGCGCAGGCGGTCGGAGAAGAGCTTGCCCGCGCGCTTCATCGCGGGCGCGATGCGCTCCGCATTCTGGTCCTGCAGCGTGACGGTGAGGCCGCGCAACGCGCACCACGCGGCGATGTCGCCGCCCATCGTACCGGCGCCGATCACGTGCACGTGCTTCGCCTTGAAGCCGTCCTCCTTGCCGAGGCTCTTGAGACGCTCCTGCAGCTTGAACACCCGCAGAAGATTCGCCGCCGTGGGCGAGCGCAGCAGCGCCGGCACCGAGGCGGGATCGGACGAGGGCACGGCCAGCGCATTGCCGTTGTGCTTGCGGAAGAGCTCGAGGATCGCGTAGGGGGCAGGGTAATGATCACGACGCGCGCGCTTCGCCACTTCCTTCTCCGCCTTTCCCGCGATGATCCTGCGCGCGAGCGGATTCAGCGTGAGCGACAGCGGCAGCGGCAACGACCGGGGCGCAGGTGCCGCGCGCAGCACGCCGCGCGCCGTGTTCTCCATGATGCGCACCGGCACCGCCTCGTCGACGAGGCCCATCTTCTTCGCGCGGCGCGCGTCGATCGTCTTGCCGGTGAGGAGGAGATCGAGCGCCGCGGGAGCGCCCACGAGGCGTGGCAGGCGCTTGATGCCACCCCAGCCGGGGACGATGCCGAGCATCACCTCGGGCAGACCCAGGCGAGTGGCCGGCTCGTCGATGGCCACGCGATAGCGGCAAGCCATCGCGAGCTCGAGGCCACCGCCCAGGCAGAAACCCCGGATCAGCGCAAGCGTGGGGTACTTCACGGCGGCAAGCCGCTCGAACGTATCCCAGCCGCGGCGCACCAGCGCGAGCGCGCCCGCCTCGTCGGTGATCGTGCCGAACTCGTCCACGTCGGCGCCCGCGATGAAGCCGCTGTCCTTGCCCGAGCGGATGATGAGTCCCTTGGGCGGCTCGCGGTCGAGGAGGTCGAGTGCCTCGTTCAACTCGGCGAGCACCTCCTGCGAGAGCGTGTTGACGGTGGCACCCGCCTTGTCGAAGACGAGTTGCGCGAGGCCGTCGGCTTCGCGCTCGATTCTGAAGTGGCGCATAGGAGCCTCTAGATGCGTTCGACCAGCATCGCGCCGCCCAGGCCACCGCCGATGCAGATGGCCGCCATGCCGCGCTTGCCGCCCGTGCGGCGCAGCACGTGCAGCACGTGCAGCACGATGCGCGTGCCCGACGCCCCCACCGGATGTCCGAGCGCGATCGCGCCGCCGTCGACATTGAGCTTGCCCTCGTCGATCTGCCCGAGCGCCCCGGGCAATCCGAGCTCCTCGCGGCAGAACGTCTCGTCCATCCACGCCCGCTGGCAGGCGATGACCTGCGCCGCGAAGGCCTCGTTGAGCTCCCACGCATCGAGGTCGTCGAGGCCCAGGTCGTGGCGCTTCAGTATGGGCGTGGCGGCGTACACGGGTCCCAACCCCATCAGCGCCGGATCGAGCCCCGCCCATTGCGAGTCGACGATGCGGCCGATCGGCGTCAAACCGTGCCGGTCCACTGCCGCCTGCGAGGCAAGGACCACCCACGCGCCGCCGTCGGTCACCTGCGAGCTGTTGCCGGCCGTGACGTTGCCGTACTTGCGATCGAAGAAGGGCTTGAGCTTGGCGAGGTTCTCCGGCGTGGAATCCTCGCGCACGCCGTCGTCGGCCGCGTAGAGCGTGCCGGCGTTGTCGTAGACCGGCACGATCTCGTCGGCATAGTGGCCGGCCTTCTGCGCCGCGAGCACGCGGGCGTGGCTGCGCGCCGAGTACGCGTCCATCTCCTCGCGCGTGATGCCGAAGCGGTAGGCGAGGTTCTCCGCGGTCTGGCCCATCAGCAATCCGCAGATCGGATCGGTGAGGCCCTTCATGAGCGAGATCACCGGCGCGAAGTAGCCCGGCCGGAACTGCGTGAGGAGCGCCGCGCGCTGGCCCGCGCTCTTCGCCGCATACCACTTCGACAGCCACTGCACCATCGCATCGGAGAAGAGCAGCGGCGCGCGCGACAGCGCATCCACCCCGCCCGCGAGCACGAGCTCGGAGCGCCCCGAGCGGATGTTGGCGATGGCCGAGTCGATCGACTGCATCCCCGACGCGCAGTTGCGCATCACCGTCCAGCCCGGCACCTTCTGGCCGCAACCCATGCGCAGCGCGGCCACGCGACCGATGTTGACCTCGTCGGCGGACGGCGCCGCGCAGCCCAGGATCACCTCGTCGAGCGCCTCGGGGGCGAACGCCTGCCGCAGCAGCACGGCGCGGCCGGCGTCGGTGGCGAGGTCCGAGGCGGAAAACGGTCCGGGACGATTGCGCGCCTTCAAGAACGGCGTGCGCTTGCCGTCGATGATGTAGATGGGCTCGTTCATGGATTCGTCCTTCACGCCGGAACGTGCTCGCGCGCCTGCGCCGAGCCCCGCTCGAGCGCCACGAGCGCGGGCCGCAGGAGCGACGTGCCCAGGTCGGGGGCAAAGTCGTCGACCGCGATCACGCGCGCCACGAGCGCGTGATGCGTGGCCAGAAGCTCCGCCTCGTCGGCATCGATGACACCTGCCTGCAACGCACGCTGCGCAAGCGCGCCCGGCGCCGCCTCGGGTGCGAGCGTGCCGTCGAGCGTGCCATTCCTCACCGCGGCGCGGATCCGCGCGAGCAGGGGTTCCGCCTCCATGGTGGCCGCCAGCGCGCGCTCGATCAGCACGACCGGATCGTCCTCGTCGTGGCCCACGAACATGCGCGCGGTCAGCCGGTCGCGCGTGGGCGACGGCGCGATCAAAAGGCTCGCCACCTCGTGCCCGAGCCGGTCCGACGGCACGACGTACGGCCGTCCGAGCGGAAAGACGACGCGCCGCGCGAGCATGCCCACGAGGCGGCTCGGAAAATTCGAGACGACACCCTCGAAGGCGCCCTGCGCCTTGAACATCGCATCCCAGATCGCCCAGTGCATGAGCGGCGCATCGGCTTCCTGCCGGCCTTCGGCCTCGTAGCGGTGCAGCGTGGCCGAGCAGAGGTAGAGCAGCGAGAGGATGTCGCCCAGGCGCGCGGAGAGCTTTTCCTTGCGCTTCAGCGCGCCGCCGAGCGTTATCGCCGACACGTCGGCGAGGAAGGCCAGCGCCGCGGAGAAGCGCGTGAGCTGCTGGTAGTAGCGGCGCGTGGCGGGCGCAACAGCAGAGGGCACGCGCACGAAGTGCGAGCCCGTGAGTCCCATCACCAGGGTGCGCGCGAAGTTCGACACCATGAAGCGCACGTGGCCGAAGAGCGCGCGATCGAATTCCACCGATGCCTTCGCACGATCCGGCTCCTGCGTGGCATTCATCTCGCGCAGCAGGTACGGATGGCAGCGGATGGCGCCCTGCCCGAAGATGATGAGGCTGCGCGTCAGGATGTTGGCGCCCTCGACGGTGATCGCCACGGGATGCTGCATGTACGCGCCGCCGAGGAAGTTCGACGGCCCCATGCAGATGCCCTTGCCGCCGATCACGTCCATGCCGTCGTTGATCGACTGCCGCGCGCGCTCGGTGATGTGGTACTTGGCGATCGCCGAGAGTACCGCCGGCTTTTCGCCGAGGTCGATCGCCGTGGCGGTCAGGCGCCGCACGGCATCCATCATGTAGAGATTGCCACCCATGCGCGCGAGCGGCTCCTCCACGCCCTCGAACTTGCCGATCGGCAGGCGGAACTGCGTGCGCACGCGCGCATAGCCCCCCACGGCGCGTGCCGCGAGCATCGCCATGCCCGTGTTCGACGACGGCAGCGAGATGCCCCGTCCTGCTGCGAGGCACTCCATCAGCATGCGCCAGCCCTTGCCGATCATCGGCTGCCCGCCGATCACCCAGTCCATCGGGATGAACACGTCGCGGCCCGAGTTGGGACCGTTCTGGAACACGGCATTGAGCGGCATGTGCCGGCGGCCGATCACCACGCCCGGATGCGACGTGGGAATGAGCGCGCAGGTGATGCCGAGATCCTCGACCTCCCCCAGGAGATGCTCGGGATCGTGCACGCGGAAGGCGAGGCCCAGGAGGGTGGCCACGGGACCGAGCGTGATGTAGCGCTTGTCCCAGGTGACCGAGAGCCCGAGCACGCGCTTGCCCTCGTGCTCGCCCCAGCGCACGAAGGCATAGTCCGGGATCGAAGCGGCATCGGAGCCCGCATAGGGATTGGTGAGCGCGAAGCAGGGGACTTCGAGCCCCTTCGCGAGGCGCGGCAGGTAGTACTGCTTCTGCGCCTCGGTGCCGTAATGCAGCAGGAGCTCGCCCGGCCCGAGCGAGTTCGGCACCATCACCGTGACCGCCGTGGTGCCCGAGCGCGTGGAGAGCTTGGTGATCACCTCGGCGTGCGCGTAGGCGGAGAACCCCAGGCCGCCGTACGCCTTCGGGATGATCATGCCGAAGAAGCCCTTGTCCTTGATGTACTGCCACGCGGCTGGCGGGAGGTCCTTGTGGACGTTGGTGGTCTCCCAGTCGCTCACCATCGCGCACAGCGTTTCGGTCTCGTGGTCGAGGAAGCGCCGCTCGTCCGGCGTGAGCGTGGCTTCCTTCACGGCGAGCAGGCGCGCCCAGTCGGGCCGTCCGGAGAAGAGCTCGCCGTCCCACCACACCGTGCCGGCCTCGAGCGCCTCGCGCTCGGTCTGCGACATCGGCGGCATGATCTTGCGATAGGCGCGCAGCACGGCATCGCTGATGAGCGCGCGCCGCAGCGCCGGCACCGCGAGCGGCAGCGCCACGATCAGGCCCACCACGGCCAGGACCAATATCACCGCCAAAGGCAACGCGTGCGTGAGCCAGGCCACGGCAATGCTCGCCGCAAAGGCGGCGATCCAGGCGAGCGCGGAGGCATTCGCATAGGCGAGGCCCAAGGCCACGAGAGCTGCGGCAGCGAGAAAAAGTGCGGTCAGCATTGCGCGTACTCCGTCGTCAGGCCGCGGGTGGCAGCGCGGCATCGAGCTCGCGCGTCACGTCGCACAGCTCGGGCAGCGGGGCGGTGAGCCCCGCGAGGAGGAAGGGGGCGAGACGGCGCAGGAGCGCCTCGTCGTTGTCAGGAGCGCCCGGCGCGAGCTCGGCGATGATGCGATGCGCATCGGTGCCGGCCAGCGTGTACGACAGCGCGCCCATGATGAAGTGCAGCCGCCACGACAGCTCGCGCCGCGGCAGCTGCGGCAAGGCGCGGGCGAAGGCGTCCTTGAAGCGCGCGATCATCGGCGCGTATTGCGCCGACAGGAATTGCCGGATGAAGGGCGCGGGATCGGCGTAGGCGCGACCCAGGAGGCGCAGGAAATTGGTGCCACCCCGCGCGGGATCGCGCGCGAGCTCGAGCGCGGGTATGAAGAGCGCCGCGAGGATGCGCTCGCAACCGATGCCACCCGGCGCCGCCGCCTCGTAGCGGTCGAGGCGCGAGAGCCGCGCCTGGTTCATCGGATCGAGGCGGCGCCTGAGCACGGCCTCGAAGAGCTCTTCCTTGCTGCCGAAGTGATAGTTCACGGCCGCGAGGTTCACGCCCGCCGCCTGGGTGATGAGACGCAGCGTGGTGGCCTCGAAGCCGTGCTCCATGAAGAGCGTCTCGGCCGCATCGAGGATGCGATCCTGCGTCGCGGCGGTGTGCTGGCGTCCGGCGGCGGTGGCGAGTTCGGTGGACATGCCTGATCTTTCCGCTGAATCAAACAATTGTTTGAATCGTATGTTTGATGGTAGCGCAAATCAATAGAGGCACCGGTCTAATCGCGGCGCCGGGCGGTGCGCTTGACGGTCATGTGCCTCCCGCGGGGCGATCGCGACCCGGGGCGGGCTTGTGTGCGGCGGCTCCGGGACGCACATTGCGAGGATGAGCCCCGATCCCGACCCCCTTCGCCTGTCCGGCCTTGCCGGCCCGCGCAGCCGCACCTATCGCTTCGGATTCGCGCCGACCGGTCTCGTTGGCCGCATCGTCGGCTTCCTGGTGGGCGCCGTCGTCCTGGTCCTGGCCTTCGCCTTCTCGCTCGTGCTGTTCGCGGTGCTCGCCGTTGCGGCGGTGATCGGCGGCGCGTGGCTGTGGTGGAAGACGCGCCACGTGCGCAGGGAGTTGCGCGCCGCGCACGCGCGCGTGCGGCCCGGCGAGCGCGAGATCCGGGGTGAGGCGGTGGTCGTCCGCGAGGACACCGCGCCGCACTCGGGTGCCGCGCACGATCCGTCGGAGCCGTTGCGCCGGGATTGAAAAGTGCGTCGCCGGCGCGCCTCGCCCTGCCGGAACCGCACACTCCCGCGCGCAGCACAGTACGCGCCGACCCCGCCGCTATACTCGCGCGACAGGAGACCCGCCATGGCCACGATCTCGATCGCGCGCAAGCACGCGCTCACGCAAAAAAAGGCGAAGGCCGCCGCGGAGAAGATCGCCAAGGACCTGCAGAAGCGCTACGGCCTCGACTACGAGTGGGAAGGGGACCATCTCGACTTCGAGCGGCCCGGCATCACGGGCCGCATGCGCGTGGGCAAGGACACGCTCGCCCTCGATGTGAGCCTGGGCTTCTTCCTCTCCCCGATGAAGTCGACCATCGAGCGCGAGATCGGCGCGCAGCTCGACAAGCTGCTGGGCGAAGACTGACGCCGGCGTGTCTTCAGGTCGCCCGCGCCGTCGACGGCTGCGAGAGCCGGAACAGCAGCGGATCCGGAAAGGGATCGTACGAGCCCGCGGCGATCGCCTCGTAGATCCGCGTCTCGCGCTCGTCGATGGTCCCGAGGAACTCGCGCGCCCCGCGCATCCCGCGAAACGAGTCGAAGCCCCGCTCGAGAAAATCCTGCAGCGCGGCGAGCCCGGCAAGCCGCGCCGGCTGCCGCATCATCTTGAGGGCTGTTCCCACCAGCGGCTTCTGCACCGCCTGGTCGAGCGCCAGGCCGATCTCCGAGATGAGCCGGATCTGCCGCTCGCGCAGCGCGAAATTGCCCGCGCGCCGATAGGCCTTGCAGTACTCCGCGACGCTGAAGCTCGCGTCGGCCCGGGGCAGGCGGGCGAGCAGCACGCGATCGAGCTCCTGCGACAGCGCATTGAGCTCCACCGCCGCTGCCGCCGTGGCGATCACGCTCTCGGGCAGCATCTTGACCATCATCGGCACTACGCGCGCGAGGTCGGCATCGCGGCGGCTGTAATCGGCCGAACCGTAGAGGTCGTTCTGGAAGAACTGGATGGCCGCCGCATAGCGCGGATCGACCGCGAGATCGGCGTAGGTCATGCGCAGGCGCCGCGCCTGCCAGTCGGCGAGGCGGAACAGCGCGCCGGCCAGGATGGGATTGCTGCGCCGTTCCTCGTGCAGGCGATGCACGCGCGCGAGCTCGCGCACGAGGGCATCCTTGCTGGAAGACGGGGGATCCTGTTCGGCCATTGCAGCGTGGCGGCCACGACGAGATGGACACTCCCGAGTCTAGCAGGCAGGCGTCGCCCTCGAAGCACCCGCCGGTCGCGCGGTTAGATTGATTCGTCTAGACCCCCGGGCTATGGTCGGCGCTCTCCGTGGTGCGTCTGCACACCACTCACAGCGCATGCGTCCTTGAGCACATCCCGTCGCACCTTCATCGCCGCCGGCACCGCCGGCGCGGCGATGCTCGCCGTGGCCGGCTGGTTGCGCGGCCCGCATGCGCCGCCGCCGGCCGCAGTGCGGCGCGCGCTCGATGCCGATGCGGAGGCGATCTTCGCGGCGGTGGCACCGGTGCTGCTCGCGGGCGCGTGGCCGGAGGACCCGGCAACGCACGCGGTCGCGTTGCAGGAGACGCTCACCGGCATCGACATCGCCGTGGCGGGCTTGCCGCCCTCGGCACGCAAGGAACTGGGCGAGCTCGTGGCGCTGCTGTCGCTGCCTCCGGTGCGCCTCGGGCTCGCGGGCATCCACGGTTCGTGGCATGCGGCCTCGCCCAGGGTCGTCCGGCAATTCCTCGATCGCTGTCGCGCGAGCCCGTTCGTGCTGCTGCGCGCGGCCTACGGCGCGTTGCACGCACTGACATTCGCGGCGTGGTACGGCAATCCGCGCGCGTGGCCCGCGATCGGCTATCCCGGCCCGCCCGTATTCGAGTCGCCCGCATGACGCGAAGCGCACCTCTCGTCCCCGATCCCGTCGCCGACGGCGTGGCGGCAGGCTGGAAGGTGATCGATGCCTCGCGCGCGGACACCGACCTCGCGCTCGACGCCGACGTCGTGATCGTGGGGACGGGCGCGGGCGGCGGCACCGCGGCGGAGATCCTGGCCGCAGCCGGCCTTGCGGTCGTGCTGCTGGAGGAGGGCCCGCTGCGAACCTCGCGCGACTTCAAGCTCATCGAGGCCACGACCTATCCCGACCTCTACCAGGAATCGGCGGCCCGCAAGACACGCGACCAGGCCATCACCATCCTGCAGGGACGCTGCGTGGGCGGCGGCACGACCGTCAACTGGACGAGCTCGTTCCGCACGCCCGCGACGACGCTCGCGTGGTGGGAGCGCGAGTACGGCATCCCCGGCGTCTCGGAAGCGGCGATGGCGCCGTGGTTCGCGCGCATGGAGGAGCGGCTCGCCATCGCGCCGTGGCCCGTCGCGCCCAATGCCAACAATGCGGCGCTCGCGCGCGGTGCCGGCAAGCTCGGCATCGCGACGGCCACCATGCAGCGCAACGTGAAGGGTTGCTGGAACCTGGGCTATTGCGGGCTCGGCTGCCCCACCAATGCCAAGCAGTCGATGCTCGTGACGACGATCCCCGCCGCGCTCGGCCGGGGCGCGACGCTCGTCACGCGCGTGCGCGCGCAGCGCTTCACGGTGCAAGGCGATGCGGTCACCACACTCGAAGCGCGCGCGATGGATGCCACGGGTACGCAGCCCACGGCGCGCAAGGTCACCGTGCGGGCGCGCGCATTCGTGAGCGCCGCCGGCGCCATCGGCACGCCGGCGCTCTTCCTGCGCAGCGCGCTGCCGGACCCGCACGACCTCGTGGGCAAGCGCACGTTCCTGCATCCCGTGGTGCTCTCCGCCGCCGCGATGCCGGAAGACATCGACGGCTTCGCCGGCACACCGCAATCGGTGTACAGCGATCACTTCCAGGACACGCTTGCGCTTACCGGCCCGATCGGCTTCAAGCTCGAGGTGCCGCCGCAGCAACCGCTGCTCACCGCCGTCACGCTGTGCAGCGACGGCGTCGCACATGCGCGCTGGATGCAGGATTTCCGGCGCCTGCACGTGGTGCTGGCGCTGCTGCGCGACGGCTTCCACCCGCAGAGCACGGGCGGCCGCGTGCAGCTTCGCGACGACGGTACGCCGGTGCTCGACTATCCGCTCACGCCCTATCTCTTCGACGGCATGCGCCGCGCCTTCCTGGCGATGGCGGAGATCCAGTTCGCCGCGGGCGCGCAGCGCGTGGCGCCGGGGCATGGCTTCGGGGCGCCGTTCACGACATGGGCGCAGGCGAAGGATGCGATCGCGTCGTTCGACCTCGCGCCGCTGCTCACTCGCGTGGTGTCGGCGCACGTGATGGGCGGCGCACCGTTCGGCCCCGATCCCGCGCGCGCGGTGGTCGAACCCGGAGGTCGCCACCATCACCTGCGCAACCTGTACGTGTGCGATGGCTCGATCTTTCCCACCTCGATCGGCGCCAACCCGCAGCTGTCGATCTACGGCTTTGCCGCGCGCATCGCGAGCGGGCTCGCGGCCGCGCTTTAGTGTGATCCCTCTAGCGCGGCGCCCGTACATTGAATATTCAAGGCGCGTCGCGCAACGTGGCGCGCACACTCGAAGGAGATTGCCTCATGCGTAACATCCAGTCCCGTCATCTTCCCGTCACCGGCGCCGTGCGCCAGGCCTCGCGCCAGATCTGGCTTGCGGGCCTCGGCGCTGCCGCGCTCACCCGCGACTGGGCCGAATCCGGTGCCGGTCCCATGTTCCGCTCGCTCGTGAAGGAAGGCACGCTGGTCGAAGCACGCACGATCCGCGCCGTGGGCGACCGCCTCGAAAGCTCGTACACCGTGGCGAATTCCGCCTGGCGCCGCGCGCGCGCCGTCCTGCAATCGGGTGTGCGCGAGGCCGCGGGTTCCGCCGTGGCCCTGGTGCAACAGCGCCTGCCGCGCTCGCTCCCGCACGTGACGCTGCCGGTGATGGCCGCGAAGTCGCCCGCGCGCAAGGCCGCCGGCACGCGCGCCGCGAAGCGCGGAGTCAAGGCCACCCCCAAGGCCGCCGCCAAGACGCGCAACACCACGCGCTCCCCGCGTACGGCAAAGCGCGCGAAGTAGTTCTCCGCTACCATTGCGCGCGAACGGGACGCGATCGGCACGAGATCCCGGCAACGAGGCGCCCTTTGACGCGGGCGCCTCGTCACCGCCAATGAGGAGCACCATGCAGGAATTGCCAGGGCCTGCGCGCGCGACGCGGGTGCGCGTGCGGCGCCGGAGGGCTGTCTCCGCAGCCGCCGCCGTCGCTCGTGTCGGCGCCGATGCTCCGGCGCGCGGCAATCGCGGCGGCATCGGTCTCGCGCTCGCCGGCGGCGGCCCGCTCGGCGGCATCTACGAAGTCGGCGCGCTTCTCGCGCTCGCCGATTCGCTCGGCGGCCTCGAGCTCGATGCGCTCGATGCCTATGTCGGCGTATCGTCGGGCGGCTTCGTGGCCGCTGCGCTCGCCAACGGCATCTCGCCCGCGCAGATGTATCGCCTCTTCATCGACGACGGCGTCGATGCCGCGCTCAAGCCCGAGATCTTCCTGCGGCCCGCCTTCGGCGAGTTCGCGCGTTGCCTGGCGTCGCTGCCCGCGCTGAGCGCGCGCGCGGCGCTGCAGTACCTGCGGGACCCCTTCCATCGCGGCGCGGCCCAATCGCTCGCCACCCTCGCCCGGGCGCTGCCCACCGGCCTGTTCGACAATCGCGTCATCGACCGCTTCCTCACGCGTCTTTTTTCCGCGCCCGGACGCACCAACGACTTCCGCGCGCTGCGCGCCAAGCTCTTTCTCGTGGCCACCAACCTCGATACGGGCGCGTCGGTCACGTTCGGGCCGGGCATGCACGACCACGTGCCCATCTCGCGCGCGATCGAGGCCTCCAGCGCCCTGCCCGGCCTCTTCCCGCCGGTGGAAATCGACGGCGACCACTACGTCGACGGTGCGCTCAACAAGACGCTGCACGCGTCGGTGGCGCTCGACCAGGGGGTGGATCTCCTCCTGTGCATCAATCCGCTCGTGCCGTTCGATGCCACGGCCGCGCAGCGGCACGGGATGCCGCACGTGGACCGCGTCACGGGCGGGGGACTGCCATTGGTGCTCAACCAGACGTTCCGCGCCGTGATCCACTCGCGCATGCAGGTGGGCATGGAACGCTACGCGCGGCGCTACCCGCACGCGGACATCGCGCTCTTCGAGCCCGCGCGCGAGGATGCCGACATGTTCTTCGCCAACATCTTCAGCTACCGGCAACGGCGGCGCCTGTGCAGTATCGCGTTCGCCACCACGCGCGCGAGCCTCGCCGCGCGCGCCGCCACGCTGGGCCCCATCCTGCAGCGGCACGGCATCGCGCTGCGCCACGAGCGGCTCGCCGATGCCTCACGCACGATCGACCATGCGGTCACGGACCCGCGGCCGCTGCATCACGGCACGGCGCGGCGCAACGTCCGGCACACCGCCCGCGAGCTCTCCCACACGCTCGACCAGCTCGAGCGCGCCCTGGCAGCGGCACGCCAGGCCTAGCGGCGCGATCGGCGCACGATGGCGGAGCGCAAGCCCCCACGCCGCACCCGCGAGCGGATCCTCGCCACGAGCCTCGCGCTCTTCAACCGGGAAGGCGAGCCGCACATCACCACGGCCGACATCGCCGACGAGATGAACATCAGCCCGGGCAACCTCTACTACCACTTCCGCAACAAGGACGACATCATCGGCGAGCTCTACGCGGCCTACGAGGCCAGCGTGACGCCGCTCTTCGCCGTGCCCGACGACCCGCCTCCCGGCGTGGAGGACCTGTGGTTCCTCCTCCACGTGCTCTTCGAGCGGATGGCCGACTACCGCTTCCTCTATCGCGACCTGGACGAGATCACCTCGCGCAACCGCAAGCTCGGCACGCGCTTCGCCGACCTCCTGCAGCGGCTCGACGGCACGGTGCTGGGCCTGTGCCGCAGTCTCGTCGATGCCGGCCGCATGCAAGCGAGCGAGCGCGAGATCGGCGCCCTCGCCGCCAATGCCACGCTGGTGTGCACCTGGTGGATGTCGTGGCAGCGCGTGAGCGGCGGCTACGGCGACGAGCTCAATCCGGATCACGCGGCATACAACGTGCTAGCGCTCTTCGCACCCTATCTCGTGGGAAGCGACCGGGCGCTGCTCGAGCGCATCGGCGAGGGCTATCTCGCGTGAACCCGTACGACGGAGGAGGACGACATGGCCGGCAAGTGGGCAAAGTTTCCGCACGCGGACAAGGCATACGACCTGGATGCGGCGAGCCTGAAGAAGAAGTGGCCGCGCCTGCACAAGGGTGACGGCGAGGCGTTTCCCAAGGACGCCGGCGTGCTCGCGGCCTGGCAGGCATTCCACGCGGGCAACTTCGCCGATGCGGTGAAGCTCGGCATGGCGGTGGGTGGTGCGGGCATCAATGCGGCCGTCAAGGCGCAGGTCGTCTACGCCCACTATCTCGAGAAGGCGGCGAAGGCGAAGGTGGCGCTGATGGAAGAGGCGGCCGCCCTGGCCGACGCGCGACGCCAGGAAGCGCCCAAGGATGCCAATGCCCAGTATCTCTACGCCTTCGCCTTGGGTCGCTACAGCCAGGGCATCGCGGTGGCCAAGGCCCTCGCGCAAGGCTACGGTGGCAAGATCAAGGAGGCGCTGGTCACTGCGCTCGAGCTCGATCCCAGGCACGCGGAGGCGCACACGGCCTTTGGCGCCTACCAGGCCGAGGTCATCGACAAGGTCGGCGGCATCGTCGCGGGCGTGACCTACGGCGCGAAGAAGGATAACGCGGTCGAGCACTACGAGAAGGCGCTCTCGCTCTTTCCCGAGTCGCCGATCGCGCACCTCGAGTACGGCAATGGCCTGCTCATGCTGTTCGGCAAGGGTCGCGTGGCGGAGGCCACGAAGCTCTACGAGAAGGCCGCGGCGCTCGCTCCCGCCGATGCGATGGAGAGACTCGACGTCGAGTTCGCCCGCTCGGAGCTAGAATAGTTTATTGCGGCGCAACAACGCGCCCGGAAGGACTCGCCATGAATCCCATCACCTCCTGCGTCGCCTTTGTGCTGGCGTGCGCGCTGTGGACCGGCGCTGCGTTGGCCCAGGACAAGGCCACGCCCGCGAAGGCCTCGCCTCCGCCGGCAGCCAGGGCCGCACCCGCCGGGGCGACGCCGGCCCCCGCAGCCGAGCGGCCACCCGCGAACATCGACACCCTGAAACGCATCCGCGATACCGGCACCATCCTCGTCGGCGTGCGCGAGTCGAGCGTGCCGTTCTCGTTCCTCGATGCGCAGAAGCAGCCGCAGGGCTACTCGGTGGACCTGTGCGTGCGCGTGGCCGACGCCATCAAGGCCGAGCTCAAGCTGCCCAAGCTCGACATCCGCTTCGTTCCGGTGACGTCGTCCAACCGCATCCCGGCGCTGCTCGAAGGCAAGGTCGACCTCGAGTGCGGGTCCACGACCAACACCCGCGACCGCCAGAAGCAGGTGGCCTTCGCCTACACGACCTATATCGCGGGCATCAAGATGCTGGCCAAGAAGTCGTCGAACGTGAACTCGCTCGAGGACCTGCGCGGCAAGACCGTGGTGGTGACCAAGGGCACCACCAGCGAGAAGATCATGAAGACGCTGAACGACGAGCGCATGCTCGAGATCAAGGTCATCGAGTCCCCCGACCACGGCGAATCCTTCAAGGCGGTGGACGAGGACAAAGCGGCGGCCTTCCTCATGGACGACGTGCTGCTCTACGGCCTCATCTCCAAGGCGAGGAAGCCGGACGACTTCGCGGTGGTGGGCAAGTACCTCTCGGTGGAGCCCTACGCCATCATGCTGCGCCGCGACGAGCCGGGATTCGAGAAGATCGTCAATCGCGCGCTCGTCGACCTCTTCCAGTCCGGCGAGGTCCGCCGCATCTACGCCAAGTGGTTCAACACCAAGGATCTCGTGGTGCCGCTCAATCCGTATCTCAAGGAAGCGTTCGCGACGCCCAATACCTATCCGGCATGGCCTTGATCGGAGGTCAGGAATCAGGAGTCAGGAGTCAGAGGACAGAAGACAGCAAGGGCCGCGTTGCTACGTGGCGCGCACGCAGTCGGCGGCTAGCGAGGGGTCGAGGTCGCCTTCGCGGGGCCAGGGGGACATGAGCGTGGTGAGCAGGAGCTTGTCGAACTCGCTCGCGAAGCGGTTGGCGACGTGGTCGGGGTCGGGGCAGAGGCCGGCGTCGGTGACGATGCCGAACTGCACGGCGCCGTCGTAGGAGATGATCGACACGCCGACGCCGATGTTGCCGGACTGCGGGACCCAGAACATCAGGCTGTCGATCGGCGCGCCCGCGAGGTAGAGCGGCTGCTGCGGCCCGGGAACGTTCGTCATGACACTCGTGGCATTGCGCGCGAGCGACTGCAGCAGCACCTCCTGCAGCGCGCGCGGGCCCGAGCCCATCGCGGCCAGCAGGCCGAGCGCCAGGACCGGCTGGCAGGAGCCCTTGAGCGCATTCATGTTGGCGCGCACCGCGTACAGGCGCGCCACGGGATTGTCGATGCCGATGGGCAGGTCGAGGAACACGAGCCCGAACTGGTTGCCGAGCTTGTACGCCTTGTCCATGGGCCGCAGGTTCACCGGCACCAGCGCGCGCAGCATCACGTCGGCGGTGGCGTCGCCCTTCTCCACCAGGTAGCCGCGCAGGGCTCCCGCCACGCAGGAGAGCAGCACGTCGTTCACCGAGGCGCCCAGCGCACGGCCGATCGTCTTGACGTCGGCGAGCGGCAGCGGATCGGTCCACGCCACGCGCTTGGCCACCCCCGGCACGCCCTTGAAGCGCGTGGGCGAGTCGGTGGGCATGAGGGCGAGCTTGGCGATCTCGGCGGTGAAGGCCGTGCCCTCGCTCGCCAGCGCTACCGCCTGGGCGGGTTCGGACCACAGCTGCGCGCCCTTGGCCACGAGCGCCGCGCCGAACTTGCGTGCGCTGCCGAGCACACCCGACAGCGGGGCCAGCAACGAGGCGAGCGGATCGTCCTCGCGCGCCGGCCGTCGTCCCCGTGGCGCGAAGGGCATCGCGGGCGGGCCGTCCGGGGCGGCATCGGTCATCGACAGCATCACCCGCACGAGCGCGATGCCGTCGGCGTAGGAGTGATGGATGCGCGCCACCACCGCGCTGCCCTCGCCGTAGCGCTCCACCAGGTGGAACTGCCACCGCGGATGCGCCGGATCGAGCGGCATGGCCGCGAGCCCGGAGACGAACTCCTGCAGCTGCGCGCGGCCGCCCTCACCCGGGAGCGTGGCGGGCACCACGTGCCGCGCCACGTCGAACTGCGGATCGGTTTCCCAGAACGCCACGCCCGCGATCTCGGCCGGACGCTCGCGGAAGCGGCGAAACACGACGAAACGCTCGGCGATGACCTTGCGCAGCCGCGGCAGCGCGATGCGCTTGCGGAACAGCAGCACGCCGCAGATCATCATGAGGTTCTGCGGGCGATCCATGCGCAGCCACGCGGTGTCGACCGCGGACATCTTGACGCGTCGGGTGGCGGCCATGGAGGTGCGGAAAGGAAGGGGCCCGCGCGCGTTGCGCGCCGCTTTGCAATCGCGCTAAAGTAGCACGAAACATGCGCGCCCGACGCGCAGCACCTGCCCACGAGGAGCCCGCATGGCCACCGCGAAGAAGGACGATCTCGCGACGAAGTTCCAGGCGGCCGCCGCCGCCGCGAAGCAGACGAAGAAGAAGCCCGACAACGCCACGCTGCTCAAGCTCTACTCGTACTACAAGCAGGCCATCGACGGCGACGTCACCGGCGCGCGGCCCGGCGGTTTCGACTTCGTCGGGGGCGCCAAGCACGACGCGTGGTCGAAGCTCAAGGGCATGAGCCGCGACGACGCGATGACGAACTACATCAAGCAGGTCGACAAGCTCAATCGCGAGTAGCCGCGCGGCGCCCGGCGCGCTTCGCAGGCGTCTTGGCGGCGGCGGGCGCGGCCTTCTTCGCGACGCGCCTGGCCGGTGCCGGCTTGCGGGCGGGGACCTTCGCGGTGGCCTTCGCTGTCGCGCCATTGGCCTTGATGAGCGCATTCACGGCAGCGGACAGGGCATCCACGCGCTCGGTGAGCCGCTCGACATCGCTTTGCGTGTGCACGCCGAGCTTGGCCAGCGCCCGCGCCACGCGAGCCTCGAACACCTGCTCGAGCTTGTCCCACGTGCCGCCCACGCCGTCCTTCATCTCCTTGACCTTGGCCTTGGCGACGTCGCTGGCCACGGCCGCGGTGTCGGCTGCGGCGCGACGCGTCTTGGACTCGAGCACCTCGCCCTGCTTCACGAGGCCCTCGAACATCCGCATGCCCTCGGCCTGCGCGCGCGAGAACGCGCCGAGGCCGGCGAGCCAGATGCTGCGCGACGAGTCGAGCACCTGCTGCGACACGTCCTTGGGCTTGCCGCCGGCATTTGCCGCAGCGTCGTCGTGGGCCATCGCGGCCCGGGCCTTCTTCAGCATGGATCCTCCTCGCGTGCGTGCGCCCTCGAGGGCGGACTATCGATTCTAGGGGCGCCGGGATAGAGGAATCATTCTAAAGGGACATGTGCGTCCCGGGTTTCGCGCGAGCGCATCGTCGGGCGTATTCCACGGCGTACAATCGCCACGCATTTTCGCGAGGAGGAAGCGATGGCCTATTTCGTCACCGGTGCGACCGGCTTCATCGGCCGCTTTCTCGTGCGCAAGCTGGTCGCGCGCGGCAAGCCCGTGCACGTGCTCGTGCGCAAGGAGTCCCTGGTGAAGCTCGACGCATTGCGCGCCGAATGGGGCCCGCACGCCGACCTCGTGGTCCCGGTCGTGGGCGACCTCGCGAAGAAGAACCTGGGCATCGCCGCCGCCGACGCGAAGAAGCTCAAGGGCAGGATCGCGCACGTCTTCCACCTCGCCGCCCTGTACGACCTCAAGGCCTCCGCGGAAGCGCAGCAGGCCGCCAACGTCGACGGCACGCGCCACGCGGTGGAGTTCGCCGAGCACGTGGGCGCCGGCTGCTTCCATCACGTGAGCTCGATCGCCGCGGCGGGCCTGTACGACGGCGTCTTCCGCGAGGACATGTTCGAGGAGGCCGAGGACCTCGACCATCCCTACTTCCGCACCAAGCACGATTCCGAAGGGCTCGTGCGCCGCGAATGTTCGATTCCCTTCCGCATCTACCGGCCGGGCTTCGTGGTGGGCGACTCGAAGACGGGCTACATCGACAAGATCGACGGCCCCTACTACTTCTTCAAGACGCTGCAGAAGATGCGCAACCTGCTGCCGCCCTGGGTGCCGATGGTGGGCATCGAGGGCGGACGCATCAACATCGTCCCGGTCGACTACGTGGCCGACGCCCTCGACCACATCGCGCACAGGAAGGGCCTCGACGGCAAGTGCTTCCACCTGACCGATCCGCACCCGCATCGCATCGGCGAGGTCCTCAACATCTTCGCCAGGGCGGGCCATGCGCCGCAGATGGCGATGCGCCTCAATGCGCGCATGTTCGGCTTCATCCCGGCGCCGGTGCTCTACGGCATCGGCTCGCTGTCGCCGATCAAGCGGATGATGCGCGCCGTGCTCCAGGACCTGGGCATCCCGCGCGACGTGTTCCAGTTCATCAACTGGCCCACCCGCTACGACAACCGCGAGACGGTGAAGGCGCTCAAGGGCTCGGGCATCGCGGTACCGCCGCTCGAAAGCTACGCCGCGAAGATCTGGGACTACTGGGAGCGCAACCTCGATCCGGACCTTTTCATCGACCGCAGCCTCTCGGGCCGCGTGAAGGGCAAGGTCGTGGTGGTGACGGGCGCCTCCTCCGGCATCGGCCGCGCCACCGCGATCAAGCTCGCGGCGGCGGGGGCCAAGGTGATCCTGGTCGCGCGCGGCGAGGAAAAGCTCGTCGAAACCAAGAAGGAGATCGATGCGGCCGGCGGTACGTCGTGGATGTACACGGCCGACGTGGCGGACCTGGCCTCCTGCGACGCGCTCGTCGCGCGCGTGCTGAAGGAGCACGGCAGCTGCCACTATCTCGTGAACAACGCCGGGCGCAGCATCCGCCGCGGCGTGGTCAATTCATTCGACCGCTTCCACGACTACGAGCGGACGATGCAGCTCAACTACTTCGGCTCGCTGCGGCTCATCATGGGCTTCCTGCCGGGCATGCTCGCGCAGAAGCAGGGGCAGGTGATCAACATCTCGTCGATCGGGGTGCTGTCGAATGCGCCGCGCTTCTCTGCCTACGTGGCGTCCAAGGCGGCACTCGACTCGTTTTCCGCGTGCGCGGCGAGCGAGCTCGTGGACAGGAACGTCCACTTCACCACCATCAACATGCCGCTGGTGCGCACGCCGATGATCGCGCCCACGAAGATCTACGAGAACCTGCCCACGCTCTCCCCCGAGGAAGCGGCGGACCTCGTGGTGGAGGCCATCGTGCACAAGTCGGTGCGCATCGCCACGCGCCTCGGCGTGTTCGGTGCCGTGTGCCATGCGGTGGCGCCCAGGCTCACGCAGATCATGCTCAACACCGCCTTCAACATGTTCCCGGATTCGGCCGCCGCGCAGGGCAAGAAGGGCGAGGAAGGGCAGCGCCAGGAGCTCACGCCCGAGCAGATGGCGTTCGCGCAGATCACGCAGGGGATCCACTGGTAGCGCACGCCACGGCGTGACGATCACGCCACATGCGGTCCGTCGGCGCCGGCCCGCGCGGCGGCGCCGACGACTCAAGCGATCGCGGTCGTTGCTCCCTGCGTGCTGGCGGGTACTTCCTGCCGGGCCTTGCGGATCTCGGCAGCTACCAGCGAGAGGACCTGCGGGTCGCCCAGCAGCGCGTTGTGCGCCACGCCCGAAATCACGATGTCGGAATCGTCGAGGTGCGAGGACGTCTGCGGGGTGACCATCGAGTCATGCCACGACCAGATCGACACGATCGGCACGCGGGTCTCGGCGTCGACCCGCGTCGCGAGGGCCGCGAGGTAGGCACTGCCCGGCCGCATCTGCGCGAGCGGCGCGCCGCTCATGAGCCAGGCATGACGGCTGCCGGCATGGGGCGTGCCGATCGTCACCACGCGGCGCACGTGCGCCGGGCCATATGCGCGCAGGTAGGAGCGCGCGACGAGCCCGCCCATGCTGTGCCCCACGATCACGACTTGCGCAGCACCCGTATCCCGCCGGATCTGCGCGATCCGCTCGGCGACCTGCGCGGCGAAGGTCTCGATCGGCGCGAACGGCGGCCCGTAGGAGAGCGCGTACACGGGGCCCAGGCCCTGGGCGTCGAGGTGGCGCCGCATCGTGGTCCACACCGCGGCATTGCAGCCGATCCCGTGCAGCAGGAGCACGGGCAGCGCGGCCGGCGCGGGCGCTGGATCGGGCATCAGCACCCGGTAGAGGATCATCTTGGGCGCCTGCGCGACGCTCGCGAGCTCGTGGCAGAACATCCGCGCGCGGCCCGCGAAGGAAAGCTCGACCTCACCCGGCCGCTCGCTGTGCCAGCGCCAGCCGAAGAACATCCACAGCGTGGTGAAGAAGAGCGGAAAGACGAAGTACGCGAACGGAAAGCCTGCCACGAAGGGCCACCACGCCGCGCCCTTGCCGACCATGTGCACGGCCCACGCGAGATAGGCCAGCGTGCCGATCCCGACGGCCGTGGCGAAGTAGACCGCGATCCACATGGCTGGCAATGATACGGACGCCAGGCACCCGCGGCGCCTGGCGCCGACGCGAACGCGCCCTAGGCGATCGCCTTGCGGTAGCGGTTCAGGTCCTGCACCGACTCGAAGGTCTGTCCGAGCAGCGACGACAGGTTGCGCAGGAGCATCGTGACCACGCGCTTCTCCCAGCCGGCGTCGAAGCGGATCTGCTCGTCGAGCCAGTGCGTGAGCCACTCGGGATCGGGCATCCGGCTTTGCACCGTGTCCTGCGGAAAGTGCTCGCGTGCCACGTGCAGGTTGGTGGGATGCAACGGCTTGCGCGACCGGCTCGAGCTCGCCATGAGGAGGCCGATCCTTGCGAAGGCGCGCCGGATCTCGTCGCCGCCGCGCTCCACCGCGCGCTTCATGAAGCGCAGGTAGGCGCCTGCGTGCCGGGCCTCGTCGCCCGAGATGAGCTCGTAGATGCGCCGGATCACGGGCTCGGTGTGCCACTGCGCGGCGCAGCGGTACCAGTGGTTGAGGCGCACCTCGCCGCAGAAGTGCAGCATGAGCGTTTCCGCCGGCGGCGCCGGATCGAAGTCGAAGCGCACGGCGTGGAGCTCGGCTTCGGTGGGCACGAGGTCGGGGCGGAAGCGGCGCAGGTATTCCATCAGCACCGCCGCGTGCTTCTGCTCCTCGTAGAACCAGATGGACATGAACGCGCAGAAGTCGCTGTCGTGGCGGTTGTCGCGCAGGAACATCTCGGTGGCCGGCAGCGCCGCCCATTCCGTGATGGCGTTCATCTTGATGGTGCGGGCCTGCTCGTCGGTCAGGAGCGCGGCGTCGAAGGTCTGCCAGGGCACGTCTTCTTCCAGGCGCCAGCGGACGGCTTCGAACGATTTGAAGAGGTCGGGATAGAGCATGATCCCGCCACTATACGGGCTTCCCCGCGCTGTGGACGAGGGTTATGCCGGATGGCCGTCCGGGGACGACCGGAAGCCGCGCAGCGCGCCCACCGTGCCGGCGAGCTCGGGGAGCAAGGCCACGCCGGCCGTGGCCTTGCGCATCCGGCGGGTGGCGGGGCCGGCCGCCCAGAGCGTGACCTGCGCCGGCAGCTCGCGGCGCAGGCTGGCCAGCGCCTCCACGGCCGGGCGCGGCGGGAAGCCCGCCGAGAACGTGAGCGCGACGACCCGGGCACCGAACGCGAGCGTGGCACGCCGGATGTCGTCGATGGGCGTCTGCGTGCCGAGGCAGATGCAATGCGCCCCTTCGGACACCAGCAGCGCTTCCACCATCGTCAGCCCGAGCGCCCGCTGCTCGCCCGGGAGCGTGGTCAGGAGGATCCGCGGCGTGCCCACGTGACGGGGGAAGGCGTGGATCGCATTGCGCAGGACGATCTGCATCTCCTCGGCATGGAGGTGCGCCTCGAAGGCATGCAGCTCGCCCCGCAGCCACGCCTCGTCCACCGCGCGGTCGACGGGGGTCGCCGTCTCGCGCACGAAGTGCGCCAGCCCCTGCCGCACCAGCAGCGTCGTGAGCAGCGTCGACAGCGCCGCGGCGTCGTGCGCCTTGAGCAGCGCGAGGACCTCGTGCTCCGGCGCCGGTGATACCGGATCGCGGCGAGCCGGCGCGCGCGCCTCCGCCAGCGCATTGAGGGCGTCCTGGCCGAGATGGATCAACTTCCCCGGCCGCGCGCCCGCGTCCATCAGGCGCTTGATGGTCCGTAACCTCGCCACGTCGGGTGCGGAGTACACGCGCTCGCCATGCGCATCGCGGGTCGGCGACGGAAAGCCGTAGCGGCGCTCCCAGACCCGCAGCACGTCCTTGGAAAGCCCCGTCTCGCGCTCGGCGGCGCCGATGGTGAACGCGAGACCGGCATCGGGCGTGGGCATGAGGATCGGGACGCAAGACGTGGGAAGATGGCAGCCGATGCGATGCTATTTCGCCGGCACCGCATTGTCCATGACAAAGGAGGTGCGCCATGATCCGGATCGCTGCAGTCCTCACGTTCGTCCTCGGTGCGCTGGCGAGCCCGGCGCTCCATGCCCAGGCCGCCCCCGCCGCCGGCGACCCCGCGTGCCCGCCGTTGCTCCGCCATGCCTTCAACCAGCTGCAGGACGGCACGCCCCAGTCGCTGTGCCAGTACCGCGGCAAGGTGATCCTCGTGGTCAACACGGCGAGCAAGTGCGGCTACACGAAGCAGTTCGACGCGCTCGAAGCCATGCATGCGCGCTACAAGGATCGCGGCCTCGTGGTGATCGGCTTTCCCTCCAACGACTTCGGGCAGGAGCTCGAGACGAACAAGGAGATCGCCGAGTTCTGCCGCACGACCTACGGCGTCAGGTTCCCGCTGTTCCAGAAGGATGCGGGCGGCTCGCTCGGCGTGAATCCGTTCTATGTCGACCTCGGCAAGGCCACGGGGCAGGTCCCGAAGTGGAACTTCCACAAGTACGTGATCGATCGCGACGGCCACGCGATCGCGAGCTTCAGGAGCGCCGTGACGCCCGATTCCCGTGAGCTCACGTCGCTCATCGAGCGGTTGCTCGCGAGCAAGCCTGCGGCCTAGACGTGCCCCTCGCGCGCGCCCCGTCCGGGGCACGATCGCGCACCGAAAAAAGACGGCCCGCGGGGGTGGCGGGCCGTGGGGGTGAACCGGCGGGGGTGGCCGGAGGGTTGCGGCAGGTGACGTGCGCCTTGCGGGCCGTCGCTCTCGTGAATCGTCTAGCGAATCGCGGCAGCGTCGGCGTAGTGGACCTGGCCGCGCGCGAGGTCACGGATCTCCTGCGCAGCCTCCGCTTCCATCGCGATGAATTGCTGGCGCGCCGCCACCACCTCGGGATCGGGATGCGTCATGCCGCCGGCGACGAGCTGGAGCGTGCCGAGGGCGACGACGAACGTGATGGCAGCGATGCCGAGCTTCCTCGCGAGGCTGGTCGGGTGGTAGGTGTTCATGGCGGCTCCGTTTCGACAGGGTGCGGGGCGGGGTCGGGGCGCCGTCTTGTGCGTAGCGTCCTCTCCCTTGGTTCGCACTCTAGGCAGCCGGCGCGAGGCCCTCAAGAAGCACGCGACGAATCGGGCGAATCCGCGGATGAAACCGCCGCCGCAGGGACCGGGGCGCGCGGCCGTGTCGCCATCCAGGCCACCGTGGCGCGGAGGGAGCCCTCGTCCCGCGTCACCCGCAGCGTGGTACCGGCGCCCAGGTAGTCGAGCAGCGTCGCGCGCACGACGTGCAGGGCGTCGTCGCTCCAGCCGGGTGGCACCAGGCCGCCGGGAATGATCACCGCCAGTGATCGCGACGGGCTCGCCGTCCCGGGAGCGGCCGCGACGATGCGAACCTCCGTGACCATGGCGTCGACGGCGGCATGCACCAGCGGCAGCAGCACCAGCGGCGGGAAGTCCTCGCCACCGAGCGCGGCCGGCAGCTCGAGCGTGACCGCCAGCCGTCCTTCACGCCCCGCCGGCAGCACGCGCAGGTACGCCTCCGCGAGCATGGCCTCGCGCGCGAGCGTCGAGGCACCGCCGCGCATCTGCGGCAAGGCCGCGCGCAGGTAGGCGACGAGGTCGTCGAGCAGGGCATCGGCGACGGCGGGATCGCGGAGGTAGGCGGCACGCACGTCGGCAAGCGCGTCGAAGAGGAGCTCGGGCTCCACGCGCGCCTGCAGCACCTTCAGCCGCGAGGCGACGATCTCGCGCTGCGCGTCGGCGCGCACGAGCTCGGCATCACGCGCGGCACGCAGCACGCTCTGTTCGCGCTCGCGCATCTGGCAATAGGCGGCGAAGAGCAGCCCGCCGACGGAGTAGAGCCACCAGCCGCGGAAGAGGAACGACTCGTTGGACAGGATCGCGCCCTGCCGCACGCCGTCGCCGAGCGGGGTGGGATGCAGCACGCCGAGGAGCACTGCCAGCAGTCCCACCGCCACGATGGTCGCGGGGACCATGCACAGCACGAGCCGCAACCCGCGCAGTCCCGTGGCCTCCACGAGCAGCGGTACGAGCACCGCCACGCCCGCCAGCAGCCAGAGTGGAACGGTCCGCCATACCGTATCCGCGTCGAGCGCGAGGGACCACGTGCGCATCATGTCGAAGAGGAGCACGATCACCAGGAATGCGGCGATCGACGGTGCGCGGACGCGGAACAGATGCAGCACCCGCTGGCCATAGGGCGTGCGCGGCGCGGCCACCGGCCGCATCGCCAGCGGCCCCACGAACCGCCGTACCCACCCGGGAAGCACGGTGGGCGATCAGCCCTTGAGCTCGACGAGATACACCTTGCTGTCGCGGCTGCCGATGTTCTCGACCACGTGCGCGCCGCCGGGGTCCCAGAATGTGGCGCCCGCCTTCTGCTCGTCGATGAACGGCTCCTTGCCTGGAAGCGTCACCTTGGCGCGCACCTCGGTCAGGATGATCGTGAGGTGGGGCGGATGCGAATGCAGGCCCGTGCCGCACACCCCTGCGCGGGGACGGCCGAAGTGCGATATCACGCGCACCTTGTCGTTGTCGAAGACCACCTTGCCGCCGGCGGCGTCGGGTTGCTGGGCCAACGCCGCGCGCGCTTCCGCGACGCCGATGCCGAGTGCCGCCAGCACGCGCAGCACGTCACGGCGGGACACATCGCTTTCCATCTGGACCTCCCTCGGGTTGTCACATCTGGCGGAACAGGTGGTTGTAGCCCTCGCTCACCGGAAGGGCCTCGGTTCGCTGCTTCAGCTTGACCTGCAGGTGCCCGCGCAGGTCGCGTGAAACGCCGGCGATCGCATTGACGTTCACCAGCGTGGAACGGTGGATCTGCCAGAAGAGGTTCGGGTCGAGCTCGTCCACGAGCTCCTTGATCGGCTTGCGGATCAGCGATTCGGAACCCGGCGTGACCACCATCGTGTACTTGGTATCCGCGCGGAAGTAGCAGATCTCCTCCACCGTGATGAGCTTGATGGTGGCGCCCACCGAGGCATTCACCCAGCGCAGGTAGTTGCGGTGCTCCGCCTTCTGCCGCGCGAGGTCCGCGAGGATGTTGGACAGGTCCGCGGGGGCGCTGCCGATGCGCTCCTTCAACCGCTGCACCGTGGTCGCGAGCCTTGCCACGCTCACCGGCTTCATCACGTAGTCGACCGCACCCTGGTCGAAGGCGGCGATCGCATACTGGTCGTAGGCGGTGATGAAGGCGCAGTGGCTGCGTCCCGCGGCCTGCTTGGCGACTTCGAGGCCGGTCATGCCGGGCATCTGGATGTCGAGGAAGATGACCGTGGGCTGGTGCTGGCTGACGAGGCGCAACGCCTCCACGCCGTCGTCCGTCTCCGCCACGATGTCGAGCTCGGGCCACAGCTTGTGCAGGAGCTCCACGATCTCCTCGCGCAGGAGCGGCTCGTCCTCGGCCACGATCGCGGTCGGATGCGCCGTCACGGCCTCATGCCTCCACCGCCGCCGGCACCGCCAGCAGCGGAATCTCGATGACTGCGATGACGCCCGAAGGCTCCGCCGCAAGGAAGGAAAGCTCGGCGGTGGGCCCGTGCAGCGCCGCGAGCCGGGCGCGCGTATTGGCGAGGCCCACGCCGGTGCCACCCGTGGCGGCGGCACCGAAGCCCACGCCGTTGTCCGCGACACGGATCTGCAGGCGCGCAGCGCTCGCCTCCGCACGCAACGTGATCATGCCGCCGCCCGCGGGGGTGAGCCCGTGCTTCAACGCGTTTTCCGCCAGCGTCAGGAGAATCATGGGCGGGAAAGGATGCTCGGCGAGCGCGGCCGGGATGTCCACGACGTAGCGCAGGCGGGCACCCATGCGGATCTTGAGGACGGCGAGATACGCCTGCACGAGCTCGGCTTCCTGGCCGAGTGTGGATTGCTCCTCGCGCATGCGCGGCAAGGCGGCGCGCAGGTAGCGGATGAGGTTGTCGAGCATCGCCACGCCGCCCTCGACGTCGGTCTGGCACAGGCGCTTGACGTTGGCGAGCGTGTTGAAGAGGAAGTGCGGCTCGATCTGCGCGCGCATCACCTGCAGCCGCGCTTCCATCATCTGCCGCGCGAGCCCCACCTGGTCGATCTGCGCGCGGTGCAGCGCGGACGCGGCCGCCGCGGCCCCTTGCTGGAAGCCGTAGATCACGGCCACGCCGCCGCCGATGAGCGTCCAGTAGACGACGTCGCCCACGAATCCGCGGGCGCCCCAGTCTGCCCAGTCCATGTCGTAGTAGGGAATGAGGAGGGTGGCGCCAAGGCACGCCGCCCCCACGAGCGACAGGAACGACACGACCACCACCGCCAGTCGCGACCGCCCTTCGGTGAGCGCCTCGGCGAACGTGAGCCCGATCACGATCGGCACGCCCATGATGAGGCACTCGCCGAAGTAGTCGAGCCAGGCACGCGCCACCTGCTCCGGCACGAACAGCTGGTAGAAGTGCGGCTGGAACAGCACCGACGTGCTCACGAGGAGGCAGATCGCCAGGCCGAAGACGATGCGCCGGGCGGTCAGGCGCGCGCGCATCCGCGTCCACACGCCGCGAGCGGTCCGGTTCGTCTGCGCCTTCATCCCGAGTGTCGCTTCCACGTCGCGCCACCTCCCCTGCGGGCATTTTGCGCGGCGCGCGCGGCCCGGCGCAACGGCGGCGCCGACGAAATCGGCAAAGCCGGTTGTGAAAGCGGCAAAGCGTGGGCTGGAACGGCTAGCTCCTGCGGGACGCTGCGCGACACAATACTGTGCGTTGCCGCGTCTTGTCCGGCACCTTCGACGAGCGTCGCGGCATAACCTCGCCCGTGGGGAGACTGCGATGCGGATTGCGAAGCTTTTGCTGGCTGGCCTCTGTGCCGGAGTGTCGCTGCCGTGTGCCGCCGATGCCGTAGCCGACGTGCATGCACTCGGATTGCGCACGGCGCGTAGCGCGGGCATACCGGCCGCAGTGGCGGCGAATACGATGGTGGTGGCCTCGGTGGCCATGTTCGACGCCGCCAATGCCGTCGAAGGCGGGCGCTACCGGGCGTACCGCCCCCAGCAGACGCCGCCCGCGGGGGCCGATGCCGACGCCACCGCGCTCGGCGCCGGCTGCGCGGTGCTGGCGGTGGGCATGGCGGCGCAGGCCGCTACCATCGCCACGGCCTGCGACGCGCTCGCGGCCGCGATGCCGGCCACGGATGCGGTGCGCGCGGGGCGCGCCTATGGCGAAGTGTCGGGCAAGGTGTCCGCTGCGGCACGGCAGGCCGAGGCAGCGCCGGTCCCCAACACCTACCGGCCGCGGACCACGGCGGGCGTGTATGTCGCGACACCGCTGCCGATCGGCTTCGACACGGCCAGTACCAAGCCGTGGGCGCTTACTGCGCCGAACCAGTTCCGTCCGGCCGGCCCGCCCAAGCTCGACAGCGAGATATGGGTGCGCGACTTCGGCGAAGTGAAGTCGCTCGGCGCACGCAACAGCACCACGCGCACGGCCGAGCAGACGGACACCGCGCGATTCTGGGCCTCCAACGGACCGCAGCAGTTCGTGGATTCGGTGCCCGCGTTCGCGTTCGGCGGCACCACGGTGACGGCGCGCGCACGCCTGCTCGCGCTCTTCTACATGGCGGTCACCGACGCGAGCATCGCCGTATTCGATGCCAAGAACGCATACGAATTCTGGCGTCCCATCACCGCGATCCGCAACGCGGACGACGACGGCAACCCGCTCACCGAGCGCGATCCGGCATGGACGCCGCTCATCGACACGCCGTTGCACCAGGAATACCCGTGCGCGCATTGCACGGTGACCGCAGCCATCGTGACGGTGCTCGGTGCAGAACGGGCGCCGGGTGCCGCCCTCAGCTTTCGTCCTGCGGACATGGTGGCCGCCACGGCCAAGCCGCGGACCTGGTCCACGCCCGCCGAGGTGATGACGGAGGTGGGTAATGCGCGCGTGTGGAGCGGCGTGCATTACCGGAACTCGACCGAGGTGGGCTCGGCACTGGGGCGGGCGGTGGGGCGGCAGGTGCTGGAGACGCAGCTGCAGCCGGTGAAGTGACGGCGGGACCCTCGGTGTGTGGACGAGGTCGCGGAGACCTGCGACAATAGTGGGCTTTGGCGAGCTAGCTCAGCTGGTTAGAGCAGAGGAATCATAATCCTTTGGTCGGGGGTTCGAGTCCCTCGCTCGCTACCAATAACAAGAGGCCTTGCAGCGATGCAGGGCCTTTTTCTTTGCTTCGCGTCGATCCGGTCTACCGTTGGCACATGCGTTGCTGTACTTCAGTCCATTCACGCCCAGACCAATTCCAGGGGAGAGGCCCGTGCAGGGCAGGCTGAAAGCCATCGTCTCGAAAGGCGCCACCGCCGTGCTCGCGCTGGTGCTCACGTTCGCCACGTCGGCGCAGACGATGACCGTCGTCGAGTACTACCACGCGGGATTCGACCACTACTTCGTCACCTCGCTGCCCGACGAGGTCACCAAACTCGACAACGGCACCTTCGCAGGCTGGGCGCGGACCGGCGAGCGGTTCTTTGCCTATCCCATGGGGACTGGAGGAACGGCTCCGACCTGCCGATTCTTCAGCACGGCATTCGGCTTGAAGAGCTCGCATTTCTACACGCCCAGCGCAACCGAGTGCGCCACGGTCAAGGCGAATCCTTCCTGGCAATTCGAGGCGAACGTGTTCGCCGTGATGCAGCCGAGCGTGTCGGGAGCGTGCGGGACCGGCACGCAGCCGCTCTATCGCCTCTACAACAACGGCAAGGGTGGCGCGCCGAATCACCGCTACACCACGAGCGCGACAACCCGTTCGAGCATGATCGCGAAGGGATGGATCCCCGAAGGCGCGGGAACCCTCGGCGTGATTGCCTGCGTGCCGGTGAGCGGCCCCGCCACCCTCGAAGGCATGTGGATAGGGATGACGAGCACGGGATCCAACGTCGCGGGTTTCGTCCTCGATACTCGCGAGAGCTACTTCCTGTACACGCAGCCCTACTCGTCGATTACCGCGGGCGTCATCCAGGGCACCGTTGCGGTGTCCGGTGGCGCGTTCACCTCCTCGAACGCCAGGGACTTCAGCTTCGTTGCCGGTGGCGTTTTCGGAACGACGTTATCCGGCACCTTCGTGCCACGTACATCGCTGGTCGGCGCGGCGGCCTCCACCCTGGGAAGCGCCACGTTCTCGCTCGCATACTCGCCTGCGTACGAGCAACCCGCCAGTCTGGTCGACGCTTCGGGTGTCTACGTGGGAACCGCGTCGAGCTCCTTCGGAAACCAGCAGGTCACCGTCACCGTTTCGGCCAATGGCGCCGTCACGGGTAGCTTGCCCGGATGCTCGTTCGCAGGATCCGCGGCGAGGCACGCCAACGTGAACGTGTTCGACATCTCGATCAAGTTTGGCGGCGGACAGTGCCTGTTCGGCACCTCGACCCTCAAGGGCATTGCCTTCTACGACTCGACAACGCGGGTTCTGTATGCGGTTGCACCAAACGCTGCTCGCACCGATGGATTCCTGCTGATCGCGTCGAAGCCGTAAGCGCCCGGTCCGCCTGCTGCGTGCGACAGCGTACATACGCCAGCGCAATCGTGCGCTATAGGTGTTGCTCCCCGCCCGGCACATGCGTGCCGCGCGTGAAGGACCCACGGTGTCGGGTGTGCGCCCTGCCTCGCGGGCCCCGCCGCATCAACGCACGCCCTGGCCCATAGTCCGCCTCGGCGAAATCCAGGAGAGCCACATCATGAACATTCCAGTCGAAACCAAGCCCGCGATCTGGGGCATCATCGGCGGCGCCGTCGCGTTGGCCATCGTCGGCTTCACCTGGGGCGGATGGGTCACGTCCGCCACCGCGGAGGCCAGCGCCACCCAGCGTGCCAATGCCGCGGTGGTCGTGGCGCTTGCGCCGATCTGCGTCGAGAAGTTCAAGGCCACGCCCGATGGCGCGGCCAATCTGACCGAGCTCAAGAAAGTCGACTCGTGGTCGCAAGGAGCGTTCGTGGAAAAAGGTGGCTGGGCCACGTCAGCGGGCACCAACCCGCCAGACCAGCTGTCGGCGGTGGCCAAGGCCTGCGCGACGTTGTTGACCACGTAGCGTACGCGGCGGCGCCGCTGGCTACCTGGGCGCCTGGGGCAGGAGGCGATCGAACTCGCGCTTGACGACCTCGTAGCACTCGCAACAGCGCGCTTCGAGCGCGGGTCGATCGAGCACCGTGATCTTGCCGCGGTGGTAGCGGATGAGGCCCGCCACCTGCAACTTGCCCGCGGCCTCGGTGACGCCTTCGCGGCGCACGCCGAGCATGTTCGCGATCAGCTCCTGCGTCATCGCGAGCTCGTTCGATGGCAGGCGGTCGAGGCTCAACAGCAGCCAGCGACACAGCTGCTGGTCGATCGAGTGGTGACGATTGCATACCGCGGTCTGCGCCATCTGCGTGATGAGCGCCTGCGTGTAGCGCAGCAGCAACTGCATCAGCGGCCCGAACCTGCCGAACTCGTCCTTGAGGAGCTGGGCCTTGAGCCGGTAGCCGTAGCCTGCGCTTTGCACGACCGCGCGACTCGGCGTGGTTTCGCCGCCCATGAACAGCGAGATGCCCAGGATCCCCTCGTTGCCCACGACCGCGATCTCCGCCGATGCGCCATCCTCCATCACATAGAGCAGCGACACGATGGACGAGGTCGGGAAGTACACGTAGCGCAGCTGGACGCCGGGCTCGTAGAGAACCTCCCCGAGTCGCAGCGTGACCAGCTCGAGATGAGGCTCCAACCGCACGTAGTCGGCGCCGGGAAGCGCGTCGAGCAGGTGGTTCTGACGGGGATTGGCGCCCGGCGTGGGCGCAGTCGATCCTTTCCGTCGGGCGGATGCGGGCGCCTTGCTGACGCGGGGTCGCGGTGTGTCTGCGGCCATCGGGCAACGAGTATAGACCACGGGGATTTGCACGCATCCGCCCCGGCACCGCGGTAGAGACCGCCCGACTCGCCGGCCCCGGCGACCGGCACACACAGGACATCACGCACACTTGGCAATGATCCGCACGTCCCTCTCCGGCCTGCAGGCACGCACGGAAACACTCCTTCGACAGATCCTCGCGCGCCGCTCACCGATGGCCGAGGAGGCCCCGCTGCGCGCCGAGCTGCTGAGCGCCGACCAGATGGAGCGCTACGGCAAGACGCTCGCGGGCATGCATCGCCTGGCCACGGGCCGGTCGCGCGACCAGTTGCTGCCGCGTCTCGCGGCCAACGAGACCGTACTGGGTACCGCGTGCAAACAGCTCACGAAGGTGGCGGCAGGAAGCGACCGGATCAGTCCCGCGGGCGAGTGGCTCCTCGACAACTTCCATCTCATCTCCGAACAAATCGCGACGGCCAAGCGCCACCTGCCGCGCGGCTACAGTCGCGCGCTTCCGCAGCTCGCCCTCGGGACGTCCGCGGGACGTCCGCGTGTCTACGACATCGCGCTCCGGGCCATTGCGCACGGCGACGGCCGCGTCGACGTCGAGAGCCTCACGCGCTTCGTCGCGGCGTACCAGACGGTGACCACACTCGATCTGGGCGAGCTGTGGGCCATTCCCATCATGCTCCGCCTCGCATTGATCGAAAACCTTCGTCGCGTCGCGGGCGGCATCGCGAACGGCCGGAGCGAGCGCGACCTTGCCAACGCCTGGGCCGACCGGATGATCGCCACGGCCGAGCAGGATCCGAAGGGCCTCATCCTCGTCGTCGCCGACATGGCCCGGTCGACGCCGCCCATGGAGAGCGCATTCGTGGCGGAGCTGGCGCGCCGGCTGCAGGGACAAAGCGCCGCGTTGACGCTCGGCTTGACGTGGATCGAGCAGCGCCTGGCCGAATCGCACCAGACGATCGAGCGCATGGTGCTGCTCGAGAACCAGCGACAGGCGTCGGCCCAGGTGTCGATGAGCAACAGCATCGGGAGCCTGCGCCTGCTGGGTGCGGTCGACTGGCGCGAGTTCGTGGAGACGACCAGTGTCGTCGAGGAGATCCTGCGCCAGGATCCGGCGGGAACCTACGCCGCCATGGCGTTCGTCACCCGGGATGAGTACCGCCACGCAACCGAGCGCATCGCGCGCGAGGGGCGGCTGACGGAGCCGCAGGTGGCACGACTGGCGATCGAGCTCGCGGGCGAGGCGCGCGCGGCGAAGGGCAGCGGCGAACGGGCCGCGCACGTGGGCTTCCACCTCGTCGACAAGGGATTGCCCCGGCTGGAAGCGGCGGCGAACGTGGCGGACACCCCCGTCAGGCGTATCCGCAGGCTCGGCGCGCGGTTTCCCCTGCCTGCCTATCTGGGGTCGATCGCCGCGCTCACCGGAATGCTCGCGACGGGCCTCGTCGTGGTCGCGCAACGCGGCACGGCAAGCGCGGTGGCGATCGGCTTCGTCACGATGGTGGCGCTGCTCGCCGCGAGCCAGGTGGCGGTGACGGTCGTCAACTGGCTGGTGATGCTGCTCGCGACCCCGCGCCTGCTGCCACGGATGGCCTTCGCCACCGGTATCGAGGCGCAGGCGCGCACGCTGGTGGTCGTTCCGACATTCCTGGTCGATGAGCGCAATGCCGAGGAGCTCCTCGAGGCGCTCGAAGTGCGCTTCCTCGCCAATCGCGAGCCGCATCTGCACTTCGGGCTGCTGACCGATTTTCCCGATGCGCCGCACGAGACGCTGGAAGGCGATGCGGCGTTGCTTCGCCTGCTCGAGACCGGCATCGCCGATCTCAATGTGAAATACACGCCCGCGGCCGCGGCCGACCCCGAGCCGCAGGACGCCGCGTCCAGCCTCTTCTACCTGTTCCACCGGTCGCGCCGCTGGAATGCCGCCGCGCGCATCTGGATGGGCGAGGAGCGCAAGCGCGGCAAGCTCGGCGACCTCAACGCCCTGCTGCGCGGCAAGGCCCATGGCTTCTCGGTGGTGGTGGGACACGTTGCGATCCTGGCCGACGTGAAGTACGTGATCACGCTTGACACCGACACGCAACTTCCGCGCGATGCGGCGCGGCTGCTGGTGGCGGCGATGGCGCATCCGTTGAACCGTCCGGAATTCACCACGTTGCCCGACGGAGGCCGGGAGGTCGTGACGGCGGGGCATGGCATCCTGCAGCCGCGCGTGGCGGTGAGCCTGCCCGGGACCAATCGGTCGCACTATGCCCGGCTCCACGGCAGCGATGCGGGGGTGGACCAGTACACCCGCACGGTGTCGGACGTCTACCAGGATGCATTCGACGAAGGCTCGTTCGTCGGCAAGGGCATCTACGACGTGGATGCGTTCGAACGCGCGCTGAAGGATCGCTTTCCGCGCAACCGCATCCTGAGCCACGACCTGCTGGAAGGTTGCTACGTGCGCTCCGGCTTCATGAGCGACGCGGAGCTCTACGAGGAATCGCCCGCGCGCTACAGCGCGGACGTCGCGCGCCGGCGCCGCTGGATACGCGGCGACTGGCAGCTCGTGGGCTGGCTGCGCCGCCATGTGCCGGGCCTCGATGGTCGCCGCGAGCGCAATCCGCTGTCGTTCCTGTCGCAGTGGAAGCTCTTCGACAACCTCCGGCGAAGCCTCGTATCCCCGGCCCTCGTGGCGCTCGCGGTCCTTGGATGGACGATCCTCGGCCACGCCGCGTTCTGGACCGGCGTGGTGGTCGCGGTGGTCGCATTGCCGGGGCTGGTCGCGACGCTGTCGGCCCTGGTCGCGAAGCCGCGCGAGTTGTCACTGCAGCAGCACCTGGCGTTCGTGGGCGGCGTCGCCCGGCGCACGCTGGCGCAGGCGCTGCTCACCCTCGCGCTGCTTCCGTACGAAGCCTGCTACTGCCTCGAGGCGATCGGGCGCGCGATCATCCGCATGCTGTTCGCCCCGCGGCACCTCCTCGCGTGGAATCCGTCGAGCGCTGCGGCCAGCGCGCTGGAGCAGCCCGACCGCACGGGGCTGGCGGCGTCCTGGCACGCGATGATCGTCGCGCCCGCGGTCGCCGTCGGCGCGGGGACCGCGCTGGCGCTCATGCATCCGGCAGCGCTGGTCGTGGCCGCACCGATCCTGCTGCTGTGGGCCGCCTCGCCGGCGATCACGTGGTGGATGAGCCGTCCGCTGCAGCGCCGCGCGGCACCGCTGACGCGGGCGAAGACGAGCTTCCTGCGCGCACTCGCCCGCAGGACCTGGGCGTACTTCGAAGCGCACATGACGGCGGAGGACCACTGGCTGCCTCCGGACAACGTGCAGCAGCATCCCGACCTACGCGTCGCCCATCGCACGTCACCGACGAACATGGGCCTGGTGCTGCTCGCCAACCTGAGCGCGCACGATTTCGGCTACCTCACGGGCGGGCAGTTGATCGCGCGCACCGCGAGCACGCTGGGCAGCATGCAGCTGCTGGAGCGCTATCGCGGCCACTTCTACAACTGGTACGACACGCAGACGCTGCTGCCACTGCCGCCGCTGTACGTCTCCACCGTGGACAGCGGCAACCTCGGCGGCCACCTGCTCACGCTGGGTCCCGGCCTCGCGGAGCTCTGCGACATGCCGATCCTCGCTCCGCGCTGGGTCGAAGGGTTGACCGATACGCTCGCGGTGTTGCTCGACGCACTGGGCGATCACCGCCCGGCACCGGTGACACGCTTCGGCACCATGCTCGCCACTGCCGCCCCCGAGCGCGGCAGTGCGCTCGTGGACGCATGGCGCATGAGCGAGCGACTGGTATCGGGCGCCGCCGAGGTCGTGGCCCACTTCGACCGCGACGACGCCACCGAGGGCACGCCCGATGCCGCCCTCTGGGCCGCCGCGCTCGCCGGCCAGTGCGAGGCACTGCGCGACGAGCTCGTCTTCGTGGCGCCGTGGCTTGCGCTGCCGGCCTTCCCTGCCGACGTTCTGCACGATCTCGCCGTGGCGGTCCCGACGTTGCGCGCTGTCGCGTCCTTCGATACGGCGTGGCGGGCGCATCTCGAGCGGGCGCGTGCCCTCGCGTCGACCTCCGACGCGCACGATGCGCTGGAAGCTTTCGAGCGCCTGCTTGTGCTGGGCGCGCAGCGGGCGCGGGAGCGCATGACGCAGATCGAGGCCTTGCGACTCGTCGCACGGACGCTCGCCACCGTCGACTACAGCTTCCTGTTCGACAAGGTCCGCCGCCAGCTCGCGATCGGCTACAACGTGTCCCAGCATCGTCGTGACGAGAGCTACTACGATCTCCTCGCTTCCGAAACGCGCCTGTGCAATTTCGTGGCGATCGCGCAGCACGAGCTGCCCCAGGAAAGCTGGTTCGCGCTGGGGCGGATGCAGAACACCGTGGGCGGATCGCCGGTGCTGCTGTCGTGGAGCGGCTCGATGTTCGAGTACCTGATGCCGCTGCTGGTGATGCCGACCTACGAGAACACGTTGCTCGACCAGACCTACGCGGCCGTCGTGGAGCGCCAGATCGACTATGGACGGCAGCGCGGTGTGCCGTGGGGCATGTCGGAGGGAGGCTACAACGCGGTCGACGTCAACCTCAACTATCAGTATCGCGCCTTCGGCGTGCCGGGGCTCGGGCTGAAGCGCGGACTGGGCGAGGACCTGGTGGTGGCGCCCTATGCCTCGGCGCTTGCCCTGATGGTCGCGCCCGAGGCGGCGTGCAGCAACCTGCAGCGCCTCGCTGCGGCGGGCCTCGCGGGTCGGCTTGGCCTGTACGAGGCCATCGACTACACGCCGTCGCGGCAGCGGCGCGGCGAAGCGAGCGCCATCGTTCGTTCCTACATGGCGCATCACCAGGCGATGAGCCTCCTGGCCTGTGCCTACGCCCTGCTCGGACAGCCGATGCAGCGGCGCTTCGAGGCCGAGCCGCTGCTGCAGGCAACGCTGCTCCTGCTGCAGGAGCGCATCCCCCGCGCCACGCGCGCGCATGCGCAGGCAGCGGAGCTGGATGGCCTGCGCGTGGCTATCGCCGGACCCGAGTTCCCGGTGCGCGTCCTGACCACGCCCGACACCTCGATGCCGGAAGTTCAGCTGCTGTCCAACGGCCGCTACCACGTGATGGTGACCCATGCCGGCGGCGGCAGCAGCCGCTGGAAGAACCTGGCGGTGACACGCTGGCGCGAGGATGGGACCTGCGACAACTGGGGCACGTTCTGCTACGTGCGCGAGGTGGCGGGCGGGCAGTTCTGGTCCACCGCGCATCAGCCGACGTGTGCGCAAGGGAACGCCTACGAATCGATCTTCTCCGAAGGACGTGCCGAGTTCCGGCGTACGGACCTCGACTTCGAGACCCACACCGAGATCGTCGTCTCGCCGGAGGACGACATCGAGCTGCGGCGGGTGCGCATCACCAACCGCGCGCGCACTGCGCGGACCGTCGACGTCACGAGCTACGCCGAGGTGGCGCTCGCGCCGCCGGACGCCGACGTGCTGCACCCGGCCTTCAGCAACCTCTTCGTGCAGACCGAGATCCTGCGTTCGCGGGATGCGATCCTGTGCACGCGGCGCGCGCGTTCCCGCGAGGAGGCCGTACCGTGGATGTTCCACCTCATGACCGTGCACGGCGCGGCCGAGGCGGAATGCTCGTTCGAGACCGATCGCGCCCGCTTCCTCGGTCGGCGCGGGACGGTCGCCGCACCGCTCGCGATGATCCAGGCCGGGAGGCTGTCGGATACCGAGGGTTCCGTGCTCGATCCGATCACGGCGATCCGCCAGAAGGCGGTGATCGCCGCGGGCGCGACGGTCACGATCGACCTCGTCGTGGGCGCGGGCGACTCGCGCGATGCCGTGCTGCATCTCGTCGACAAGTATCGCGACCGGGGGCTTGCCGACCGCGTCTTCGAATTGACGTGGACGCACAGCCAGATCGTGCTGCGCCAGCTCAATGCCACCGAGGCCGATTCGCAGCTGTATGCGCGCCTGGCCAGTGCCGTCATCTACGCCACCCCGGCGTGGCGGGCGCCCGGCACGATCCTCGGCCGCAATCGCCGGGGACAATCGAGCCTGTGGGGTTACGCGATATCCGGCGACCTGCCGATCGTGCTGCTGCAGATCGCCGATGCGGAGAACATCGAGCTCGTCCGCCAGCTCGTGCAGGCGCATGCCTACTGGCGGCTCAAGGGACTGGCCGTCGACCTCGTGATCTGGAACGAAGGCCACGACGGCTACCGGCAGCCGTTGCAGGAGCAGATCGTCGGGCTGATCGCGGCGGGTGTGGAAGCGCACTTCGTCGATCGTCCGGGCGGCATCTTCATCAGGCACGCGGAGCAGATGTCCGTGGAGGACCGGATCCTGTTCCAGTCGGTCGCCCGGGTGATCATCAGCGACAGTCGCGGGACGCTCGCCGAGCAGGTCAACATGCGGCCTCCGGTCGAGCCGCGCGTGGCGCGGCATGCGCCGAGCCGCGCCCGGCGCCCGGAAGCTGCCGTGCCACTGGACCGCACGGTGCGCGACCTCCTGTTCCACAACGGGACGGGCGGGTTCACGGCCGATGGCCGCGAGTACGTCATCGCGCCGCGCGGCGATGTCGCCACGCCTGCGCCCTGGGCCAACGTCATGGCGAATCCGCGCTTCGGGACCGTCGTGTCCGAGAGCTCGCTCGGCTACACGTGGGTGGAGAACGCGCATCAGTTCCGGCTCACGCCGTGGCACAACGATCCGGTCGGCGATCCCAGCGGAGAGGCGATCTTCATTCGCGACGAGGAAACCGGCCACGTCTGGTCGCCGGCGACGCCCGGCGTCGGCGACGCGCCGCGCTACGTGACGCGGCACGGCTTCGGCCATACCGTGTTCGAGCATGCCGAGGAGGGCATTCATTCAGAGCTGACGGTCTTCGTGGCCCACGACGCCGCCGTGAAGTTCTACGCACTGAAGGTGACCAACCGGTCCGGGCGCACCCGCCGGCTCGCGGTGACCGGCTACGTCGAGTGGGTCCTGGGCGACGTGCGGGCCAGGTCCGCCATGCACGTGACCACCGAGATCGATGCCCGCAACGGCGCGCTGTATGCGCGCAATCCCTACAACGGCGAGTTTCCGGACTGGGTCGCGTTCTTCGACGTCGACGAGCCGACGCGCACCGTCACCGGCTCACGGCTCGAATTCATCGGACGCAACGGGACGTTGCGCGCGCCCGCCGCATTGCGCCGCGCGCGGTTGTCCGGCAGGACGGGCGCCGGGCTCGATCCGTGCGCCGCCATGCAGGTGATCTACGACCTGGACGACGGGCAGGAACGCGAGACCGTGTTCCGGCTCGGCGCCGCGAGCCACGCCGACGAGGCCGGCCGGCTGGTCCAGCGCTTTCGCGGTGCGGCCGCCGCGCACGACGTGCTCCAGGGAGTCGTGCGGTACTGGCGGCATGCGCTCGGCGCCCTCGAGGTCCGCACGCCGGAACCCGCCCTCGACCTCCTCGCCAACGGCTGGCTCGTGTACCAGACGATCGCGTGCCGGCTGTGGGCCCGCAGCGGCTACTACCAGTCGGGCGGCGCCTACGGCTTCCGCGACCAGTTGCAGGATGCGATGGCGCTTGTGCACACCGATCCCGGACTGCTGCGGGCGCAGATCGCCCTCTGTGCGAGCCGCCAGTTCATCGAGGGTGACGTCCAGCACTGGTGGCATCCGCCTTCGGGGCGCGGCGTGCGGACGCATTGCTCGGACGACTACCTGTGGCTGCCGCTGGCGACGTGCCGGTATGTCGCGGCCACCGGCGACACCTCGATCCTCGACCAGACCGTGCCCTTCCTCGAGGGACGCGCGGTCAATCCCAGGGACGACTCCTACTACGACCTGCCGGGCCAGGCGGATGAGGTCGCCAACGTCTATCAACACTGCGTGCGGGCGCTGGTGCACGGCCTGCGCTTCGGCGTGCACGGATTGCCGCTGATGGGCTCCGGCGACTGGAACGACGGGATGAACCTCGTCGGCCGGGACGGCAAGGGCGAGAGCGTCTGGCTCGCGTTCTTCCTCCACGACGTGCTGGTGCAGTTTGCCGACGTCGCGCGAGCGCGGCGGGATACGGCCTTCGCCGAGCGCTGCATCGGCGAAGCCGCGCAGTTGCGCCAGCGCATCGAGCAGCACGGATGGGATGGCGCCTGGTACCGCCGCGCGTATTTCGACGACGGCACGCCGCTCGGGTCCAGCGAGAATCCGGAATGCCGCATCGATTCGATCGCGCAGAGCTGGTCGGCGCTGTCCGGTGCCGGCGACCCCGCGCGCTCCGCGCTGGCCATGAGCTCGCTCTACACCCACCTCGTGCGCAGCGACGACGGCGTCATTCGCCTGCTCGATCCGCCGTTCGACACGTCCGCGCTCGACCCCGGATACATCCGCGGCTACGTGCCGGGCGTACGCGAGAACGGCGGGCAGTACACCCATGCCGCCATCTGGGCGGCGATGGCCTTCGCCGCGCAGGGCGACGCGGCCCGCGCCTGGGAGCTGACGTCGATCATCAATCCGATCAACCACGCGCGCACGCCGGACGAAGTGGCCAGGTACAAGGTCGAGCCGTACGTGGTGGCCGCCGACGTCTATGGCCTTGCCCCCCATGCGGGTCGCGGCGGCTGGTCCTGGTATACGGGGTCGGCGGGATGGATGTATCGTCTCATCGTGGAGTCGCTTCTGGGGGTCACGCTCCATTCCGGGCACCTGCATTTCAAGCCTTGCATGCCCCCGGGGTGGAACGAGTTCACGATGCGTTACCGCTACCGCGAGACGACGTACGACATCACCGTGCGCCGGAGTGAGCATGGGGAGGACGGGACATCGACGGATGCCGGTGTCTCGCTCGATGGGGTGTTGCAGGAGAGCGGGACCCTCCTCCTTGTCGACGATCGGCAGGCCCACGTCGTCGACGTCCGGGCCGGACCCGCGAGCGCCGCATGACGCTGGCCAGGTTCATCCACGAGAACAGCGACTCGATCCTGACGGAGTGGGAGGCATTCGCCTCGACGCTGAAGCCTGCCGCCGAAACCATGACCGCCCTGGCGCTGCGCAATCACGCGAGGGAGATCCTGCTGGCCATCGCCCGCGATCTCGAGGTCGCCCAGACGGATGCCCAGCAGAGCGACAAGTCGAAGGGCTGGGCGCCGGTCGAGCTGGGCGGCGAGACTGCCGCGGCGGCGCACGGCGCGCTCCGGCAACAGGTGGGATTCGACCTGCGGCAACATGCCGCGGAGTATCGTGCGCTGCGGGCGAGCGTCCTGAAGCTATGGCGTCAGCACCAGCCGGCGGCACGCGATCCCGCCTTGGCGGAGATGACGCGGTTCAACGAGGCAGTGGACCAGGCACTGGCGGAATCGGTCATGAGCTATTCCACCCAGATGATGCGCTCACACGACACGTTCCTCGCCATCCTCGGGCACGACCTGCGCAGCCCGCTGAATGCCATCTCGATGTCGGCGCACTACCTGGCGCGGCCGGGACGCGTGGCACCGGAAGGACGCGCCGCCGTCGTGCGCGTCACGCAAAGCGTGCTCACCATGAGCCTCATGATCCGGGATCTGCTCGAATTCACCCGCGCGCGCCTGGGCAAGCGCATCCCGATCATGGCCATGGCCTACGACGTGGGACAGGTGTGCGAGGACGCGCATGACGAAGTGCAGTCGGCGCATCCGGATCACGTCTTCGATCTCGAGATGATCGGCGACCTGCGCGCGGAGGTCGATCCGGCGCGGCTTGGTCAGGTGCTGTCCAACCTCCTGAACAACGCCCTGCAATACGGCGAGCCGGGGAAGCCCATCACGCTCTCGGCCCGGAGCGAGGCGAGCTCGGTCGTGATCGAAGTGCGAAATGACGGGCCGGCAATTCCACCCGACGCCCTGCAGGTCATCTTCGATCCGCTGGTGCAGATCGCCGGCGAGCATCCGGCATCGCCGGCGCCGCTGTCGACGAGCCTCGGCCTGGGCCTGTTCATCGCACGCGAGATCGTGCGCGGGCACGGCGGCATCCTGGCCGTGACGTCATCGGCAGCCGCCGGCACGGTTTTCACCGTCACGCTCCCGCGGATCGCCGCCCGCGTCGCGACATGATCTCGGCCGCTCTTCCGGGGCAGGTGGGTACCACGGCTGCGCAAGGCGTCCGGTGTGTGCGCCAGCGTGCAGACGACACGCTTCGTTCGCCTCTATCCTCCGGAACGTCGCCCGATCCGTGTGCGGCACCCGATCTCGTCAGTCGCCGAGCCGTTGCGACCCACAGGAGCACCCCGTGTCCCATCAGCCCCCGAAAGAAAGCAAGAAGCAGCCCGCGCTGACGCCGAAGCAGAAGAAGGCGGCCAAGCAGCAGAAGAAGCATGCCCACGATGCCGCGCCGTTCATCAAGCACTGACGACGTGCCGAAAACCTTCCGATGAGTACGCCCGGACGTAACCCGGTCACCGGGGCGATGGGAACCGACGCGATGACGCTGGCGGTCGTGCGCGAGTTCCACCAACGCATGGCGACGATCGTGCAAGCCGTGCAGGCCGGCCTCTGGGAGGGCGGTGTCCACGAGCTCATCGGGTACGCCACCGACTATGCACCCGGCCAGCAACGTGGAGCGCAAACCCTCGTGCTGAAGCGCAGGCATCGCTCCAGTTATGTGCGCCTGGGCTGGGACACCGTGATGGGAGACGATGCCGCAGATGTGCAGGCGGTCAAGGCATCCATCGACAGTGCGATCATCGAGCTGCGCTAGTCCAGCCGTCCCGTGGCTCCGTTGTGTCATGCCCGGAACGTCACGTCCGTCGGTGCGCAGTTGAAGCTCGTGTCCTGCAGGATGTGACGCGGGTACACTCTGATCACGGCCTTGCTGTGCGTGGCCCTGGCCCATTGGCGCGGACGGGACTCGCGATAGGCCTTCGCGGACGGTGTCCGGCCGCGTGCTTGCGCGCCCGCGTTATCCTTTCGCCATGAACACTCCTTCCTGGCCGCACGTGGCCGTCCTGGGCGCCGGCGCGGTCGGCTGCTACTACGGCGGCATGCTCGCGCTGGCGGGCGCGCCCGTCACCCTCATCGGGCGTGCGCGCCACGTGGAGGCGATGCTGCGCGACGGGCTCGTGATCGAGCGCGCGGAGCGCCGCGACGTGGTGCGCGTGGAGGCGGCCACCGGTCCTGCCGCCGTCGCTGCGGCCAACGTCGTGCTCCTGTGCGTGAAGTCGCCCGATACGCGCGCGGCGGCCGCGTCGATGCGGCCCCACCTGCGTCCCGATGCCGTGGTGATCACGCTGCAGAACGGCGTGGAGAATGCGGCGTGGGCCGCGCAGGAGCTGGCGCAGCTCGTGCTCGCGTCGGTGGTCTGGGTCGGTGCGTACATGGAGGGGCCGGGGGTGGTACGGCATACCGGCCGCGGCGATCTCGACCTCGGCGTGCCCCGCGCCTGCGCGGGCCGGCTCCGGGCGCGGGAGCGCGTGGCCGCCATCGCGGCGATGTTCGAGCGGGCCGGTGTGAAGTGCCCCGTGAGCGACGACATCGAGGCGGCGCTGTGGACCAAGCTCACGGTGAACTGCGCCTTCAATGCGATCTCCGCGCTGGGCCGCTCGCGTTACGGCCGCATGGCGGCCACGCCGCCCGTGCGCAAGCTGATGGAGGACGTCGTGCGCGAGACGGTCGCCGTGGCGCGCGCGGACGGCATCGCGCTCGACGAGGCAGCGATGATCGCGGCCACGTGGAAAGTCGCGGGGGCGATGGACACGCAGTATTCGAGCACCGCGCAGGACATCCTCCGTGGCAAGCCCACGGAGATCGACATGCTGAATGGCCATGTCGCGGAGCGGGCCGCAGCCCTGGGCATGGACGCGCCCATCAGTCGCGCGCTGCATGCGCTGGTGAAGCTGCGCGAGGCCGGCGACGACCTGGCCACGCCCTGACCGCGGGCCCCCATGCCGCCGCGCGACGTCAGTGCATGTCGGACGTGGCGCGCGCGAGGACGGCCTCGAGCTCGGCCAGGTGATTGCCCATCGAATCGGCCAGGCCCCGCGCATATTGCGCAGTGGAGGGCTCCGCGGAGATGAGGTGGGCCAGCAGCAGGTCGTAGTTGTCCCGCGCCAGGTTGAGGCACGCGCGGAAGCGCTCGTCGACATTGCCGGCGTCCGTGAGCGCGCGCGCTTCCGCCATCGCCTGCAGCATCGCGCCGCAGATCCTCGCGAGCTCCTCCGGATTGATGTGGTGTCGGGCCATGCAGCCGGTATGACGCTGGAATGCTGGCGATGTTCCCGGCTCGCGCGCAATCGACGATGCGGAGGCTGCTGGCCTGTGGCCTCGGGTCAGGCGCGCACCCGCCCCGGCGCGACGATCTCCCACGCGGCAAGGCAACCGTCGATCTCCTTCACGTCGGCCAGGAAGCGGGCGCGGACCTTGCGCCCGTCCACCGGATCGCGAAGCTGGAAGGGGTATGCCTTCCGGCGGGGGCGAAGCGACGAATCCGTGTGCGTATCCATGGCTGCATTGAACCGCGTTGGCATCGGGATCGACATCGGCCGACCCGGGATTGCGGTGTAGGGAGAGCGCTTACAAGGAGATCGTGGCGCAAGTGACCGCTCACATCGCTGGCGTCCCGGACATCGGGGGTGACCCCTGACTAGGCCATGGCGGCGAATGCTCCTACTATCGGACGCGCCATGCCCGACGACTTCGACCTTCAGCTCACGCAGCATCGAAGCTACCTGCTGCGGGTGGCCAGGCTCCAGTTGCGCGACCCGGCCCTGGCCGAGGACGTGGTGCAGGACACGCTCGCCGCCGCCCTCGCCGCCCGCGCCGGCTTCACCGGCAAGTCCACGGTCAAGACCTGGCTCACCGGCATCCTGAAGCACAAGATCGTGGACGCCATACGCCGCAAGCAGCGCGATCCCGTGGCCGCCAGCACCCTGGACGAGGACGGCGACCTCGAGGACTTCGAAGGGCTCTTCCGGGAGAATGGCGCGTGGCAATCGGCGCCGTCGGATTGGGGCGATCCCGAGCAATCGCTCGCACGGCAGGAGCTCATGAGCATCGTGGACTTCTGCCTCGAGAAGCTGCCGCCGAAGACCGCGCGCGTGTTCATGATGCGCGAGGTGCTGGAGCTCACGAGCGAGGAGATCTGTAAGGAACTCGCGATCAGCGCGAATAACCTCTGGGTCATCCTCTACCGGGCACGGATGTCCCTGCGCGAGTGCCTCGAGCTCAACGGGTTCGGGGGGCGGGCGCGGGGCTAGAACCGCCCCTTGCCGCTCGCTCACCGCCATGGCTTCGCTGCTCCGCCGCGCCCTGGGACACCTCGTGTCCTGCAAGGAGACATCGCACCTGCTGTCGCGGATGCGCGAGGAGCCGCTGTCCGGCTGGGCAGCGACGAAGCTGCGATGGCACCTCGCGGTGTGCCGCATGTGCGCGGCCTTCGAGCGGCAGCTGCGCACGCTCGACGAGGCGATGCGGCGCTACCGGGAGTAGGTC